>WFPP01000111.1 GCA_015487495.1 Thiomicrorhabdus sp.
AAAGCCAGACTTCATTCCCTGTTAAAGAGATTGATAATCTGGCTTTAGAATGTGGTAGCGGGGACAGGATTTGAACCTATGACCTTCGGGTTATGAGCCCGACGAGCTACCAAGCTGCTCCACCCCGCGACAATATAAGATTAAAAAGCATGTAATGTGCTTCAATGAGGCGTATTATAGGAGATTAAATGATTAACGCAAGCCTTATACGATTTTTATTTAAAAGAAATCTTGGGAGACAGATCAGAAAGACCTAAGAAAACACTGATCAAATTGCTGAATGATTATGTTTTGAGTTTTAAAGTGTTTGCCCAGAACTTTTTTTATGCTTTTTGGAAAACTGGCTTAAATTATAGCGATAAATAAACCCTGGAAAAGCAAAAATTAAAAACATAAATAATGCAACGATATAAAACTCCCACGTTTGAGGTGCAACATGCCCCATGCTTTTATTTTCTAGTAAATAAGCAAAAAGCCCTGTCATTAAAAAATACACAAACCATTCTATTACATTCACAATAAATGATTTATGGGTCATTTTAATAAACAAGAATAAACGGTTACTCAATAAGAAAGGAATATTAGCTAAAATAAACCCTGTGATAAGTAACAACCAAACGGCTTGATTTAAATCCATTTTTTTATGATTCCTTTTCTAAAAACATTCTCTCAATAAAAAAGCCCCAGAGATATTCGGGGCTTTTTTTCACCGTGACCCTGATTAAAAAGTCACTTATGAAACCACATTCAAACTGTTAAAAAAAACATCAATCATCGTTCCTGGTAACAGTCCGAGTACTAATAATAAAATAGCGATACTGCTTACCCCAATGGTTAAACGGCTATTAGCGGGTTCTAATTTTGAGGCATCCTCTGGTGTATCAAAATACATGGCTTTAATCACTTTCAAATAATAGAAAGCACTGATTACTGCGGCAATAACAGCTAATACGGCTAACCATAAAAAGCCTGCTTGAATAATTTCTTCAACCACAAGAAGTTTCGCCCAAAAACCTATAAAAGGCGGGACACCTGCCATAGAGAACATAATCATCAATATCATTAGGGCTAACCACGGATTACGCGCATTCAAGCCTTTAAAGTCTGAAATTAAATCAAATTCTTTACCTGTTCTGGATAAGGTCGCAATCACACCAAACCCTGCTACACCTGTAATGGCATAAATGACAACATAAAACATTGCGGAAGCATACCCATCTGGTGTTGCAGCAATCACACCCAATAGCAAGAAGCCCATGTGTCCAATACCGGAATAAGCCAACATGCGCTTTAAGTTATCTTGAACAATGGCAACAAATGCTCCCACAATTAAAGACAGCACCGACAACATAATAATAAGCGACTGCCAATCCTTAAGCAGATCAGGCATTGCTTCCGCCAAAAGACGATATAGCATTGCAAAGGCAGCAATTTTAGGTGCTGTTGCTAAAAAGAGGGTAACAGCTGTTGGCGAACCGTGATACACATCAGGTACCCACATATGAAAAGGAACGGCACCTAATTTAAAGGCAAGACCAATTACAACAAATACCACACCAAATGAAAGCACAACAGTATCTGCTTTACCTGAAGCAATAATATCCGCAATTTCAGGGAAAGTAATTGAGCCTGTTGCACCATAAATCATTGAGAAACCATATAACAGCATGCCTGTTGCAAGTGCCCCTAATACAAAGTATTTTAAGCCTGCCTCAACGGCACCTGCACTCTCTTTACGCATGGCAACCATGGCATAAATTGCAAGAGACATAATTTCTAGCCCAAGGTACATGGTAATCATGTTATGCGCCGAAATCATGACAAACATCCCTAGAACACTAAACAGCCCCAGTACAAAAAATTCACCACTAAAAAACTTATGTTGAACAAGGTACTCTCTTCCAAAAAAGAACACACCAAATGAAACGGCTAAGACAAACAGTTTTAAAACATCACCAAAACTGTCTCGAACAAAACTGCCATCAAAGGTAATGACTGGTACCGTTGCAAAACTGGAGATAATTAAGAACCCTACAACAACTAAACTTATTTGAGTTGCGTAATAGGTTGCAAATTGAAAACGTTTTGCCCAAAAAGTATCCGCGATCAAAATCGTTGAAATAAGTGCTAATAACACCATTTCGGGAACCGCTGGTGTAAATGATGGAATAACAAAATTCATATGGTTAACTCACCTATTCCTAATTACAGTTTAGAAGTTGTTGCTTGAACAAGTAAATGCTCAACAGATGTATGTAAGACTTCGATTAATGGACTTGGGAACACACCCAGTCCGATAACAAAAACGGCCAACGTTGCCATTAGTGCAAATTCTCGTTTATTTAGGTCTTGAAGTTTTTCAACATTTTCATTAGTCACTGGGCCAAAGAAAACCCGTTTAATCATCCATAAGGTATAGGCGGCACCAATAATTAAGGTTAACGCAGCTAAGGTTCCATACCAAATATTCGCTTTAAAGGAACTTAAGATAACCATAAATTCACCAACAAACCCTGATGTACCTGGTAGTCCAACATTTGCCATTGCAAATAGAACAGCAAACATGGTAAACCACGGCATTTTATTCACAACACCGCTGTAAGCAGCAATCTCGCGTGTATGCATACGGTCGTATAAAACACCAATCGCCAAGAACATCGCACCTGATATAAATCCGTGTGAAATCATTTGAACCATTGCGCCTTCCATACCCAACTGTGCACCTTGCATGGAACCGGTTGATTGCATAATGTCATACACAACAAACATCCCTAACGTCACAAAGCCCATGTGAGAAATAGAGGAATAAGCCACCAGTTTTTTCATATCCGATTGTGCAAGCGCCACGACCCCAATATAAACAATCGCAATGAGTGATAAACCAATCACTAACCAGTCAAGTGTCATAGAGGCATCGGGGGTAATAGGCAAACTAAAACGAACAAAACCGTAGCCCCCCATTTTCAACATAATGGCCGCAAGAACAACGGAACCTGCTGTTGGTGCTTCAACATGTGCATCTGGCAACCATGTATGTACAGGAAACATGGGAATTTTGACTGCAAAAGCCGCTAGGAAAGCAAGGAAAATTAAAATTTGAGCAGTCATTCCAAGGTGCATGACATGGAAGTCCAAAATTGAGAAACTTCCTGATTGATAGTACATATAAAGGAATGCTACCAACATAAATACGGAACCTAAAAAAGTATACAAAAAGAATTTTAAGGTTGCATATACTCGTTTAGGGCCACCCCATTTACCAATAACAATAAACATGGGAATGAGCAACGCTTCCCAAAATACATAAAACAAAATGGCATCAAGAGCAACAAACACACCGACCATAATACCCCCCATGATAAGGAAGGCACCCATATATTGCTCTACACGTTCTTTAATCACATCCCAGGCTGATACAACGACAAGCACTTGTGTGAACGTGGTTAATAACACCAGTGGCATTGAAAGCCCATCAACCCCTAGATGATAATTAATATTAAACATCGGAATCCAGGGAACGTTCTCAACAAACTGCATTGACGCGGTTGTTGTATCAAACCCCGTCCACAGAGGAATTGAAAGAATAAATGTTAACCCTACTGTAAACAATGAGAGCCATTTAGCCAATGTAGGATTGTTACGCCCTGCAAATAGCACGAGTAAACCACCAACAATTGGAAGCCAAATTAATGTGCTTAAAATTGGAAAGCCTGTAAGCATGAAATCCATTTCCTTATATCTTATTCTTTAAATTACCAAAGAGTCCAAACAAGCATTGCTAGCAGACCAAAAATCATCGCAAATGCGTAATGATACATATAACCTGTTTGTGTTAAACGCAATGCCTGCCCTGCATTTTCAATTGCCATAAAGGTTCTTGTTACCATTCCTGTATCAATCAATTTAATATCAATTGATTTTGTAAAGAAATGACTGAGTTTACGGCTTCCATCAACAAATACAATTTCATTTAAACGATCAAAGCCATAAGCGCTGTCCAAAACATAGAAACCTCGTGGACACATTTTTTTCAACTTACCAGGCAAGCTTGGTATTTTGATATACATCAACCAGGAAAGAAAAACACCAGACAGGGCCAAGACAACAGGTAACGTCATAAAAGCATCCGTTACCAGTTTTAGAGCGCCCTGAAAATAATTGTTGTATACCGATAGCATAACGTCATTTTGTGGCAGAACCTGAATGGCCTGTCCAAAATAATCGCCATTTAGCATTGGAGAAATCATCGGCCAGCCCATCAAGGCAGAAGGAATGGCTAATAAAACCAAGGGAAGAGTTACAACCCAAGGCGACTCTTTAATTTTATGGGTTTTCACGTATTCACTCTCTTTTCCGTGGAACACCAAGAAGAACATGCGGAAACTATAGAATGCGGTAATAAAAACCCCTGCCATCAATAAAACATAGGCAAAACTTGAGCCAAAACGCTCGGAGGCATTAAGAGATAATAAAATGCTGTCTTTTGAGAAAAACCCTGAAAACCCAGGGAATCCAATTAATGCCAAAGAACCTATTAATATTGTTATATAAGTGATTGGCATGTATTTAGCCAATCCACCCATTTCACGAATATTTTGTTTATGGTGCATTGCAATAATGACGGAACCTGCGGCCAAGAACAACAGTGCTTTAAAGAAAGCATGTGTCAGCACATGGAACATGCCTGCGGCGTAAGCTGAAGCTCCCATTGCAGCAATCATAAATCCGAGTTGAGACAGCGTTGAATATGCAATAACACGTTTAATGTCATCTTGAATTAGTCCTAAAAGCCCCATCATAAATGCCGTTGATGCACCAATAATTAAGATGACGCTCAATGCCGTTTCCGACATTTCAAATGCGGGAGATAAACGTGCAATCATAAAGACACCAGCCGTTACCATTGTTGCAGCATGAATAAGCGCTGAAATGGGCGTTGGCCCTTCCATCGACTCTGGTAACCAGACATGTAACGGCATTTGAGCAGATTTCCCCATTGCTCCTATAAACAACAAGAGAAGCATTAAGGTAATCATTGACCATTCAACACCTGGAATGATTTCAATCATGACATCGCCATTTTCAGAAAGCTGAGCAAAAAACTCGTTGTAGTCCATCGTATTAAAATAGACAAATACGACGGCAATTCCAAGAATAAACCCAAAATCACCCACCCGGTTCACTAAAAAAGCTTTAAGATTCGCTTGAATCGCTGACTCTCGTTTCATGTAGAAACCAATCAAAAGATAAGACACTAGGCCAACCGCTTCCCAACCAAAGAAAAGTTGCAAGAAGTTATTCGCCATCACTAATGAAAGCATCGAGAAGGTAAACAGAGAAATATAGCTGAAAAAACGCTGAAAATATGGATCATCATGATCGTAGTCTTCATCATGATCCATATACCCTATTGTATAGATATGAACCATAAGAGAAACAAACGTAACCACTAACATCATCGTTGCAGACAGTTCGTCAATCATGAAACCAATTTCAAAACGAATACCATCACTGACCATCCAGGTATAAAGACTGGCGTTATAAGCTTCGGAACTATTTAACACAAAAGCATTAAAAACATAAACCGAAAGCACTGTCGAAACAGCCACTCCTAAAATAGTAACCGCTTGTGCGCCTTTTCGACCAATTTGCCTACCCAATAAACCTGCGAATGCCGCACCGATTAGAGGGGAAACAAGAATTAAAGTTAAAATTGTGTGTAACATTAATCAACTACCCCTTCAGAGTGCCAAGATCATCCACATTGATGCTCTTGCGTTTACGAAAAACCAATACAATAATCGCTAAACCAATGGCCGCTTCTGCAGCGGCAACCGTTAGGATAAAGAAAACAAAAATTTGCCCTGTAACATCATTATGAAAATGCGAAAATGCAACTAAATTGGTATTGACGGCTAAGAGTAATAGCTCAATTGCCATTAAAAGAACAATTACATTTTTTCTATTCAAAAAAATTCCAGCCATACTGATTACAAAAAGTATGGCGCCAAAAATCAGATAATCAGACAATGCAATCATTTTTCTTCCTCCTCTTTTGGCTTAATCGGCTCTTCAATAACCGGGGTCATTTTGATCATTTTTAAACGTTCTGATGCTTGTGTTTTAACCTGTTTATCAATGTTTTGATAACGAACCTCTGTCGTAGGTCTACGACGAAGTGTTAAGGCAATCGCCGCAACGATTCCAATCAACAAGAGAACCGCAGCCAAAATAAATGCATACACATGGAAAGTGTAAAGTTGAATACCGATGGCTTTAGTATTACTGTAATCTGCTGAATGAACAACAGGAGCACCTGTTGCTTCCAAACCAAATCGCTCTGGACCTAATACTAAATACATCATGGCAGAAATCGCCAAAACAACCATTGTTCCAATAGGAAGGTATTGCGTAAAGCCTTCTTTTAAAATAGCCAGATTGATATCTAACATCATGACCACAAATAAAAATAAAACCATCACTGCACCAACATAAACCAAAATAAGCACTAAGCCTAAAAATTCTGCTTGAGCAGTAATCCAAACACCCGCTGTCGCAATAAAAGCCAGCACTAACCACAGTGCGGCTTTTACAGGATCCTTAATAGTAATCATCATGACACCAGAGATACTTGCAATTGCTGCGAGAAGGTAAAAGATAAATAATTCAAAAGTCATATTGATTCGCTTTCTGTTATCGGTACTTTGCATCCACTGCACGATCGGCAGCAATTTGAGCTTCGTGTTTATCACCAAAGGCTAGAAGCTTGTCTTTTGTTTGAATATTCGGCCCACGCTCATGGAACTCATATTCAAAAACACGTGTTTCAACAATGGCATCCACTGGACAGGCTTCTTCACAAAAGCCGCAGTAAATACACTTAAACATGTCAATATCATACTGTGTTGTTCTTCTTGAGCCATCATCACGCTCTTCTGACTCAATGGTAATGGCATTTGCAGGGCACACCGCCTCACATAATTTACATGCGATACAACGTTCCTCTCCATTTTCATAACGTCTTAATGCATGATGTCCCCGAAAACGAGGGGAAATTGGTGTTTTTTCTTCAGGATAACGTACCGTTATTTTCTTTTTAAAGAAGTACCTACCCGTGACACTAAGACCTTTAAATAACTCAGTTAGGCCCCATGTTTTTATTTGATGTTTTAAAAATTTACCCATGCTACCCTCTAAACTAATTAAACCAAGGACCAAAACTAAAGTACTTCATTGCACCTACAACAAATACCCAAAGAATCGTCAGAGGAATTAAAACTTTCCAACCCAAACGCATTAATTGGTCATAACGGTATCTTGGGAATGTTGCACGTAACCATAAAAATACAAATAACAGTAAAGAGACTTTAAAGGCCAACCAACCAAGTTGCGGAACCCACGCAAACATCGACTCTAAAAGAGGAATGCCTTCAAAAGGAGACAACCAACCTCCTAAAAACATAATTGCTGTCATAAAGGAAATCAGAATCATCATGGCGTATTCCGCCAACATGAAAACACCAAAAGTCATTCCTGAATAGTCAACATGGAAGCCTGCAACAATCTCCGCTTCCCCTTCAATGACATCAAAAGGGGTTCGGTTTGTTTCAGCTAATCCTGAAACAAAATACACAAAAAACATCGGTAACAAAGGTAATAAATACCAATTTAGCATGCCACCTTGTTGTGCATTCACAATATCTGTTAAGTTCATACTGCCTGCAATCATCAACACGGTTACAAGCGCAAAGCCCATTGCAATTTCATATGATATTTTCTGAGCAGATCCACGTAATGCCCCTAAGAAAGCATATTTTGAGTTAGAAGCCCAACCTGCAACAATGGTTCCATACACAATAATAGAAGTAACAGCTAAAACATATAACAAACCCGCATTAATATCTGCGACAACCATTCCGTCAGCAAAAGGAATCACAGCCCACGCGGCAACAGCAGGGGCCAAAGCCAAAATCGGTGCAATAATAAATAAATATTTATTTGACTGATCAGGAAAAATAACTTCTTTGGTCATTAACTTTAATGCATCCGCAATCGGTTGCAAAAGTCCCAATGGACCAACACGGTTAGGACCCATTCTAACTTGCATAAACCCAATGACCTTACGTTCAGCATAAGTTAACCACGCCACCACTAACATAATTGGTAAAACGACGGCAACCGTTTGAAGAATTAATGTAATTAAAATAGCCAACCAATCAAATAAAAAAGTTGATAAAAAAGCTTGGAGTGCATCAAACATCAATATTATCCTCTACCCATAGTGGCAACGTCCGCATCAGGGGTTGCTTGTAACGATGGCGCTCGACGAACAAAAGCATCAATGGCATAAGGCGATACCAGCGCAACCTCTGAATCATTATTCTTAGGCAATTGACATGAAATGGAGGTTAAATCAATTCGAGTAAGCTGATTATCCAAAACATCGCGTAACACTTCATTTGAGTGTATATAATCAAATCCTTCAAGATCAAACATATTACCTAAAACACGGAAAACCTTCCATGCGGCCTTTGCATCCCCAGCAGGTTTCACTGACATTTTAAACGATTGCTTAAGCCCCGTTGCATTTACAAACGTTCCTGCCGTCTCTGAAAATGCTGCAATTGGCAATAATACATCCGCATACTCTCTTTGAATTTCAGAATCAAATGCCGTTAAATTGACTACAAAATCAGCGGTTTTCATTGCGGAAATGGCTTGTTGACTCATTGTAAAATCAAATTCAGGCTCAATATTCAAGTTAATAAAACCTGCCAAATTCCCTGAAATCATTTTTGAGCTATTCTTACCCGAAAGAGGCAAAAAATTAACAAGATGTGCACCAACCTCATTTGCCGCTATAGGCAAAATACTCAATTTAGCAGATGTTCGATTTTCAATTAAAGCAACCAGTTTTTGAATCACTGAAAAGTCTGGATGCATTTGACTTATTTGCCCAACCATAATACTGGCATTTTTAGCATCGCATAATACTTGGGCAGTTTCTTTTTGGGCTTTGGTTGCCTGAATGCATCTCATCCATTCTTGATCATCGTTGTCTGATAATTCTAAAACGGCTTTTGCAATACCTGCCAGTTCAAAAACAATGCCATTATCACCTGATTCAATCTGAGAAACTTTATAGTTAAACTCCAATGTTCCAGGGTTTAAAACAATCGCTTTTGCATCGTTGTTCACAACTGCTTTACGTACACGATGATTTAAAATAGGCAATTCTTTTCTTAAATAAGATCCAACAATAAAAAATACATCACATGCTTCAATATCCACCAACTCATTCATCAATAACGGCGCATTAAAACCAAGTTGTTCATCAACTGAAAAATCAACTTGACGATGACGAAAATCCATGTTCTCAATGCCAAGCCCACGCGCCAGTTTTTGTAATAAATGCAACTCTTCAAGCGTGGAATTAGCAGAGGCCAAAACGCCGACTTCTTTTTCTGTTGCTAAAACCTTTTTTAGTCCTTCTACTGTCGATTGAAGAGCCGTTTCCCAGTCCACTTCATACCACTGACCATTCTCTTTTACCATTGGTTGCGTCAATCTGTCTTCTGAATTTAAAGACTCATACGAAAAACGGTCTCGATCCGAAATCCAAACTTCGTTGATGGTTTCATTCGCTCTAGGTACAACTCGTTTAACCTTATCTTTTTTCGAATGAATAAAAATATTGGATCCCATACTGTCATGAGCAGCAATGGATGAATACGCCTTAAGTTCCCAAGGACGAGCTGAATATCGAAATGGTTTAGATGTTAAAGCCCCAACCGGACAAAGGTCTATCATATTACCTGACATTTCAGATGTAATTGATTTTTCAATATAGGTTCCAATGGACATCCATTCACTGCGTCCCGTTGCGCCTAATTCTTTCATTCCGGCAACTTCCTGACCAAAACGAATACAACGTGTACAATGAATACAACGAGTCATATCCATTTTAATAAGAGAGCCTGCATCTCGATCACTTACAACGCGTTTGGCTTCTGAATAATGAGAAACATCATCTCCATACCCCATAGCGACATCTTGTAATTCACACTCACCGCCTTGATCACAAATAGGACAATCTAAAGGGTGATTAATTAACAAAAACTCCATAACCGATTTTTGTGCAGCAATGGCTTTTGCTGATTTGGTATGGACTTTCATTCCATCTGTAACAGGAGTAGCACAAGCAGGAAGAGCCTTCCATGCGCCCTCAACTTCAACAAGACACATACGGCAATTTGCTGCAATTGATAGTTTTTTGTGGTAACAAAAACGAGGAATTGGAATCTGCGCATCATCTGCAACATCAATTAACATGTCACCTTCATGAGCTTCAACAACTTGTCCGTTTATCTCAACTTTTACCATAATTATTTAACCTAAGTTTTTTTGATTAACCTAATAGATCTATTTTACACAGCGTTTCAGCCAATAAATTCATTAAGCTCGGTCATAAATACTGCACCCATGTTCAATGTAATGAACAAACTCATGCTCATAGTGTTTTAGTGCACTGCTCAAAGCAATGGTTGCCGCATCACCTAGACCACAAATAACATTCCCCATAATTTTCCCACAAACATCATTCAGTGCTTCAATATCTTCAGGACGACCTTGTCCAGCACGAATACGTTTAATGACTCGATATAACCAGCCGGTTCCTTCCCGACAAGGCGAACATTGACCACAAGATTCATCCCAATAAAAGTGACTTAAATTTTCCACTACTTTTACAATGTCCGTTTGATCATCCATGATAATGATTGAACCCGCACCTAAAAAAGAGCCTGCTTTTGCAATCGAATCGTAATCCATATTCATCGCCAAAGCATCTTCTGCAGGTAAAATCGCTGTTGAAGCCCCTCCAGGAATCACCGCCTTTAATTGGCGCCCTTTCCAAATACCTCCCGCCAATTCAAGAACCTCTTTAAAAGGGGTTCCCATTCGAACCTCAAAATTACCTGGGTTATTTACATGTCCAGACACAGAATAACATTTTGTACCACCCGCATTAGGCACCCCCAAATCATTAAACCACTCTCCACCTTTTGCCAAAATCATTGGAATGGACGCTAACGTCTCAGTATTATTAATAGTAGTTGGTTTGCCATAAAGGCCATAGCTCGCAGGAAAAGGAGGCTTAAATCGGGGCTGTCCTTTTTTACCTTCAATCGATTCAATTAAAGCGGTTTCTTCACCACAAATATAAGCACCAGCGCCAAGGTGAGCATACAAATCAAAGTCATACCCTGATCCCAAAATATTGTCACCCAGAAAGCCTGCTTGACGAGCTTGATTGATGGCATTTGTAAAGCGCTTATAAGGTTCCCAAAACTCACCTCGAATATAGTTATAGCCTGCAGAAGCACCAATTACATAACCTGCAACCATCATCCCTTCAACCAAGGCATGAGGGTTATAGCGTAAAATATCTCGATCCTTAAAGGTACCTGGCTCACCCTCATCCGAATTGCAGACAATGTATTTTTGCCCTGGAGCAAAGCGATTCATAAAACTCCACTTTAACCCAGTGGGAAAGCCTGCTCCCCCGCGACCACGGATATTAGATGTTTTTACTTCTTCAATAATTTCGGTGGGTTCTAAGTCCCCTGCTAACACTTTTTTCCAAACTTCATAACCACCATGTGCCATATAGACATCAATATCCCATGAGTTTTCCAGGTGGTTTAAACGAAAACAATTTTCATTTTGTACAGCCATTTATTACTCCATACCATCTAGAATTTTATCAAGGGAAGCTTCCGTAAGGTCCTCATAATACACCTTACCAACCTGCATCATGGGAGCACCGCCACACGCACCTAAACACTCAACTTTTTTAATCGAAAAACGACCATCTTCAGTGATTTCGCCTGGTTTAATATTCAATTTATTCTCTAGATACTCAAGAATATCCTCGCTCCCCCTCAACATACATGAAATGCTGGTACACACGCACAAATTAAATTTTCCAACAGGTTGATGTTCATAATTGGAATAAAACGTTGCAACTTCATAAACTGAAATAGGAGGAATTTCTAAATATTCTGCAATTTGATCCATCAAATTGGTCGTTAAATAGCCTCCATTGACCTCTTGAACAATACGCAAAGCCGCCATTGTTGCAGACTGTTTTTGATCTTCGGGATAGTTTGCTATCCAGCGGTCAATGCGTGCTTTCACATCCCCCTGAATAACGTTTTCACTGTTTACTGTCGAACTCATCGATCCACCTCTCCAAAAACAATATCTTGCGTACCAATAATCGCAACCACATCCGCAATCATATGACCTTTCACCATTTCATCCAAAGAGGCCAAATGCGCAAACCCTGGCGCACGAATTTTCATCCGATAAGGCTTATTCGCACCATCCGAAACCATATAAATCCCAAACTCTCCTTTCGGATGTTCAACAGCGGTATAAACTTCCCCTTCCGGCACAAAATAACCTTCAGAAAACAGTTTAAAATGATGAATAAGCGCTTCCATGTTTGACTTCATGTCTTCTCGACCAGGAGGCGCCACCTTATGATTATCAGACATAACCGGACCTGGGTTTTCCTTCAACCATTTGACACACTGTTTAATAATTTTATTTGACTCACGCATTTCTGCTACCCGAACCAGATAACGATCATAACAGTCCCCTGTTTTGCCAACAGGAATATCAAAATCTAACTTATCATACACCTCATAAGGCTGTTTTTTACGCAAATCCCATTCAATACCTGAACCACGCAACATTGGCCCTGTAAACCCAAGCTGTAAGGCTCTCTCAGGTGACACTATCCCAATATCAACCGTTCGTTGCTTCCAAATACGGTTATCGGTTAATAAGGTTTCATATTCATCAACATACCCAGGAAAACGGCCTGTAAAAGCGTCTATAAAATCAAGCAAAGACCCTTGTCGATCTTTATTTAGGTGTTTAAGTTTTTCACCAGAATGCCATTTTGACTCCTGGTTTTGAGCCATCGTATCAGGTAAATCTCGATAGACCCCACCAGGTCGATAGTAAGCTGCATGCATTCGTGCACCAGAAACCGCTTCATAACAGTCCATCAAATCTTCACGCTCCCGGAAAGCATACAAGAAAACGGTCATAGCACCAATATCCAGTGCATGTGCACCTAACCACATCAAGTGGTTCAAAATACGCGTAATTTCATCAAACATAACTCGAATGTATTGCGCTCGTTCTGGCACATCAATGCCTAACATTTTTTCAATACCCATAACATAAGCATGCTCATTACTCATCATTGAAACATAATCAAGACGATCCATATAACCTATTGATTGATTATACGGCTTGTATTCAATTAATTTTTCAGTACCGCGGTGTAACAGTCCAATATGAGGATCAGAGCGCACAATTGTTTCCCCGTCCAACTCTAAAACAAGGCGTAAAACCCCGTGAGCGGAAGGATGCTGAGGACCAAAATTAAGGGTATAGTTACGAATTTCAGGCATTTCTTATTCCTAATTACACGTGTTCAGGTGCTTGTTTACGAATGACTCTTGGAACATTAACACGGTTTTCAATAGAGACTGGCTCATAAATAACACGACCTTTCTCAGCATCGTAACGCATCTCTACATGCCCGGTTAATGGGAAATCTTTTCTAAGAGGGTGTCCAATAAAACCGTAATCCGTCAGAATTCGACGTAAATCAGGATGACCGTTAAACAAGATGCCAAATAAGTCAAAGGCTTCCCGCTCAAACCAGTCAGCACAACGCCAAATCTCAATCACACTGTCCACTATCGGCATTGTGGTTGATTCAGGATAAATTTTTACTCTTACACGCAAGTTATGCTCAATAGAAAGTAAATGGTAAACCACCGCAAAGCGCCTCTCCATTTCTAAAGCACTGTCAGTATTTTCCTGATCAAAATCAAATACACCACGGCTAAAACCACTATTCACAGCGGTCATGGTTTCCCAATTGGCTTGCCCAAAATCTAAATAGTCAATGCCACACAGGTCAATAAGTTGCTCAAAACCCAACTTATCCTTAAGCGTTTGAAAAGCTGAAAATGCCGTTGATGAAGCAAGCTCTATCGTAAGCTCATCAAATTCGATATTCGATGCAACCACATCACTTCCCAGCACGTCCGTAATGTTATTTTGTAAATCTAGTACTGACTGTTTCATAGTAAATTTCTACCGTTCTATGGTTAACGTGCAATGGTATTTGTACGCTTAATCTTATTTTGTAGTTGAATAATGCCATACAACAATGCTTCAGCTGTTGGAGGGCAACCAGGAACATAGACATCCACAGGAACAATACGATCACAGCCTCGAACAACAGAGTATGAGTAATGATAATACCCCCCACCATTGGCGCAAGAACCCATCGAAATCACCCATCTCGGCTCAGCCATTTGATCATAAACCTTACGAAGGGCGGGTGCCATTTTATTCACGAGTGTACCCGCTACAACCATCACATCCGATTGCCTGGGGCTGGGACGAAAAATAATTCCAAAGCGATCCAAATCATAGCGTGACGCTCCAGCGTGCATCATTTCTACCGCACAACAAGCCAAACCAAAGGTCATTGGCCAAAGAGAACCCGTTCGCGCCCAATTTATTAATTTATCAGCAGAGGTGGTAACCACCCCTTCCTTTAAAACGCCTTCTATTCCCATTCAAGCGCTCCTTTTCTCCACTCATAAATAAATCCAACAACCAATAAAGATAAAAACACACCCATCGCCAATAAGCCAAACGTTCCAATCTCATCAAGAACAACGGCCCACGGAAATAAAAATGCAATTTCCAAATCAAAAATAATAAATAAGATAGCAACCAAATAAAAACGCACATCAAACTTCATTCGAGCGTCCTCGAAGGCTTCAAAACCGCACTCATAAGGTGAATTTTTTTCAGAATCCGGTTTTTTCGGGCCCACTAAGTAACCGATCAAAATAGGACCGACCCCAAACAGAGCACCTAATACAATAAAAACCAAGACTGGAAGATAGTTTTCTAGCATGGGTATTGACCTCGTCTAGCATTAAATTAAACCGCTGTTTACAACCACTCAAATCAAGCCAAAATAAATATTTTAATCCAGCGCCACACAGTCTACGTATTGCAGGTAACCACAATAGAAAACATCATCACTTGAAAACCTACGCCTCAAGATGGTGCACACTAAAAATTAAAAACCTCACCAAAACTCAATCAGAACACCTTTGCACAACGACTTCGAATATGGTGCCGATGGCCGGAGTCGAACCGGCACAGCTTGCGCCACTACCCCCTCAAGATAGCGTGTCTACCAATTCCACCACATCGGCATAATTAAAAATCAGTTTGGAACGACAGGAACCTCTGGATCTTTTGTTACCTGAGTTTCAACCGCTTCTTTTGCAACACTTTGATACCCCTTGGCCTGCTGGCTTGCAAGGTAAGCCAGTGTTAAGCTGGTAATAAAGAAAACGGTTGCCACAACAGCAGTCAATCGAGACAAAAAAGTCGCCGTTCCCCCACTTCCAAAAACCGACTGAGAGGAACCACCACCCCCAAAGTTTGCACCCGCATCCGCTCCTTTACCATGTTGTAAGAGCACTAAAGTAATCAATAAAAATGCAATAATAATATGCACTGTTAAAATAATTTCAAACATTAAATTTCCGCCGCTTTACAAATTGCGATGAAGTCATCTGCATCAAGCGATGCTCCACCAATAAGACCACCATCAATATCAGGTTGCCCAAATAACTCTTTCGCATTTCCAGGTTTTACACTGCCACCGTATTGAATCACAACACCCTCTGCAATAACCGGATCGAGCTCCGCCAGCTTTGAGCGAATAAAAGCATGTACTTCTTGCGCTTGCTCTGGAGTGGCTGTCACACCTGTTCCAATTGCCCAAACAGGTTCATAAGCAATGACGATTGATGAAAAAGCGGCAATGCCAACGGTGGATAACACTGCCTCCAATTGAGTTGAAATCACAGATTTCATCACACCTGACTCACGCTCTTGCAATGTTTCACCAACACAAAAAATAGGTGTTAATCCTGCATCCAGAGCAACCTGAACCTTATTCGCAATTTCTGAATCCGTTTCTCCATAAATCGCACGTCGTTCAGAATGCCCTAAAATAACATAACGACAACCAAGATCTTTTAACATAGAAGCAGAACCTTCTCCTGTAAAAGCACCCTGGTGAGGCTCTTCTGCCATATTTTGTGCACCCAGTGCAATGACACCCGTAGACAACGTCCGCTTTGTAAAATCGATATAGAGTGACGGTGGACAAATAGCAACATCAACACCTTCAAGCTCCCCCGCTCTTGAATTTAAACCCGTAACCAAATTCAAAATAAACGCTTTTGAACCATGCATTTTCCAGTTACCAGCAACAAATGGTTTTCTCATCGACATTCTCCGACACAAAATTTTCACAATATTAGCGGTTTATTGACATAAAAACAACATTGAAATTTCACGAAAATTCTGATTTAACTAAATTAGCCAGCTCTTCAGCCACATTTTCAACCAACTCAGCATCACTTCCTTCAACCATGACACGTATTAAAGGCTCCGTTCCCGAAGCTCTAATTAAAATACGCCCTTCATCGCCCATCATTTTTTCAAAAAACTGCACTTTTTCCTGAAGAGCTGAATTTTCATCCAACCCCTTCGCACTCTCAACCAAAACATTTTTTAGTACCTGTGGGTACATCTTCAGAGCGTGCCTTAACTGCACCAAACTCTTTCCTGAATTCATTATCGCCGTCAATATCTGTAAAGCCGCAACAATACCATCACCCGTTGTTGTCTTATCCAAACACAACACATGGCCGGAAGGCTCAGCACCATAACACAAGTCGTTCGCTAATAAAGATTGCATAACATAACGATCTCCGACTGGAGTTCGATTCAAAACAATTCCCTTGGCTTTCAATGCATTCTCCAGCCCCAAATTGCTCATTACAGTCCCTGATACCGCTGACACACCCGTCTTCATAGACGTTGCCAAAATATAAAGAAGAGCGTCACCATCCAAAACCTCTCCTTCCTGATCAACCATCATGACCCGATCACCATCGCCATCAAAAGCCACGCCCAATATAGCCGAATGCTTCAATACCGTTTCTTGCAACAAACCTAAACTTGTCGCACCACACCCCTGATTAATATTCAAACCATCAGGATCAACTCCAATCGTTACAACCTCTGCCCCTAACTCTTGGAAAACAGAAGGCGCAATATGATAAGTCGCCCCATGCGCACAATCCAAAACAATCTTCAAGCCATCTAATTTGCTTGTTCCTGAATAGGTGCTTTTGCAAAACTCAATATAACGCCCTGCCGCATCTTCAATCCTTCGAGCCTTTCCAAGCTCTTCTGAAGGTACAATTTCAAGAGATGTCTCAAACACCTGTTCAATTTCCAGTTCAACTTCATCACTGATTTTTTGCCCTGTTGATGAAAAAAACTTAATGCCGTTATCGTAATGCGGATTATGAGAGGCGCTGATAACAATCCCCGCATCGGCATGAAATGTTTGAGTTAAATAAGCAACAGCCGGCGTAGGCATCGGCCCTAAAAGCAAGACATCAATACCTGCAGCAATAAATCCAGCCTCTAATGCTGATTCAAACATATAACCTGATATGCGAGTATCCTTACCAATCATCACCGTTGACTCGCCTCGTTCCTTCATCACCTTACCCGTTGCCCAGCCCAATTTCAATATCTGATCTGGGCTAATCAAGCCTTTTCCAACACGATTGCGAATACCATCTGTTCCAAAGTATTTTTTTTGCATCACTCTCTCAACTCATTTAACCAAACACATACAAAGAACACTCTTTTACAAAACACCTATAACAAACGCATGGTTACCTTTAATGCTTCAACCGTTTCCTTTACATCATGAACTCGCACAATTTTAGCCCCTTTTAAAGCCGCCAATACCGCCGAAGCCACACTGCCGTTCACCCGATCAGATACTGAAGCGCCATCCAATATATCCGCAATCATCTTTTTTCGTGAAACCCCAACCAGTATGGGATAACCCAAAGAAACAAGTAATTCCAAGTTTTGAAACAAAGCCTCATTATGAGACAACGTTTTACCAAATCCAAACCCTGGATCCAATATAATTTTATCTTTACGAACCCCCTTTGATTCACATGCCAATGCTTGCTTTAACAAGAAATTACGAACCTCCAAGACAACATTTTCATAAACGGGTTGTTCTTGCATCGTAGCAAATTCACCTTTTTTATGCATCAAACAAACATAAGCACCCGATTGTGCCACAAGAGCCATTGCGCCTTCTGCCTGCAAGGCGTTCACATCATTAATCATGTGAACGCCTTGTTTCAAAGCTTCCCGCATCACTGGCACTTTATAGGTATCCACAGAAATCATCACATCAAACCGTGACACAACCCATTCCACTACAGGCATAACACGATTCATTTCTTCATCCAAAGAGACTTTTTGTGCCCCTGGCCGCGTTGATTCCCCACCGATATCAAGAATGCTTGCACCATCCGAAATCAATTTAAGTACTTGCCTTTCAATCGCATCCTGAGTTAAAAACCGACCACCATCCGAGAACGAATCTGGAGTAACATTTAAAATCCCCATCACCGATGGCATCGGCAAACCAGACTGATCTGCATTCAAAAATAGTGGAATACCCAATTTACTCAATCCTAATCAAAAAAAAACCCCGTAAAAAACCGGGGTCTAGAAAGAGTTCACAAGCAAACTCTTTATCAAAGAACAAATCAATGCAACTTAGGCTCACCAGATTCAGGGAGTTTATCTCCACTCAAGTCATCGGACACCGTATCCTCTGACTCCTTATCTTTGGTGACGCTTTCAGCGTCTTCTGCCACCGAACCGGAATCATCTCCCTCCGAAGCTTCCCACCCCTTTGGCTTGCCAGGAGGTCGCCCTTCCATAATATTTTTTATTTGTTCCGCATCAATGGTCTCAAATTCCATTAATGCATCTGCCATCACTTCAAGCTTATCAGAATGCTCCAATAAAATTGCTTGTGCACGCTTATAATTACGGTCGATAATATTTCGCATTTCAGCATCAATTAATCGAGAAATCTCCTCCGAAACATTGGCATTTCGAGACCCCCCAAAAAAACTACCATCATCATCTTCTTCATACATAAGAGGGCCAAGCTTATCGGATAATCCCCATTTAGTAACCATATTACGCGCAATACTGGTGGCACGCTCAATGTCATTACTTGCTCCAGTCGTCACCAAGTCTGCACCATAAATTTGCTCTTCTGCAACTCGCCCACCATACAAGCTCGACAACTGACTCTCTAACTTTTGTTTGCTGTAACTATAAGCATCTTCTTCCGGCAAATACATTGTCACACCCAAAGCACGCCCTCTTGGCATAATACTCACCTTATATACAGGATCGTGCTCAGGAACCAAATACCCTACAATTGCATGACCAGCTTCATGATAAGCCGTCATTCGGCGCTCTTTCTCACTCATAATCATACTTTTGCGTTCAACACCCATCAAGATTTTATCTTTTGCTTGTTCAAAGTGCTTTTGCGTCACGAGTTTATCATTATTTCGGGCTGCAAATAAAGCGGCCTCATTAACCAGGTTTGCCAAATCAGCCCCTGAAAAACCAGGCGTTCCACGAGCAATATAAGCTGGCTTAACATCGTCTGCCAACGGTACTTTGCGCATATGAACTTTCAATATTTGCTCACGTCCTTTAATATCTGGCAACCCAACAGACACTTGACGATCAAAACGACCTGGCCGTAACAGTGCTGAATCCAGAACATCTGCACGGTTGGTTGCCGCAATAACAATCACCCCCTCATTGCCCTCAAAACCATCCATCTCAACCAATAGCTGGTTCAATGTTTGCTCTCTTTCATCATTACCGCCCCCCATTCCTGAGCCGCGACTACGACCAACTGCATCAATTTCATCAATAAAAATAATACACGGTGCATGGGCTTTTGCCTGCTCAAACATATCTCTTACTCGGGAAGCCCCTACCCCTACAAACATTTCAACAAAATCAGAACCTGAAATCGTAAAGAAAGGAACCTTTGCTTCTCCAGCAATGGCTTTTGCCAATAAGGTCTTACCCGTTCCGGGTGGTCCAACCATTAAAACCCCACGGGGAATATTTCCACCCAAGTTTTGATATTTTCCAGGGTCTTTCAAAAAATCAACAATTTCCGCAACTTCCTGCTTTGCCTCATCGGCACCAGCAACATCATCCAGCGTCACCTTAATTTGCTCATCGCTTAACATCTTGGCCTTACTTTTACCAAACGACATTGGGCCACCTTTACCGCCCATGCCACCGCCCATGGATTTCATAAAGAAAATCCACACGCCAATCAACAATAACATTGGGAACCATGAGATAAAGATTTGCATTAGAATACTTTGTTTCTCAGGTGGTTTTGCACTGACTTTTACCCGATTATCCAAAAGATCGCCCATTAAGCCTGGATCACCGGGGTTATAAGTAGTAAACGACCCACCATTTACATACACACCTCGAATGGTCGGCCCTTCAATTGAAACCTGACTCACCTGCCCTTGATGAATTTGATCAATAAAATCGGAATAATCGATACGACTAGAGGCACTTTTTCCCTGTGTACTAAAGTGATTAAACACGGACATCAGCACCATCGCTGCAACCGCCCAAATCAACATATTTTTTAACATATCATTCTTCATTGACTACCCTTAACCATTGTTGCCAAGCGATTGTACGCACTCCAAAACAACATTCATATTTAAAATTTTAGCAGATTACTTTAACACAATTATCCATAAAAATATCTTATGTCGCAATGATCTTATTTATTTTTTGCTTCGCGCCAATAAGTATATTTCTTTACTTCGCGACCTAGAAGCCTTTGGTTTTCTAGTCATGACCTTTCTATATTTTGATTTCAAGGACGCAAGCAATTGATCGTAACCTTCACCCTGAAAAACCTTCATAAAAAGATCCCCATTTTTCTTTAAAACCTGATCAGCCAAATCAACACACAATTCAACCAGACACATTGCCCGAGGAATATCCACCCCTTTATTGCCACTCATATTTGGCGCCATATCCGACATCACAACATCCACATCTCGTCCATCCAAAGAGGAAAGCAACTGGTTATAAACCTCCTCCTCCCTAAAATCGCCCTGAATAAACGTCACGCCTGCAAACGGCTCTACTGGTAAAATATCTAGCGCAAACACCTCTCCTTTTAAACCAACCTTATGCGTTGTCCATTGTGACCAACCACCAGGGGCGGCACCCAAATCCACCACGCACATGCCAGGCTTAAATAAATGATCTTTCTCATCCACCTCTTGAAGCTTATAAACCGCACGAGAACGCCAACCCTCCTGCTTTGCTTTCTGAACATAGAGATCATTAAAGTGCTCTTTTAACCAACCATCACTCGATTTACTTCGCGCCATAATACATTTTCTACTACAATACCTATAAAAAGGCTTTGCACAATACCATCACAAAAAAAATGGCCAACATTTCCTTACTTTTCATTAACGTTAAAAAATAAAATACGATCTTTTCATGCCAGTATCGTGCAAAATCTCAAGTTTAAAATAATAATCACAAATGGACTATTCAATGAGCCAACCAGAAAAACTAACCAATAACCAAAAAAAATACCTCCGTGGAATTGCACATGGCTTAAACCCAATGATTATGATTGGTTCAAATGGCATTACAGACAACCTAATGGAAGAACTTGAAAGTACATTAGAACACCACGAGCTGCTTAAAATTAAAATCGCATTTGGTGACCGTGATGAGCGCCAAGAGATTGTTCAATATATTTTAAAACAAACAAACGCATTACTGGTTCAATCCATCGGAAAGACCTGCATTATCTATCGCCAAAATGACGAAACAGAACTTCCCTTGCCTAAAAATTAACCCCTCCTCCTTCTTGTTCAGGGAGGCACTGAAAACATAACCAAAATGGATTTCACAGTGGATTTTTCACTCTTGAACAGGCATCCAAAACGGTTCAAAAACAGCGTGTAACCATTCAATTACGGACTGGTTACACCTCTCCCTAAACTTCAACAACATACTACAGGCGATCCAACCCCCGCGCCAAGTCCGCTTTAATGTCCCCAATAAACTCCAAACCAACCGAGATTCTAACCAGATTATCCGTAATTCCAGCCTTTAGACGCTCTTCAGGCTCCACTCGACAATGCGTTGTCGTTGCAGGATGGGTAATGCTGGTTTTAACATCCCCTAAATTAGCCGTAATAGACAACATTTGTGTTTGATCAATCACAGACCAAGCTTCAGCCTGCCCACCTTTTACTCGAAAACTCACCAATCCACCACCCGCAGACTGCTGTTTGCACGCTAATTCATATTGAGGATGAGACTTTAATTCAGGATAAAAAACCTGTTCTATCGCTGAATGCCCTGACAACCAAGTTGATAACTGTAATGCATTTTGGCAATGCGCTTTCATTCGAATACTCAGCGTTTCTAGCCCTTTCAAAAAAATCCACGCATTAAACGGGCTCATACTGGGACCTGCTGTACGCATAAACGCACGAACATGCTCCTCAACCACCAATTCAGGCCCAACCACAGCCCCACCAATCCCTCGGCCTTGTCCATCTAAAAATTTAGTCGCTGAATGAATCACAATATCCGCACCTTGCTCTAACGGTCTTTGCAAAATAGGAGTGCAAAAACAGTTATCCACAATCAACAAACTGTCGCAACGCTTGGCTAATGCGCTGATTTCAGCCAAGTCGGCAATCTCCGTTAAAGGGTTTGAAGGCGTTTCTAAAAACAAGGCTTTGGTATTTGGACGAATCGCTTGCTCCCACTCCGACAATACGGTCTGGGAAACAAACGTCACCTCAATGCCAAATTTGGCCAAGTATTTATTAAACAAGACTTTGGTCGTTCCAAAAATACTCTGCGATGACACAACATGATCACCCTGCTCCAACAACGCCATAAAGGTAGAAAGAATGGCAGACATTCCCGAAGCTGTTGCCACACAAGCTTCTCCTCCCTCCATCAAAGCCAAACGCTTTTCAAAGGTGCGTACGGTTGGATTGGTAAAACGGGAATACACATTGCCTTTTTCTTCACCACTGAAACGTGCAGCAGCTTGTGCTGCTGACTGATATCGAAAACTCGATGTCGGAAAAATGGCTTCACTGTTTTCTTGTTCATGTGTCTGCTCATAACCAGAGCGAACCGCCAATGTTTCTATATCAAATGATTGCATAATAATGACTTAACTTCCGTTATAAATACCGACCGTTTCTTGAGCCTGTGACTTGGCTTCTGCCTGAGCATGGTCATTTCGAGCAGAATCGATCGAAGCCAAATACTCAGGGGTAATGTCTCCTGTTGCATAAACACCACTAAAACAAGAGGTATCAAACTCTTTAATACTCTTATTACCAGCTCTTACCGCTTGAATCAAATCATCAAGGTCCTGGTAGATGAGTTTATCCGCACCGATCACTTTTGCCACCTCTTCAGTAGTACGGTTATGAGCCACCAACTCGAGTGGCGATGGCATATCAATACCATACACATACGGATATCGAACCGCAGGCGCAGCTGAAGCGAAATAAACTTTTTTCGCACCCGCTTCTCGTGCCATTTCAACAATTTGAGCCGAGGTTGTTCCCCGAACAATCGAATCGTCAACCAATAAAATATTTTTACCTTCAAACTCCAAATCAATCGCATTAAGTTTTTGTCGCACCGATTTTTTACGCAATTGCTGGCCTGGCATAATAAACGTTCGGCCAATATATCGGTTTTTAATAAACCCTTCACGATAAGGCGCCCCCAAACGAAAAGCCAGTTCTAATGCCGAGGTACGACTGGTATCTGGAATGGGAATGACCACATCAATATCATGATCTGGCCACTCTTTTAAAATTTTATCTGCTAACGTTTCCCCCATACGTAAACGAGACTTATAGACAGAAATATCATCGATCATTGAATCAGGACGAGCAAAATACACAAACTCAAAAATACAAGGGGACAATTTAGGATGGTCAGAACACTGTTGATAATTAATCTCTCCCCCCTCAGTAATAACAACAGCTTCACCTGGAGCCAAATCTTTTTCCAGCGTAAACCCTAATCCGGTAATGGCTACTGATTCTGAAGCAACCATATAATCCGTACCATTCTCCGTTTCACGCTTACCAACAACAACAGGGCGCAAGCCAAAGGGGTCACGAAAAGCAACCAAGCCAAATCCAGAAATAATCCCTACGGCGGCATAACCGCCTCGCACACGTTTATGCACCGTTCGAACGGCATTAAAGACATCTTGATGATCAATAAACAACTTTTTCTGTTGTATTAATTCATGTGCAAAAACATTTAACAACACCTCTGAATCGGAGTTTGTATTTAAGTGACGTAAATCTTGTTGATAAATTTCCTGCGCGAGCTCATCCGCATTAGTTAAGTTCCCATTATGTCCCATCGCAATCCCATAAGGCGAATTAACATAAAATGGTTGTGCTTCCGCACTGGATGACGATCCTGCCGTAGGATAACGAACATGCCCAATACCAATACTGCCATGCAAATCTCGCATATGACGTGTTCGGAAAACATCTTTAACCAAGCCATTGTCTTTGCGTTGAAAAAAGCGCCCATTCTTACTGGTCACAATACCTGCCGCATCCTGCCCACGATGTTGCAAAATAGTTAATGCATCATAAATTTCCTGATTGACAGGTTCAACACCAGCCGAGACAATTCCAACAATTCCGCACATAATTTGTACTCTCTATTTAAGTTCTCTCACCTTCTGCCAGAAATGCATACAAAAGCATAACACCTTAATACGCCTTTCAAACTGAAGATTAGGGAAGCCGCACAATCTCCGATTGAATATGCAACATTTTATCTAATTTCTGTTTATCCTGTTCTGCTTTAGCTTTAGACAAATAAGGCCCTGCACGCACAGAGTGCATTCCTGTTGCCTCAAACGTCTTAATACTCACATCAAAATCACTCTCCAAACGCCCAAGCAAATCATTTGCACTCTTCATCTCTTTATAGGCAATGATTCGCACAATCCATTGTGGCTTTTGAGCACTCTGTTCCTTGGATTCACCCGATGTCTTTTTAGCCATTACCTTGTTTATTTTAAGATGATCTGCCACCTCTTCCCCAGAAACCTTTTCTGAGGAGCGATAAGCCATCCCAACCAAAGGTCGCTCCTCCACAACAGGTTGAGAAAGCGAGTAATTTTCAGGATCAAAATGAACAGGTTCACCAAACCAAACCGGCACCAGAACCACCAATAAAGTCAACCAGATCAATGCACCCGTTAGCCGATGTTTACTCACCTCATCCATAAAAAACACCAATTATTTTTCAAAGTAGGCGTACACTTGAGATACTGTAAAAAAAGAACCCCATACCAAAATCTTATTCGTCGCCTGCTTTTGAATGAATTCAACCGCTTCTTGAACACTCTCTTGAACCAAAATGGCTTTTGAATCAACGCCAGCCTGCAATAACAATGCTACCAACTCAGACACAGGCATTGCACGTGAAATACCTAAATCAGCCACCACCCAATGTGAAATAAAAGGCATCATAACCTTAACCATTGGTAACGCATCCTTATCCTTTAAAACAGAAAAAATGGCGGTATAACATGCGCTATAACGAGAAGACTCATTTTTCTGGGTTTCTTGCTGTAAATACAACGCCAAAGCATTCGCCGATTGAGGGTTATGTGCAACATCCACCAACCACGTTTGATGCCCACGTTCCAATAATTCCAGGCGCCCAGGATGCCTTGCTTGCGTTAACCCTTTTATAATGGATTCTTTATCCACAGAGAAGCGCCCTTTTCTCCTCTCTGTTAATGCCTGTAATGCAACCACAACCCCTGCGGCATTTTGTACTTGAAATTCCCCTTTTAAACTAGGATAAGGCAACTGAATGAAAGAGGAGTTTTCAAACCATGAAAAAAATCCCCCCCCCCTACCAGACTGCCACAAAATACTCCAATATTGTTCCGCCTGCTCTAATACAAAATCTTGATTTAATTGAATAAAAGGCACACTATGTTGGTCTGCATACCTTTTTAAACTCTCAGGCGGAAAAGGATCTGAACACACTGCCAGTTTTCCTGAGCGCATAATCCCCGCTTTTTCCGTTGCAATAACACTGCGATCATCACCAAGCCACTCAACATGGTCAATGTCAATCGCGGTAATTAAGGCCAAGTCCGCATCCACAACATTAACAGCATCCAAACGACCTCCCAGCCCAACTTCCAATACCACCACATCCAGACAGGCCTGTTTAAAAATCGTCAATGCAGCCAATGTTGCAAACTCGAAATAAGTCAGTTTGGTTGCCTCACGAGCCTGTTCAATCTGTGAAAACGCCTGAACAATGCTTGCATCCCCAACAGGCAATCCTTCAATTTGAATACGTTCATTAAAAAATTGAATGTGGGGCGACGTATAAGCGCCAACACGGTAACCAGCCGCCTTTAATATAGCAACCAGCATAGCCACACTCGAGCCTTTTCCATTGGTGCCCGCCACACTGATAACGAGAGGGGCTGGACGCGTCACCTTCAGTCGGTTCGCAACCTGTCGAATCCGTTCCAGCCCTAAATCAATTTCTTCTGCATGCAAATTCAATAACCAGTCAATCCAACACTCCAAACTGGCTCGTTTATCAGGAGAACGCATAAAACAGAACGCTACTTAACACCAGAGGGCTCAGGTTCCGAATCAACCAATTCTGCCTCAATGACTTCTGGCTTGGAATCAGCAAGCCTGCAATCCATTAACATACGACAAATCTCTGATAACTCCGAACTCAAATGATGGCGATGAATAATTTGATCAATCGCACCATGCTCTAATAAAAACTCACTGCGCTGAAAGCCCTCAGGTAACGTTTCACGTACAGTCTGCTCAATAACACGCGGACCAGCAAAACCAATCAAAGCTTTAGGTTCAGCCACATTTAAATCACCCAACATCGCAAAACTGGCAGAAACCCCCCCCATCGTCGGATCAGTTAACACAGAAATATAAGGCAAGCCCTTGGCACGCAAGCGCCCTAAAGCCGCACTGGTTTTCGCCATCTGCATTAATGAAAACAGAGCCTCTTGCATCCGTGCACCACCACTGGCAGAAAAACAAATAAAGGGACACTCCCGTTCAATCGCTTCATTTACCGCACGAACAAACTTCTCACCCACAACCGATCCCATTGAACCGCCCATAAACTTAAACTCAAATGCCGCAACCACCACTTCTAATGCATGAATGGTTCCTACCCCCGTAATCAAAGCATCCCTTTCTCCCGTTGCTTTTTGTGCCGCTGAAAGTCGGTCTTTATATTTTTTAATGTCCTTAAATTTCAGGCGATCAACGGGAGAAATATTCGCAGACGTTTCATTAAAGCTTTCATCATCTAAAAACGATAATATGCGCGCACGCCCGCCTAATCGCATATGATAGTCACACTTAGGGCACACCTCTTGATTACGAGAGACCTCCGAACGATACAACGTGCTTTCACACTTAGGGCACTTAGTCCACACACCTTCTGGCACGGAGCCTTTACGTTGAGCACCTTGCTTAATACTTGGTAAAATTTTTTCAAACCAATTCATACTTTACTCCTACGTATTTAATGCGCCTACTCGATTCATGTCCGCACGATTCAAGGCATCGCGAAATTCTGTCATTTTTTCACCAATTGCTAAATGCATATCATAACGACCTTTAGACTGATTCGCTTCAATTAATTTAACCAAAACAGAACCAACAATCACCGCACTGCCCAAGTTTGCCATTTCAAATGCCGTTGCGCCATCTTTAATGCCAAACCCAATGCCAATAGGCATATTCAACTTGGATTTTAAGCGAGTCATGTTTTGAGCAACGTCTTCCATGTCCAGCTCTTTCGATCCCGTCACGCCCTTTAGAGAGACATAATAAACAAAACCACTTCCTTTCTCATTGACCGCACTCAAACGGCTGCCTGGAGTGGTGGGAGACACTAAAAAAACACGATCCAAGCCAACCTGCTGCAATGCCTCTAAATACCCTTTTGATTCTTCTGGAGGCATATCTACCGTTAAGACAGCATCCACACCTACCGAACTGGCTGCATTGGCAAAGGCTTCATATCCCTGTGCTTCAATCGGATTTAAATACCCCATTAGCACCACAGGGGTTTCAGCATCTTGCTCTCGAAATACTCGAACATACTCCAGTACGTCATCCAAACTGACATTGTGAATCAACGCACGTTCAACCGCTTTTTGAATTACCGGGCCATCTGCCATAGGATCAGAAAATGGCACCCCCAACTCAATCACGTCTGCCCCTTTTTCCACCAATAAGTGCATTAATGCTACGGTTGCATTAGGGGTTGGATCACCTGCTGTAATATAAGGAATTAACGCCGTTTTTCCCACCTGCTTCAAGGAAGCCATTTTTTTTTGTAATCTGCTCATACGTTCACTGTCCACAATGCGCTATTCAAAGCTCAATACCTTCAATCTGTGCAATGGTATTCATATCTTTATCACCACGACCCGATAAGTTCACCACAATTATCTTATCTTTCGCTAAGGTTGGAGCAAGTTTGGTGGCATACGCCAAGGCATGACTGGATTCAAGTGCAGGAATAATCCCTTCAAAACGGGTTAAATCCCGAAAAGCTTGCAATGCTTCTTCATCATCCACCGCCACATAATTCACTCGACCAATGTCTTTTAGCCAGGCGTGCTCTGGTCCGACTCCAGGATAATCAAGCCCTGCCGAAATCGAATGCGTCCCTAAAATTTGGCCATTCTCATCCTGCATCAGATAGGTACGATTACCATGAAATACCCCCGGTTTTCCCTTGCATAACGGAGCGGCATGCTTCCCCGTTTCAAGCCCCAAACCTGCGGGTTCAACTCCATACATTTCAACAGAACTGTCCTCTAAAAACGCATGGAACAAGCCAATAGCATTGGAGCCTCCCCCGACACACGCAATTAAAGCGTCCGGTAATTTATGCTCATGTTGCAAAGATTGTTGCTTTGCTTCACGCCCAATAATAGTCTGAAAATCTCGTACCATCGCAGGATAAGGATGCGGGCCAGCAACCGTACCAATAATATAAAACGTATCATCAACATTCGTTACCCAGTCACGCATGGCTTCATTTAAAGCATCTTTAAGCGTTTTAGTACCCGACTCAACGGGAACAACAGTGGCTCCCAACATTTGCATACGCACAACATTAGGGGCTTGACGCACCACATCATCCGCCCCCATATACACTACGCATTCAAGCCCCAAACGAGCTGCCACTGTTGCACTGGCTACGCCGTGTTGGCCTGCACCAGTTTCTGCGATAATGCGCTTTTTGCCCAAACGCTTTGCCAATAACGCTTGCCCAATGGTGTTATTTACCTTATGAGCACCCGTATGATTTAAGTCTTCACGCTTTAAATAAATTTTCCCCCCCCCTAAGTGCTCAGACCAACGTTTGGCATAATAAAGAGGGGTAGGACGACCAACATAATTTTGTAAATCATCCGCCAACTCTCTTAAAAACTCGGGGTCCTGTTTGACACACTCATATTCTTGAGTTAACTGCTCCAGTGCGGCCATTAGTGTTTCAGGTGCAAAAATACCGCCATAAGGCCCAAAGTGACCTTGTTCATCGGGGTAATTAGAAAAATTAATTGTCATTCGGTTCCACTCATTAATTGTTGTATATACGACATCGACTCAAAAAACCTAGGACGAAAGTGGAAGAGATGCTCCCACCACCACATCCATAAAGCGTTTCAATTTATCTGGAGATTTAATCCCTTTTTCTGCCTCAACGCCACCGCTGACATCAACCGCCCAAGGTTGCGTTTGTTGAATGGCCTGCAAAACATTATCAGAAGTTAAGCCACCAGCTAAAATAATCGGTTTACTCAGTGTAGCTGGCACACGCTCCCAATCGAACTGTTCACCTGTCCCCCCTGGAATACCCGCTTTATAAGCATCAAGCAACAACCCTGAAGACGCCTGATATTGCTGAGAAGATGCCAACAAGTCAACACCTTCTCGCATTCGAATGGCTTTAATATACGCACATGAAAACTGCTCACAAAATTCAGGCGATTCCTCTCCATGAAACTGCAATAAGTCCACCGACACCTGATTTAAAACCGCTTGAACATACGCAACATCAGGGTTCACAAACAGAGCCGTTCTGGTTACAAAAGCAGGCATCATTTGAGCAATTTCAGCCGCCTTTTCAAGCGTAACCGAACGTGGACTGGACTCATAAAAAACCAAACCGATGGCATCCGCCCCAAATCGTACCGCCAATAGCGCATCTTCAACAGACGTTAACCCACAAATTTTAACACGCGTTCTCATTCCGCCCTGTAAACCATTCACTGCCAAAGCACCTCATCCAAAGGTATTTGAGGAATTTTAAATGCCTCAGGATAAAAAGCATTCACAAAATACAAACCACTGGCAGGCCCCGTTGGACCCGCCTTGGTACGGTCCTGTAACGCCAATAATTCAGCCACCCACTCCACCGGTTTTTGAGACAAACCAATTTGAAACAGCGTACCGGCAATGTTCCGAACCATATGATGCAAAAAAGCATTGGCCTTAATATCAATAAACACAAAATCCCCTTTACGAGAGACCTGAACAAACTCCACTGTTCTTAACGCATTAGATGCTTGACAGCCAGAAGCACGAAACGAACTAAAATCATGCTTTCCAACGAGTGTTTGCGCGGCTAAATGCATTTTTTCCTCATCCAGCGGTGAATACAACCATGTTACTCGATTGGCTAACACGGCAGAGTTGACCGAGCGATTAAAAATAACATAACGATATTGGCGGGCAACGGCTGAAAATCGTGCATGAAACGCATCCAGTACAGATTGTGCCCAACGAATACGAATGTCCGAAGGTAACTTTGTGTTCGCACCTTGCAACCATGCTTTCATCGGACGCTCAGCCACGACATCAAAATGCACAACCTGACCAATAGCATGAACCCCAGTATCCGTACGACCCGCACAAATTAACGCTACCGGTGCATTGGCAATGCTTGTTAATGCCGTCTCTAAATGCCCTTGCACCGTTGGGCACTCTAATTGTCGCTGATAGCCACAATAATTTGACCCTAAATACTCAACCCCCAAGGCGATTCTTTTTGCTTGCACGTTTAATACACACACATCTGTTTAATAACGAATCTTAATAACGGCTCTGACCCCTAAAAAGAGACATGCCAAAATAACGACCCAATCAATCTCAATGCTACAGATACTCTTTAATTAATAACTCAGCAATCTGTACCGTATTCGTTGCCGCACCTTTGCGAACATTGTCGGCCACCACCCAAAGATTTAAGCCATTTTCAATTGAAATATCCTCACGAATGCGTCCAACATACACAGGATCAGTATCAGTAGCATCAGACGTCGCAGTTGGGTAACCACCATCCACATGTTCATCAACCAATACAATTCCCTCCGCCGCTCTCATTAAATCTTTAGCTTCTTCCGCTGTGATTTTTTTATCCGTTTCAATATGAACAGCTTCACTATGGCCAAAGAAAACAGGAACACGTACCGCTGTAGGGTTAACCAAAATAGAATCATCTTCCATGATTTTTTGGGTCTCCCAAACCATCTTCATCTCTTCTTTGGTATACCCATTCTCCATAAAAACATCTATTTGAGGAATGCAATTAAACGCAATTTGTTTAGGGTAAACACTCGGCTCTGCGGATTTCATATTCAACAAATTTGCCGTTTGTTTTGCCAACTCCTCAATGGCCTCTTTACCCGTTCCTGAAACCGCCTGATACGTTGCCACATTAATACGCTTAATACCCACTGCATCATAAACAGGTTTTAACGCCACCAACATTTGAATCGTAGAACAATTTGGATTTGCAATAATGCCACGCGCTTTATACCCCGCAACCGCAGAAGGGTTGACCTCTGGCACCACCAGTGGAATGTCATCCTCATAACGAAATTCAGAGGTATTATCAATCACCACACACCCCGCTTCAGCAGCTTTAGGCGCATAAACCCTGGATACACTTGAACCAGGAGAAAACAGACCAATCTGGGCCTTTGAAAAATCAAACGTTTCTAAATCCAATACCTCAATCCACTTACCATTAAATTGAATTTTTTTACCCGCAGAACGGCTACTGGCTAATGGATACAACCTTCCAACCGGAAAGTGGCGCTCCTCTAATACTTTTAAAATGGTCTCACCCACGGCACCCGTCGCACCCACAACAGCAATATCATATAATTTAGTCATCTGCTACTCTCAACTCCTAACTCTTCTTTTTTATGTTTATTGACAGGTTTCGTATCGGCATCCATTTCAGATTCAATCGACAGTGAATCAACCGCTGTTTTCGCTAACTGTTTAAAGGTTTCCGGCAAACTAACCACCATACCACCTTCTGTCATTTCATGGCTTTGACCAATAAATTTTCCACCTGTTTCCACCACAAAATCACTGCAAACCAGCTCACCAATCAACTTCCCTGTTGAAAGAATATCAATACTTTCACAAATCATTTTCCCTTCAAACACGCCACTTAACACCACATTTTTAGCCTTCACCAAACCCGTCACATACCCAGATTTACCAATAGAGAGATCATGCTCACTGTCAATCACACCATCCACCCGGCCATCCACATGCAAAGCACCCGCTAATTCGCAGATCTCACCAGCAATGGTGCACCCCTGAGCAATAATTGTTTTTCCATTTTCTTGACGCGGTTTGCGACTGCTTGACTTAAAGAACCCCATGGTACTCCTTTGATCTTGGTAAAAATCTCATCGTAATTTTCAATTGACCAACGATTAAAATATTTTGGATTTAAACGGCGAAAAACAAACCAAACTTCATAATGCAAATGGTTACCTGAAGAGCGTCCTGTTGAACCAATTTCACCAATCACATCCCCCTTTTGAACATACTCACCAACCTTCACCAAACGCTTACTTAAATGGCCATATACGGTTCGAAATCCATTTGAATGCGTAACACTAATTAAATTACCAAATCCACTGTCTTTTTTAAAACCGGAATAACTCACCACACCATCCGCCGTCGCAATGACCGAATCCCCTTTTTTGCCACGGTAATCCACTCCAGCATGCAAGTGACGTTTTCCTGTAATCGGGTGATTGCGATAACCATAAGCACTGGTAATGCCTTTAAACTCCTTCACTGCATGACCATTAGGAATCATCGAAAGCATTAAATCTTTGCCCAGTGAGCTCAACTGCACCTGCTTGATTCGCTCAGGCAAAGGCAAGGCTTCAGAATCCATGCCTGCTTCGCCAACCAACTCCTCCAACCCTTTTAAAGTTTGATCCAAATAAGCCACTTGAGAGCTGGTCACTTCCAAATCTTCTTTTAATCGAGCACGCTCAAGCAGCAAGGATTCATAATCCGACTGCGTGGTTTTTAAATCATTTATAAACGCATCCACCACCACTTTATGCTGTAATTCAACCTGTCTGGCTTCATTACTGAGCCACCAGATAGAAATCGCTCCCACAACCCATAACAACACAAAAAAGAGCAACACCAACCAGGCAAAACGACGCACGAACTGTTTAAAAGAGTAATGCCGAGCACCGTGTACATCACTAATGGTGATTGTAAAATAATTTCTCATTAACTAAACCATAACCACACTAAAGGACTACAGTTCGGCAACAACAGCGTCACCCATTTCACAGCAACCCACTCTGGTCATGCCTTCCGAATAAATATCACCTGTTCGCAACCCTTTATCCAACACTTTAGATACTGCATTTTCAATTTTAACCGCCAAATCTTCACGCCCCAAAGTGTAACGCAACATCATCGCCGCCGATAAAATGGTCGCCAATGGGTTCGCTAAATTTTTCCCTGCAATATCGGGGGCAGAACCATGACTGGGTTCATACATTCCTTTATTATTTTCATCCAGAGAAGCCGATGCCAGCATCCCAATTGAGCCCGTCAACATAGACGCCTCATCCGATAAAATATCCCCAAACATGTTCCCTGTAACCATCACATCAAATTGCTTGGGGTTTAACACCAGTTGCATTGCCGCATTATCAACATACATGTGTTTCACCTCCACATCAGGATACTCGCTTGCCACCTGATCAATCACTTCTCGCCAAAGCTCTGTCACTTCCAATACATTTGCCTTATCAACCGAAGTGAGCTTTTTATTACGCTTCATCGCCGCCTTAAACGCCACATGTGCAATGCGCTTAATTTCAGACTCGGAATACACATAGGTATTAAACCCTTGACGCTCACCGTTTTCCAACACTCGAATACCACGCGGTTGACCAAAATAAATCCCCCCCGTTAATTCACGCACAATCAAAATATCCAGCCCAGACACCACTTCTGGTTTTAGGGTCGATGCATTGGCTAATTGAGGAAATAAAAAAGCAGGGCGTAAATTAGCAAACAACTTCATTTCAGAACGTAAACGCAACAACCCTTTTTCAGGGCGAACCGCAATATCCAAAGCCTCCCATTTATACCCCCCTACGGCACCCAATAAAATGGCATCGGCAGCTTGTGCTTTAGCCATCGTCTCATCAGACAAGGGTACCCCATGCACATCATAGGCCGCTCCACCTACAAGGTCTTCCGTCATACGAATGTCCAACTTGTCTGACGTTTTTAATGCATTTAATACCTTTACGGCCTCCGCAGTAATTTCTGGGCCAATGCCATCGCCAGGTAAAATCAATACTTCTTGTGTCATGTTAAATTACTCTTCTTTTTCTTAATTGCGATAACGTTTTTACACGATACCGACATAAAAATATAAGCGAACCCTTTTCTAATTGGGTCCGAAAACGCCATCTAATAACAAAAGCCATTTCTACTCATGATGGTTGTATCCGTGTAACAGCCTCTCTATTTTAAACGTATCGATCCTTTTCAAGAGCACGCTGAAAACAACCACGGTGCTTCTTGCTTACGCTTTGCTTCATACGCCCTAATTTCATCTTGATGCGCCAACGTTAAACCAATATCATCCAGTCCATTTAATAAACAGTGACGTCTAAACGCATCCATTTCAAACGGAATCACTTCACCATCTGGCTTCACTATGCGTTGCGCCTCTAAATCCACCGTTAACGCATACCCTTCTGTTGCAAACACCTCTTTAAACAACTGCTCCACTGTTGCATCATCCAGCACAAGTGGCATAATGCCGTTTTTAAAACAGTTATTAAAAAAAATATCCGCAAAACTAGGGGCAATCACCACATCAAAACCGTAATCTTTTAATGCCCAAGGCGCGTGTTCCCGACTGGAACCACACCCAAAATTTTCACGCGTCAATAAAATTTTAGCCCCTTGATAACGCGATTGATTTAACACAAACTCTTTACGCAAAGGGCGCTTTGAATTATCCGAATCAGGTTGACCAACATCTTCATAACGCCACTCATCAAATAAATTGGGGCCAAAGCCAGAACGCTTAATCGACTTTAAAAACTGCTTCGGAATAATCGCATCGGTATCCACATTAGCGCGATCCATCGGAGCAACAACAGCGGTTATTTTCACAATCTTATCCATACTCTCTCTCCCTTTTCGCGTCGTTATATAAAATCACGAACATCAACAAAATGCCCCGCTACCGCAGCAGCAGCGGCCATTTCAGGGCTCACCAAATGCGTACGACCGCCCGCGCCCTGACGGCCTTCAAAATTGCGATTGGACGTTGAAGCACAATGTTTACCTGCGGGTAATTTATCCGCATTCATTGCCAAGCACATAGAACAACCAGGGTTACGCCATTCAAACCCCGCTTCAATAAAAATTTTATCCAACCCTTCTGCTTCTGCTTGTTGCTTCACCAACCCCGAACCTGGTACGGCCAGTGCCAACTCCACACGCTCTGACACCTTGCGCCCCTTTAACACCTGTGCAGCCGCTCTAAAATCCTCAATACGAGAGTTGGTGCAAGAGCCAATAAACACATACTCTACTGGAATACTTTTTATTGGCATATTGGGTTTAAGCCCCATATAATCTAACGCACGCTGAATTCCGCCTGCCTTAACCAGGTCGCTTTCCTTTGACGGGTCTGGCACAAAACCATTCACATCCAGTACCATTTCTGGCGATGTTCCCCACGTCACTTGTGGCTCAATCGTTGCCCCATCCATCTCAACAACGGTATCAAACAAAGCACCATCATCTGACTTTAAATCCATCCATGCCGTTACAGCCATATCCCAACATTCGCCTTTAGGCGCATAAGGTCGGCCCTGAACATACTCCACGGTTTTTTCATCCACAGCCACCAACCCCACTCGCGCACCCGCTTCAATGGCCATATTGCAAACCGTTAAACGCCCCTCAATCGACATATCCCGAAACACTTGACCACCAAATTCAATCGCATGGCCATTGCCACCTGCTGTTCCTATTTTGCCAATAATCGCCAACACCACATCTTTAGGAGTCACCCCTTTTTGTAACTGCCCTTCCACACGCACCAACATGTTTTTCATTTTCTTTTGAATGAGGCACTGTGTTGCTAAAACATGCTCCACTTCCGACGTACCAATACCATGTGCCAACGCACCCAACGCACCATGCGTTGCCGTATGTGAATCACCACATACCACGGTCATTCCCGGTAATGTCGCCCCCTCTTCAGGCCCAACCACATGCACAATACCTTGACGAATATCGCCCATTGAAAATTCCGTAATACCAAATTCACGAGTATTCATCCCCAATGTTTCGACCTGAATACGTGATACTGGGTCTTTAATACTCGCCACCCCGCCCGTTAAATCGGTGGTTGGTACATTGTGATCTGGCGTGGCCAAATTGGTATCAATTCGCCAAGGTTTACGACCAGCCAAACGCAACCCCTCAAACGCCTGTGGAGAAGTCACTTCATGAAGCAGTTGGCGATCAATGTAAATCAGTGCCGTTCCATCTTCTTCCTCACGCACCAAATGCGCGTCCCACAATTTATCGTATAAAGTCTTTGCTGACATCGTTCGTAAACCCACAATTCACTCATTTTAAATAGCCCAGAATTATATCACTTCACAACCCGTACTATAAGAATAAAATAGGAGCAAAATTCGAGTAAAATACGCTCTAAACATCAACCCCATTTCACTTCCCCTGTAAAAACAAAGGAAATCCAATGAGTTATTCGGTCAAAGAAGTCTTCTACTCCCTACAAGGAGAGGGGTTTCATAGTGGACGGCCTGCTATTTTTTGCCGACTCAGCAACTGCAACCTCTGGACAGGACGAGAAGCTGACCGAAACAAAGCGATTTGCCAATTTTGTGATACCGATTTTATTGGAACGAACGGGCAAAATGGAGGACGTTTTAAAGATGCCAAATCCCTGTGTCAACATCTCTTAACCTTTTGGCCAGCCCTCAAAACCCCTCCTTTTGTGGTACTCACAGGAGGCGAACCCTTATTGCAGGTAGACGAGGCTCTCATTCAGCAATTACACCAATATCAATTTGAAATTGCCATTGAAACCAATGGAACCAAGAGCGCCCCACCCAATATCGACTGGATTTGTATGAGCCCAAAAGCCGACGCCCCCATTATTTTAGAAACCGGAAATGAATTAAAACTCGTCTACCCCCAGCCCAACCTCCTACCCAAAGACGTAGAGCAACTGGCGTATCAATATTTTTATCTGCAACCTATGGATGACTCCGACCCAGTTGTTCGACAACACAATTTGCAACAAACCATTAACTACTGCCTACAACATCCTAAATGGCAACTGAGCCTGCAAACACATAAACTATTAGGCATTGACTAAGCATGATCTACAACCACACATGTTTAGGAAAGCACAAACTCACAATATTAGCGTAAATCCATTTCTTAACATCCGGTTTTATTGCCTTATTTTTATAAAAAAGCTCACACTTACCTATGGGCTTTTTTATTTAACCACTCTCCTTATACTTCATTTCCTTCCTTTTATGCTATAGTTTTATCCAGTTTAATTAAGGAACTGTATCATTCATCGTAATATCATTTTTAACCATACTTTTCCCAACAAAATAGAATTAAAAAACATGAACAAACGTCTCTTATTCAGCTTTTTTTGCTTTATCATGACCTCTCTACCGGTACACGCACAACTCAATATTGTGACCACCACGGGTATGATTGCAGATTTAACAAAGAACATCGGTGGCAAACACGTGAAAGTTACGGCTTTGATGGGCACCGGCGTTGACCCTCATTTATACAAAGCCACCCAAGGCGATTTAAGACGTTTGGTCAAAGCCGATATTATCCTTTATAACGGCCTGAACCTTGAAGGAAAATTACAAGCTATTTTTGAAAAAATGGCTCATAAAAAACCCGTTTTTGCCATCAGCGCCCACATTCCAAAAGCCGAACTCATGTACCACGACAACACCCCTGACCCCCATATTTGGTTTGATGTGGCACTCTGGCAAAAAGCGGGGGTGCGTATTCTGGAGATTTTAAAAACACAAGACCCCACCCATCAAGCCGACTATGAACGTAATGCCAGCGCCTACTTTACCCAATTACAACAACTCGACCAATGGGTGACCACGGAAGTTCAACGTATTCCCGAATCACGCCGTATTTTAATTACCGCACACGATGCGTTTGGGTACTTTGGCCAAGCTTATCAAATAAAAGTGCTCGGACTGCAAGGCATGAGTACTGCATCCGAATTTGGACTGCAAGACATTAAGCAACTGAAAGACACAATTGTTCAACACCGTGTTCAAGCCGTTTTTGTTGAATCCAGTCTCTCCCCACGTTTTATTGAAGCCGTGGTTAAAGGGGTTGAAGCCGAAGGCACACCTCTAAAAATTGGAGGCGAACTGTACTCCGATGCCATGGGGCTGACCGACACACCCGCTGGCACTTACATTGGCATGGTAAAACACAATGTCAACACCATTGTATCGGCATTAAAATAATGAAAAAAACAGCCACACAAAATTCTCCCCCCCCCTTAATGGTCAGCAATCTCAGTATGCGCTACCACCATAAACCTGTTTTAACCGATGTCAGCTTTCAAATTCCCGAAGGCAAAACCATTGCCATTGTCGGACCAAATGGCGCGGGAAAATCGACCCTGTTAAAAGGCATTATGGGACTCGAACCGACCATGGGGGGGGAAATTTGTTTTTTTGGCAAACCTTTAACCCATAAACGCTTAGCCATTGCCTACGTGCCACAACGAGAAGAAATTGACTGGGATTTTCCCATCAACGTATTTGATGTGGTTTTAATGGGACGACATGGCCAGCTAAAACTGTGGCAAAGACCCTCAAAAATTGACAAAGACATTGCCAAACAAGCTTTAAACGATTTAAACATGTGGGACTTTAAAGATCGTCAAATCAGCGAACTCTCTGGTGGGCAACAACAACGGGTATTTTTAGCTCGCGCACTGGCACAAAAAGCCCGTCTTTATTTAATGGACGAACCCTTTTCTGGCGTAGACGTTTCAACCGAAAAAGCCATTATTGAACTGTTTAAAAAACTGAAACGCCAAGGAAAAACCATTGTATGCGTGCATCACGACCTCAATACGGTGGGAGAATATTTTGACTGGATTATCTTTATTAACGCCCGACTGGTCGCCGCAGGCCCTGTCGAAACCGTGCTCACCAAAGACAACCTTAATAAAACCTACGGAGGCCGTCTATCGCTCTTAAACGATTTAACCGAAAAAATGTACCGCACCCAGCTTAATAAAGCCCACGATACCGATTAGGCAATCCAGACAATGGATGGTTTTACACTCTTCCCCCCCCCTTCTTTCTGGGACAACTGGCTCAGTTTTTGGCGCTTTGAAGATATCAACGTGCTCTGGGTCTTAATGGGCAGTATCTTACTGGGCATGAGCGCCTCGGTTATTGGAGGCTTTGCCTTTTTACGCAAACGCTCCCTGATTGGTGATGCCCTTGCACATGCAGCTCTGCCAGGGGTGATGATGGCTTTTCTACTGTTTCAAACCCGCGACCCGCTCATTATATTTATTGGCGCACTGTGCAGCAGTTTTATCGGATTTTTTCTCATTGACTGGCTGCCCAAAAATACCAAAATAAAAGCCGATACCGCACTTGCCATCACCCTCTCCTTCTTTTTTGCCATAGGGCTTATGTTACTCTCCTACATTCAAGGACTGGAAGTCAGCAATAAAAGTGGACTGGACAACATTCTTTTTGGACAAGCCGCCGCAATGACTGAAGAGGATATTCAACTCCTTACCTACGTTACGCTTTTTACCCTCATCACGGTTGTGCTGTTTTTTCAAAAATTTCGACTCATCGCTTTTAATCAAGATTTCGCCCGAACCATCGGCATGGCCGTTCATCGCTACGAGCTGTTGCTGGCACTTCTCATCGTAATGTCGGTTGTGGTAGGTCTGCAACTCGTGGGGGTGGTATTAATGGCGGCCATTTTGCTCACCCCAATCGCCGCCGCACGATTTTGGAGCAATCAGCTGTCGCACATTTTAATCATTGCGTCAATGCTTGGGGCTTTAAGCGCCATTATCAGCACTCAACTTTCCTACCTCGCCCCCGCCATGCCCACAGGCCCGTGGATGGTCGTCAGTCTCTCAGTGTTGTTTATACTCTCCCTGCTGTTTGCCCCAAAAAAAGGGCTGGTAAAACGCTATTTTGAGTTTCAGGCACTGCGCCAACAAGTGGCCGAAGAAAATATTTTGCGTACCCTTTACAAACTACTGGAACGCAAAGAGTTTATGCACAATCACTTTACTCAAGCCGACATACAATCGTTTCGAAACATGCCCAGCAGCTGTTTACAAAGCACCTTAAAACAGCTCGGAAAAAAAGGCCTTATCAAAGCCTCAACACAAGGAGTGCAACTCACCCAAAGCGGACTGGAACGTGCTACACAACTCACTCGCCGCCACCGTTTATGGGAAAACTACCTCAACCAACAGGCCAAACTGTTGCCAGAACAAGTACATCAACAAGCCGAACGCATTGAACACATTCTTACCGATGCACAAGAAGCCCAATTGCAACGGGAGCTCAGTAACTCACAATCCGATCCACACGGTAACGCCATTCCCACTACACACAAAGCAGACAAAACGCAAGACGCCATCTCTTCCACATCTAATACAAGGGGGGGGGAAAATTTTGATTAATGATATTTGGATTCTTGCCACCGCTTCTCTGGTGGCCGCCGCTTGTGCACTCGTTGGCGTTTTTTTAATCTTGCGCCGCCAAGCGCTGATGGGCGATGCCATTAGCCACTCCGTACTGCTTGGCATCGTGCTAGCCTACCTCATCACCGACAGCCGTGCCTTACCAGTCATGTTGGGGGGCGCCGTCCTTATTGGCTTACTCACCGCATGGCTCAGCGACAGCCTGCACCGCATAGGAAAACTGCAAAACGACGCCAGTATCGGCATTGTCTTTACCCTGTTTTTCGCCATTGGGGTCATTTTAGTTTCACTTTATACCGGTCAAATTGACCTGGATCAAGAGTGTATTTTATATGGTGAAATCGCATTCATTCCTTTCGATACCCTTACCATAGGAGGGGGGGGAAATATTGCAGACGGATTTGAAATCGGTCCCAGAGCATTTTGGAGCATCGCTATTGTTTTTATGATTGTACTCATCAGTATTCTCATCACCTTTCACCGACTGCAAACCGTGGCCTTTCATCCAAACCTAGCTCTCTCTTTAGGCATTAACACTGTTTTTTGGCACTATTTTTTAATGACACTGGTTTCCATGACCACCGTTGCCTCCTTCGATGCCGTCGGTGCCATTTTGGTGGTCGCCCTCCTCGTCATCCCCGCCAGCAGTGCCTACCTTGTCGCCAAATCACTCAAAGGCATGCTTTGGAGTGCCATTGCCTACTCTCAAACGTCCGTTGCCATCGGCTACACACTCGCCTATCAACTCGACAGCGCCATTTCAGCCTCCATTTCTGTCAGCGCTGGCCTGTTACTGCTCCTGACCATTTTGATACTGGAAATTCAAAAAAAACGCACTCACAATCTACAAAAAGCATCATAATCAGCACTTTTCTAAAAGAGCTCTTTACACATACACATAATTCACATAAAGAATGCATGGATAAAAAAAAGAAGAGAGGGGGGGGGAATTTTTAACCACTCACATTACCAGACCAAATCATCAGGCACTTCAAACTGAGCGTAGTAGTCTTTATCTTCCTCTGAAAGAGAATCATCCTGTCCAGCCAATGGAATCAATACACTGGCATCTCGTTGTTGTATTTTTTGAGCCGCTTCTTCTGTCAATAAAACATACCCTCCTTTAAAACGCGCAATTCTTAGCGTTTCAACAATCAGTTGTTTGTGAATTTTCTGAGCCACATTCAAGGTTTTAACCGCACTGCCATCCACAAAATTATAGGCCAGTTTTCCCTCATAATTCTTCAAACAATTGGATTCAATCATTTGACCAACGGCAGCTTGCTGAGCTTTTTTCTCTTGCTGTTGCTGGCGCTCTAAATTCAGTTTACGATCCTGTTCTGCCTTTTGTTTCGCCGCCTGTTCCGCTAACAAAGTGGCTTCGCTTACAACAACTTCACCCTTTTTACCCTTCTTCTGTTTAGCTTGCTGGTATTTCTGTTTTTTAACTTTTTTTGCCTTTTTTTCATCCACTAAACCCGCTTTTTGAAGCTGATCAAATAAAGAACCTGCCATTTTATCTCCCCTAAACCCGTTATTATTTTTTTAAATCGCACCATTTTATCAGTATCATACCCAAATCATTCCATAGAAATGGAAAAAACAGTGTAAGGGCTTGAGGTTTGGGAAAAACCTCTAACCAAGATACAACAACGATATAGTACGAAGAGGTACTCGCTATCTATTTCTGATTATCTATTCTGGAGACAACATGCTTAAAACGGCTCAAATATTATGGCAACCCACAGGACAAAATTTACCCTCATTGGGTTCAAAATCTCTGGTTGATATTTCAGACGGAGACACCCCAAATATTCGGATGCCAATTCGAATGCTCTCAATAGACACACCAGAAGTCACTGCTCGCTCGCTCAAAGGAGCGACCAAGATCGATAAAAAGTTTAAACAGTTAGCAACGTGGATACGAGAAGGAAAAGCACCGGTTTCCCAAACCTTTCAAGAATACATTTTACCCAAACTGGAAAGTAAAGCCGCTGGCACACTACAATACAAACAAGGCAAAGAAGCCAGTGCCTATTACAAAACAAAAGCTGAAGAGCGCTTGAAAAAAAACAACTCAACAAAACATCGTAAATTATTTATCCGGATGGCACACCCTCCTTTTGATCATTACGGTCGGTTATTAGCGTATGTTGCCCCTTCCTATAGCTATAAAGAACGACAAACCATGAGCCGTCACGAACGCGCAACCTTTAATTTAGACATGATTGAAAGCGGCTGGGCGGCACCCTTTATTCTGTATCCCAATATTCCTGGTGAACTGGATTTACCACTCTTTATCGAAACCGCTGTCAATGCAAAAGCATTAAATAAAGGACAATACCAAGACCCCCTCTCATTACCTGGTTACGAATACCGCATGTGTGAAAAACTGTATGACATTACCAAAAGAATTGTGTCTGGAGAGACACTCAGTGCACAATCAAAAATGGCATGGCGTAGTCGTTACTGTGTGGATATGCGGGATCGACGACTGGTTGGCCCCGAACAATACATGAATATTCCCGAAGCCTATCGCCTATGGGTTTGGCCAAACGATGTTGCTGAAGCCATTGGAAAACTGAACTTAGTCCCCATAAACTTGTAAAACCGGTGATGGCTTTGCACAAGAGGCTTAACACCTGATAAGAGCAAGCCGACACAAAAAATTAAGCAATTTTTTGTTTTTTTATCCATGCACCCTTTCGTACAAAGGTATCATCTAATAAAAAATCCCTGTAAAATCTTCCTCAAAAATGCGTTTTTTACAGTCCATTTTTTTTATTTTTAGACAGGGACTACCTGATAAATTAAACCACTTTCTTAAACAGTATAATTTGATTCTTAATATTGATACCCAAATTTTTACATAAAAACAACGCTTTTTAGCATAATTTTGGATTCCCCCATGCTTTTAAAATCTTTAAAAATTGTGAGTGTTTTACTGCTGACCCTTGCCTTGTCAAGCTGCTTTAAACCGCCTTATACCAATTTAAACAATGACGAATTGCAAAAACTGCTGGATCAAGGTGTCCCCATTTATGACATTCGACGCCCAGAAGAATGGCGTAAAACAGGAGTGGTGGCAAACAGTCGCCTGCTTACCTTCGTGGATAAAGGAGGGCGATTGAAACCCAATTTTTTACCTCAATTTACCCGTGAAATCGATAAAAACCAACCCGTAATCTTAATTTGCCGAACCGGTAACCGAACAGATACTCTGGCTCGCCATCTTATGGAGAAATTAGGATACACACAGGTGTATAATGTACGGGATGGCATTACACGCTGGATAGGCGAAAAACGCCCCGTAGTACGTCCATAATATTTTAAAATAAAGCCTAAATTAAGGCCTTTGCACAATACACATATCAGAAAGGTATCGGCCATTTTTTACTCGTGATCGTATTGCATAACGAGCTCACGTTACTTTTAAGGAAGCTTTGCATGAACCAGACAACCTCCCCCAACCTTCCCGAACATAAACCCCGCCCAATGGTGGATTTATTGGTAAGCATTATTATTCCCTCCATTATTTTAATGAAACTCAGTGGCGATCAAGACCTGGGAGCCACAGGCGCTTTAATTGCCGCACTGGCCTTTCCTATTGGCTGGGGACTGTATGAACTGATTAAATTTAAAAAATTTAACTTCATCGCTTTACTGGGATTAATCAGCGTACTGCTGACAGGCGGAATTGGTTTACTCGAACTCGACACCCAGTGGCTCGCTATCAAAGAAGCTGCCATTCCAGGCATCATTGGACTCGCCGTACTCATCTCAACCAAAACCCGCTACCCACTCATTAAAACCCTGCTGTACAACCCGAAGGTGATGCAAGTCGAAAAAATCGAACAACGCCTCAAAGAATCCAATAACACACAAAAATTTGAAGCACGCTTATTAATGGCCACCTACCTACTCGGAGGCACCTTCTTCTTCTCCGCCATAATGAACTACATTCTTGCTACGTGGATTGTCGTTAGCCCTGCAGGCAGTGCCAAATTTAATGAAGAACTAGGCCAGCTAACCCTATTAAGCTATCCAATGATTGCCATTCCATCCATGCTCATGATGATGGCCATTTTTTATTATCTATGGCGCACCATCAACGGACTAACAGGACTCAAACTAACAGAAGCCCTTAATAACGTAGAACAACCTGAAAAGAAAACGGATTAACCCTTCCTAGAGAATCATAGGGGGAGGGAAAATAGTTTGGATTACAACGTTCTGCCCCCTCTCTCAATCAAACCGTTATCCGAAGCTTGACCTAAACGTAGCAAACGCTTGCTAATCCAAGATAAGAACGCAGTCCCAACCTTTATTAACCAGATTATCAAAGGACGCTTGCAAAGACCCTTTCTTTTTAACCTTTATATGACTCGCTCCCTTAGTACAATCCAGCTCATCATATTGAACCGGCTCTACAGCAGTAAGTCGCATTATTTGACTTACTTCAATGGATGAATCCCTATCGCTAGACTCAATAAACACTCCTTCAGATTGAATAACAAAAGGAAGAGGTTTTGGTTTTTCAGAACATCCAGACAACATCGCCAAAAAAACCATTGCCAAAATACCTATTATTGCTGTTTTCATATGACACTTCTCCTCGTGGATTCGGATAATAAGTGCAATCGGAAAAAGGAAAGCCAGTTGAGTTAAACTTAATGGCTTTTCACAACCACGAGATTAGCACATGAAATATACTCAACTGACTGAAGGTGAACGATACCAGATTTACGGATTATTGAAAGCAGGAT
>WFPP01000112.1 GCA_015487495.1 Thiomicrorhabdus sp.
AAAGCCAGACTTCATTCCCTGTTAAAGAGATTGATAATCTGGCTTTAGAATGTGGTAGCGGGGACAGGATTTGAACCTATGACCTTCGGGTTATGAGCCCGACGAGCTACCAAGCTGCTCCACCCCGCGACAATATAAGATTAAAAAGCATCTGTAATGCGTTCCAATGGGGCGTATTATAGGAGGTTTAAGAATTAAAGCAAGTCTTGTACCGATTTTATTTTTATCTTAATCTTCTTTCTTATCGAATACTTAAAATAATAGCTGAAAACAGACCAATAATTCCGCCAAATACGCCCCCCCACACGACAAGCCAACCAAGATGTTCTTGAATCATGTGTTGCACCATTTCTTTTACCATTTTGGGCGTAAGTTCTTCAAGTCGGGTGTCAATGATCTCAGCAACATGGGTTCGAATGTCAGCCATTACATCGGGTTGATCAATTTCATTTTGCAACAATTGCTTAAAGTCGTCTTTTTCAGTAATTTCAATCATGGATTCTTTCATGCTTTTTATAAAAGGGGCTTTTAATGGTGTTAAAGCGTCTGCTCCACCAAACATTCCGAGCATACTGCCAAAAGAGGATTCCATAATCACAGTGACCAACCGGTCAAACGAGGGAGACAGATCTATTTTTTGAATCACAGGTGCTAAGGTTAATCTGGAACCGGTTTGGCTTCCTGAAACAAAACGGTCAATATTTTCTTGTGTAAAAAATTGTTCCATCATTAGGGTTTTAACGGCTTCTTTAAAGGCTTCAAAACGATTTGGAATGACGCCTGAGCCAACTAAACCTGGGACTTTTTCAAATAACATGTGTACAGCTAACCAATTGGTTAATGCGCCAGACAGTGCAAACAGTCCAATCATCATAATCAAATCATTTTGTAAGCCCCAACCTAATGCCAGGATGGTTGCTGCAGTTAGGTTGGTTAAAATATTTTTATTCATTTTTAAACATTCTCAATCTATTTCAGGAAGCTTTAAGCAAATTCTTTACAGGTTTTATTGGGGATCTTTTTTATCTTTCAATAGGGGGGAAAATTTTTTATTGTCGATTTTCGGCTACGACAAATGCAACCGTATGATGCTTTTCGTCACTGACGCTGATCGACCAATCGGTAATGCCAAGTTCGTTGGCTTTTTGTTGAGTTGCACCTTCTAATAATAGAATCGGTTGCCCTGTGTCTTTATGCCCAATGGTCATCTCTTTAAAGCAAACGCCTTGTGCCATGCCAGTTCCTAACGCTTTGGAAACGGCTTCTTTTAATGCCCAACGTTTGGCAAGAAACCGTTCGGGATAATGTTGTTGTTCCAGCTCAAGCTGTTCTCTTTTAGAGAGTACTCGCTTAACAAACGCTTGCCCTTGTCTTTGATAAACTCTGGCAATACGCTCTACGTCTACAATATCCGTTCCAACGCCCACAATCACAAGCCCTGCCCTCTACGTTAAATACGCTTGTTGACGTGCTTCAATCATCAAGCGTTTCATTTCACGAATGGCCTCAGGTAGGCCTGAAAAAAGGGCTTGAGCAATAATGGCGTGGCCGATATTCAGCTCTTCAATTTCAGTCATGGCCGCAATGGGTTGTACATTATGATAATGCAAACCGTGCCCGGCATTCACGATCAATCCTAAACGAGTGGCATATTCGGCAGCATGACGAATGCGTTTGAGTTCAGCTTCAATGTCTGCGGGTTTGGTCAATTCGGCATAAGTCCCCGTATGCAATTCAATGACAGGTGCACCCACTTCCTTGGCAGCTTCAATTTGTCGTTCATCGGGATCAATAAACAATGAAACTCGACATTCGGCTTGCGCCAATCGCTGACAAACATCCGTTAAGTAAGGCATTTGCCCTACTACATCCAAACCACCTTCGGTGGTAAGTTCTTCACGCTTTTCGGGCACAAGACAAACGTCTTCGGGGTGATAGGCACAGGCAATTTGAATCATCTCTTCAGTGGCGGCCATCTCTAAATTCACTTTAGTTTGGCGCATGGCAATCATACGCGCTACGTCTTCGTCCTGAATATGGCGGCGATCTTCTCGCAAGTGCAATGTAATGCTATCCGCGCCAGCCATTTCGGCATCCAAAGCGGCTTTAATGGGATCAGGGTAGCGTGTCCCTCGTGCTTGTCTTAACGTTGCAACGTGATCAATGTTTAGCCCAAGATAAACAGGGTTCATATCATTTTTTCCTTTTAGTTCAGCTTATGGATTAAGGAACTTATTCAGAAATTCCTTAAATAAGGGGGGGGGAAATTTTTTTAATTATCATCAAAAATGAGCAAACAGCTCACGTGTTTTAATCTCTTTATGCCCTAAATAAGGGTGTAACACCGACTTTAACAGGCGTTTTAACTGGGGTAATGCGGTTTCACAATAACGACACTCAGCCAGAGCCAATAAACTGCTGCCATCCACAAAAACGCCTGTTGCCAAACGGTCTTTTTCTGCCTTAACAGCACCTGTTTCTGGGTAAAAATAATAGGATGATTCTGGTTCAATGGGGTGTTGCTCAATGTCCACATCACACACCACACCTTGCCCCAATTCTGTTAGCAAATGGTATTCAAACTGACGCAATGCCCACGCATGTTCTTTACGGTTTTGGGCAGCCAGTATTTGATATAACGCGTGTTGATAGTGTTCAAATAATGGCTCAACAGCAACATGGTTAAACAACAGACGGTATAACAGTTCATTAAGATACAGTCCACAAATATTGGCTTCTCCTGCCAATGGAAAAGACAAATGATCACGTTCAACCTGAACATTCGAAACAAGATCAGAGAGCTTGGCAGAACGCTCCCGCCACTGTAGCGTTAAACGCTGAAACGGCTGTAACAGCATTGCTTTTTGTGACGCACTTTTTCTCCCCCCCCTCACACCACGCATCACGGCATTAAACTTGCCATACTCTGGTGAAAAAAAAGTAACCAAGGCACTGGTTTCACGATATGGACGGCGATGCAATACAAAAGCAGGCTGTTCAATATCCATAAGCCACCCGTTTAACGACTGTGGTTATCGTCATACCCCAAACTGGCCAAAGCTCGTACATCATCCGACCAGTTGGCTTTGACCTTTACCCAAAGCTCTAAATGCACACGTGCTTCCAGTAAATTCATTAGATCCTTACGCGCCTGAATACCAATCTCCTTAATGAGAGCGCCTTTTTTACCAATCACAATTTGTTTTTGCCCTTTACGCTCAACTAAAATAAGCGCATTAATCAACCAGCGTGCTTCTTTTTCATCAAATTTGAATTGTTCAATTTCAACCGTTGAACCATAAGGCACTTCTTCGCCCAACTCACGCATTAGTTTTTCACGAATCACTTCTGACGCTAAAAAACGCTGTGAACGGTCAGTAACATACTCTTCAGGAAACATTTTGGCTTGGCGAGGCAAGTACTTTAACACTTCTTTTTTAATTAAATCCAACCCGCTCCTTTTGTAAGCAGAAATGGGAATTAAAGTGTCCATTTTAACCTTTTCACCTACGGTTTTCATAAAGGGAAACAAGTCTTCTTTATTTTTGTAGTTGTCAATTTTATTCATTAAGACCACAACAGGGGTATCCATATTGTGCAATTTTTGCGCCACCGCTTCGTCTTCTTTGGTCCAACGCCCTGCTTCTACCACAAACAACACCACGTCCACATCAGCAAACGCACTGTTGGCCGTTCGGTTCATGTAATCGTTAATGGATTTCTCTCCCCCCAGGTGCATCCCTGGAGTGTCCACATAAATGATTTGGTATGCATCTGTGGTGCAAATACCATGAATCCGGTGGCGTGTGGTTTGAGGCTTGTGTGAAGTAATGCTGAGTTTTTGCCCAAGCAATTCGTTCATAATGGTGGATTTACCTACATTTGGACGACCAATCACCGCAGCAAATCCCGTTTGATAATCGGTTTCTTGCTCGGTTTCATCTGAATCAGTAGCCAAAATGGCTTCTAAATCCAATGTTTTTTTATCTGTCATGTTCTGTCCTTTTACCCTGTCACATCCAATTATACGGGGTTAAGCTTCACCCAACGCTTTTAATGCCGCTTCAGCGGCCTTTTGTTCAGCCTTGCGACGATTGGATGCGGTGGCCTCAAATTTGAGGTTCAGTTTTTCTACAAAACATGAAACGGTAAATTCTTGTGCATGTGCCGCACCGTTAACAATAATAATACTGTACTCTGGCAAAGGTTGATTGCGTGATTGCAACCACTCTTGCAAACGGGTTTTAGGGTCTTTACCAATGCTTTTCGGGTCTAATTCTTGCAGGCGTTTAGCATAAAAACGTTGCACCAAAGCACGGCATTCGTCCAACCCTCCATCTTCATATACCGATGCAATAATGGCTTCGACTGCATCGGCAATAATAGAATCGCGCCGAAACCCGCCACTTTTTAATTCACCCGGTCCCAATACCAAGTAATCACTCAATGCATATTCACGACCAATTAAGGCCAACGTATCCCCTTTTACCAGGTGAGCCCGAACACGACTCATGTCCCCTTCGTGCAAACTTGAAAACTGATGAAACAGCACATCGGCAATCATAAAGTTGACCAGGCTGTCCCCTAAAAACTCCAAACGCTCATTATTTTTCGCCCCCACACTGCGATGCGTTAAGGCGTGTTGTAATAAACCAATATTTTGATAGCTGTAGCCCAGTTTTTTAGATAACTGACCCAATTTAGCAAGGCGCTCTACTGACAACTTTGCCGATTTTTTACCTGCCATTTAGTCGATCCCCTGACCAATTCGGTTAAAGTGAATGCCATTATCCCAATTCATCCAAATACCAAACGCACGGCCTTTTAAGTTTTTCTCTGGAACAAAGCCCCAAAAACGGCTATCGTTACTGTGGTCTCGGTTATCACCCATCACAAAATACTGACCTTCTGGTACTTTAATGGTCTGCATATCTAAACTTCTTTTATTCATGTCCAATAAAATTTCATGGCTACGTTCTTTTGAAAGCCACTCTTTAAGTATGCTTGCACCATTCATAACCGATCCAGAATCTGTGCCACGGTATTTACCAATCATCTCAGTTTTAACCGGATTGCCATTAAGAAACAAGGTACGGTTAAGATAGGTAATTTCATCGCCCGGAAGACCAATCACGCGTTTAATGTAATCAACTTTTGGGTCTTCCGGATATTTAAACACCACAACATCCCCACGTTCAGGCTTACCTATCGGAATCACGGTGGTTTGAATCACTGGTAATTTAATACCGTAGGCAAACTTGTTTACCACAATAAAGTCCCCAATTTGCAAGGTTGGGTACATGGAGCCTGATGGAATTTTAAACGGTTCGACAATAAAAGAACGCAAAACCAGTACAATTAAAAAAATGGGAAACAAGGAGCGGGCGTATTCAACAATAACAGGCTCTTTAACGGCTACCACAGCTTTTAGACGTTTTGGTCGCCAAATAATTCGATCAATGTAAGCGATCACCCCTGTGATGGCCGTGGCAATCACTAAAATTAATTCAAAACTCATTAAGACTCTCCCGTATCCAAAATGGCCAAAAAGGCTTCTTGCGGAAGTTCAATATTCCCAACCGACTTCATACGTTTTTTACCTTCTTTTTGTTTCTGTAGTAATTTTTTCTTACGTGACACATCGCCACCATAACATTTAGCCGTTACATTTTTACGCAAGGCTTTTACATTGGTGCGACCAATAATTTTGGCACCAATACTGGCCTGAATAGCCACATCAAACATTTGGCGTGGAATCACACCTTTTAATTTTTCAATAATTAACTTACCACGTTGTGCCGCAAAACTACGGTGAACAATCACACCCAATGCATCTACTTTGTCGCCATTAATTAAAAAGTCCATACGAACCAAATCTGAGGCCTGAAAACGCTTAAACTCATAATCCATTGACGCATAACCACGACTGCACGATTTTAAACGATCAAAAAAATCCAGTACAACTTCATTTAAAGGCAACTCATAATGAATGGAGACTTGCCCCCCTGAATATTCCATATTTTTTTGCACACCACGCTTTTCAATACACAATTTCATAACCGACCCTACATATTCATTTGGCACAAGAATATTAGCTTGAATAATGGGTTCACGAATTTCTTCTATCATCCCCATATCAGGCAGTTCGGATGGGTTATCAATTTTTAATGTTTTCCCCCCTTTGGTTAAGACTTCATAAATAACCGTAGGTGCCGTCACAATTAAATGAATATTGTATTCACGTTCCAAGCGTTCTTGAATGATTTCCATATGCAACATACCCAGAAAACCACAACGAAACCCAAATCCCAAGGCTTCTGAACTTTCAGGTTCAAAGTGCAGTGCCGCATCATTTAAACGCAACTTGCGTAATGATTCCCGTAAATCTTCATATTGTTCCGACGACACAGGAAACAAGCCTGCAAAAACACGCGGTTGTGCCGCACTGAATCCTGGTAGAGCCTCCACATCGGGTTTGGATGCATCCACCAACGTGTCGCCCACTGGGGCACCGTCAATGTCTTTAATGCCCGAGATAACATATCCCACTTCACCTGCATTTAAAAACGGCTTGGGGGTGCGTTTTGGTGTAAAGATGCCGACATCGTCTACTGAATATTCCTCTTGAGTCGACATCACTTTCATTTTGGTTTTTTTACCAATTCGACCATCAATGACACGAACTAAAGATACCACACCTAAATAGTTATCAAACCACGAATCAATAATAAGAGCTTTAAGCGGTGCATCCGGATCACCTTTAGGGGGGGGGATTTTTGCAACAATGTCTTCCAAAGTTTCTTCTATACCAATGCCCGCTTTCGCACTGGCATGTACAGCATCAACGGCCTCAATGCCAATAATTTCTTCCACTTCTTCAATCACACGCTCTGGCTCTGCGGCTGGCAAATCAATTTTATTTAGCACCACCAGCACTTCCAGACCTTGCTCTATTGCTGTGTAACAGTTAGCAACCGTTTGCGCTTCCACCCCCTGAGAAGCATCCACCACCAATAACGCCCCTTCGCAGGCGGCCAAGGAACGGGAAACTTCATACGAAAAATCAACATGTCCGGGAGTATCAATAAAATTCAGTTGATAGGTTTGTCCATCTTTAGCCTTATAGCTAAGCGTAACACTTTGCGCCTTAATCGTAATGCCACGTTCTTTTTCAATGTCCATTGTGTCCAGCACTTGTGCTTCCATTTCGCGGTCAGATAAACCTCCACACAAATGAATAAAACGGTCAGCAATGGTAGATTTACCATGATCAATATGGGCAATAATCGAAAAGTTACGAATTAATTTTAAATCATCTGACATGTATAAGCGGCCTCAATCAATAAAAAAGGGGGCTACTTGCCCCCTTTTACTTTGCACTTTTTTTAAAAAATCAAATCAAGCGTAAGTGTTTGGTGTTCATTTAATGCCGCATATTTTACGCTAATTTCACAGCATTCGCATATATTTAATTTTGCCCCTAATCCGATAAAGTGATCGGTAAAAAGAGCGAACGTCCATCTCGAATGACTCTCATAGGCAGCGAACGATTTTTGGGCAATGAACGTAACAAGGCTTTAAGCCCCTTAACACTTTTAACGGGTTTAAAATCAATGGTCACAAGAATGTCTCCACGTCGTAACCCTGCTTGCTCTGCTGGCCCACCTAATACGGCTTTAATACCAACCCCAAAAGGCAACTGTAAATTACGTAAGGTAGCCTTATCCAAATCTTCAACCGTGGCGCCCAATGGATTATTTCGGCTGGGTTTTACTTTTTGGGTTCTTGGCTCATCTTCTTCACCCAAAGCGGCAAGGGTTACCTTAAACGTTTTCTCTTTACCCTGACGCAACACTTTAACCGTAACCGCTTCATCAATAGGAGTTACCCCTACAATCGGTGGCAAATCAGCTGATTTGCGAATGGGTTGTCCATCAAATTCCAAAATAATGTCCCCTGCCTGAATACCTGCTTTTTCCGCTGGGGTATCTGGAAAGGTTTCCCCCACCAATGCGCCTTTAGGCTTATCCAACCCAAACGATTTTGATAAATCACTGGTGACTTCTTGTACTGAAACCCCCAAATAGCCTCGAGTCACCTCACCATTGGTTTTCAGCTGATGAACAACATTCATGGCAATATCAATCGGAATGGAAAAAGATAACCCCATTGCACCGCCACTGCTGCTGTAAATTTGTGAATTAATACCAACCACTTCGCCGTCCAGGTTAAATAAAGGCCCCCCAGAATTACCAGGGTTAATGGCCACATCGGTTTGAATAAAAGGCACATAAGTATCATCAGGCAAAGCACGTCCCAAAGCCGAAATAATGCCATGTGTTACAGTGTAATCCAAACCAAAAGGCTCTCCAATAGCCAACACCCACTGTCCTACTTTAAGCGTTTCACGAGACCCTATCTTGGCAAAAGGCAACCCTGTTGCCTCTATTTTTAACAAGGCCACATCGGTGCGTTTATCCGAACCAATTAACGTCGCTTTTAATTCTTTTCGGTCATGCAGTGTCACAATAATTTCATCCGCGCCACTCACAACATGATGGTTGGTTAAAATGTAACCGTCTTCACTGATAATAAAGCCTGATCCAAGTGAATGAGGACGTTTTTTAGGTGAATTATCGGGATGACCTTTCGGCACCCCTCCACGAAATTCGTCCAGTTTGGAATTTGGGATACCAAAAAAATAGCGTAACATTTCATCAGGCAACCCTCTCAACTGAGGAGGACGGTAACTTTGTCCACCAACGTCTTTTGTCGTACTGATATTCACGACTACAGGATGGTTTTCTTCAACCAATGTAATAAAATCTGGTAAACCAGACACGGTTGCCTTATTTGTCGAATCACTCGCCAACACAAATGCTGGCTGTACAACCAAGAATGCACTCAGCAATAAAGAGGCAAACAGTGAGATTTTTTTCATTGTATTTATCCTTTTTTATGCACTTCAAAAAAACTGAATAGGAATACAAGGGTAGTAATAACCCATTCTTTATTTTTCAACCCCTAATGACACGCTTTTAAAAAACGTTTTTCAGGAATCTCTGAATCACTCCCTTTTCTAGCAACGCCATTTTATTCACATCAAGACAAATGACTGAAGCCATGTCTAGACCTTGCAAAGGCATTTAACGCCGAAGCAAAAAAGGGCTAAGCCCCGTAGATAAGCCTTCAAACAACCTTTAAAACTTGAGTCATCTTGGGTAACACTGGCTGGTATCGTTTATGAATGAAATACCAACCCGATAGCAACCCCACCCCTCCGCCAATAATCGTTGCCAATTCCTGCCCACCTGAACTCAAAATAAAAACACTTAATGCCAACTGTTTAAAAAGTATCGCAAAAACAAACAACCCTAATAATGGCACACCATACGCCATAAAGGCCTGTTTAATTAAATGCGATTGATCCAGGCTCAATTCCACTTGATCACCCACTTGTGCCTTTAAGCGATTTTCAACTTTAATCAATCCACGTTTTCCCGTTTTAAAATAGCCAGCCAAGGCTGATATACCACAACTGGATGAGGCCGAACAACCGGAACACCCTGTCTGAGGCCTAACCTGCACATAAGCAAATGCGTCTTCAACCGAAACCACCTGACCCTGCTCAATTAAAACAACAGAATCAGGGGGGGGAGAATTTAAAGAGGTGTTTGACATTTTACACTCGTACAACATGGATATGAACTTTTACGCATACGTAAAATTCAATTTAAATTATAATCTTTCTTTATGCTACCATTCCAAAAAAGCATAACCTTTTAAAATGGCTTGAAAGACGCTTTAAAAATGATTAAGGAATGGGGATGACCACACACAATCAAACTTTAACCACTGATATTCTAGTAATAGGAACAGGCATTGCCGGCCTAACGTCAGCCTTAAAACTGGCTCAAAAACACTCGGTAATTCTGTTAGCGAAATCTTCTTTAAAAGAAAGCAGCACCAGTTATGCCCAAGGAGGCATTGCCGGCGTTCTGGATCCCTTTGACAGCATTGAAGCTCATATAAAAGACACACTGGATGCCGGCGCAGGACTTTGTGACCCCAAGGCAGTTGCCGTGGTTGCTTCTCACGCCAGAGAAGCCATTCATGAACTCATTGAACTCGGTGTGCCATTTAGCAAACACACCCAGGCGAATAGTCGCTTTCCATTTCATCTAACCAAAGAAGGGGGACACAGCCATCGCAGAGTCATACATGTAGCCGACCATACAGGGGAATCGGTTATTAAAACCCTTCTTGACTCGGTTCAAAACAACCCCAATATTACCTTACTACCCAATCACATTTCCATTGATCTTATTTTAAACAAAAAACACAATCAATGCTTGGGGGCATACGTTCTCAATAAAAAAGAGCAAGTAATCTACGGCATTGCTGCACACTTTACCGTTTTAGCCACAGGAGGGGCAAGCAAAGCCTACTTGTATACTAGCAACCCTGACACATCCACAGGCGATGGCATTGCAATGGCCTGGCGTGTTGGTTGCAATATTGGCAATATGGAATTTAATCAGTTTCACCCTACCTGCCTGTATCACCCTAAAGACCGCTCATTTCTTATTACCGAAGCTCTGCGCGGAGAAGGAGCCGTGTTGCAACTGCCTGATGGCACTGCATTTATGAAAACATATGATAAAAGAGGCGATCTTGCCCCACGGGATATTGTAGCGCGTGCCATTGACCAAGAGATGAAAAAACATGGAATAGACTGTGTTTATTTAGACATTTCCCATAAACCGAATGCATTCATAACAACCCACTTTCCAACCATTTACGAACGCTGTTTAAATGTTGGTATTGACATCACAAAAGAACCAATTCCTGTTGTACCCGCAGCACACTATACCTGTGGTGGCGTAGTAACCGACCTTGAAGGGCAAACCTCTCTAAAGCATTTATATGCCATTGGTGAAGTGGCTTACACAGGATTTCACGGTGCCAACCGTCTCGCCAGCAACTCCCTTGCTGAAGGGTTGGTTTTTGCTAAAATGGCCGCTCAAAGTATCGAAAAAGCCTTGAATACAGAGGGGCACAAGCAACATGCAGAAATACGAGGTTGGGACAGTTCTGGCACAAGCGAACCAAAAGAGAAAATTTTAGTCACACACGATTGGGATGAAATACGTCGGGTTATGTGGGACTATGTCGGCATAGTACGAAATAATAGCCGACTAAAACGCGCACGACAACGGCTTAAAAACCTCCATAAAGAAATTGATGAATACTATCATCAACACACCATTAGCAGCGATTTACTTGAGTTGCGTAATTTGCTAACCGTTTCTGAATTAATGATTATGAGCGCCCAACGACGTAAAGAAAGCCGGGGATTGCATTTTAATCTGGATTATCCGCACACGCACAAAAAAGCCAAACCCACTATTTTGCGTCCAAAACAAATTTTAAAAATGTATTAGCCATCAACAAGTACAGGCTCACAAATGAAAGCAAAAAATGGGAATTTGGCTTAGCTATAGAAGTTCAGACTTATTCAGAGCTTCTAACTTAACCATTGCCTGTTGGAACAGCCAAACCTTCCGTATCTCCTTCTTTTGTAATTGACTCAATTAACCCTTCTGCAACCAGCTTATCAATATCAATTAAAATCACCATACGGTTATGAGGAGAATGACGTTCTTGTTCATCATTCTGCCGTTGTTCGGCTTGATAGCCTAGCCCATGTTGCTCTTCAATGGTTGCCAATCCCAGCACAAACTGATCTTGCATCGAGCTTGCAATGTCAGGTGCTGGCTGCAACTTACTCACATCAAAAGAGTGCACATCTGAAACAGCATCCACAACCAGGCCAACAATACGCTCTCCTGTTGAGGTAATGACATGCACCACAATCACAACAGTTGTATCATCATACGAAACCTCTAGATGAAATTTTTTACGCAAATCAATAATTGGCACAACTGTGCCACGTAAATTCACAACCCCTTTGATAAAATCAGGAACATTTGGCAATGGACTGGGCTCTTGCCACCCCCTGATTTCTTGCACTCGGAGAATTTCAACCGCATACTCTTCATGACCTATCACAAAGGTTAAAAACTCTTTCTTTGACTCTGACACCTCTGACCTCCAGTTTCATCAACCTAAGGCCTTTATACAACAATACAGGCCTTACCTATTCATTTATCACCCCATACTACTATATTGAACCGCTATGGTGAACCGCTAATTAACTTATTCCGACAACATTGTTTTTATCTCAAAGCATTCCCCTAAAAAACGTTCGACAAAAATTCAAAATGACTCATCATAACAAGAAACGTATTTTGGCCTTTTTTATCCATGCCTCCTTTTATTTAAAGCCTTCTTCTCCCCTCCCTCTTTACGTAAAATTATAAAAAACCTGAAAAAATACATTTTCCAACGTCAATTTTTTATTTCTCAGGCATTTCCTAATGTATGATTTCCTGCAATGAAACAATAAAGGATAAAAGAATGTTGCAACCCCATACCTTAAATACAAAATGGTTAACCTTTTTAAACGACCAAAATGCTCAATTTGATGAAACAGGTAAAATCACCACATTTGGCCACGCCGAACTGGAACGTTTTTTAATTAAAAACGGCCCTGTTTTAACCAGCCTTACCCATCAGGCACTCATTAAAGTAACAGGCAGTGAAGCCACTCATTTTTTACACGGCCAACTGACTACCGACATCAATAAACTGTCTGATTCGCAGGCACAACTGTCTGCCTACTGCGATCCTAAAGGTCAAGTATTGGCAATTTTTCTGGTGTTTATGTATCAGGGAAATATTTATTTAAACTTTGATGCTTCTTTAAAAGAGAGTATTTTAAAACGCTTAACCCTGTTCATTATGCGCTCGGATGTGCAACTAACCGATGCATCTGAACATTTGATTCACATTGGCTTTGCTGGTGAATTTGGGGACTTGGAGGTTCAAAGGCGCTTAAGCACCAAAGTTAAAAATCTTTATGAAACAGGCTTGGTTGAAATGAACGACATGAAAGACGTCTGTGTGGTTAAAGTGCCAGGGCCTTACCATAAATACAGTCTATTTGGTCCAGAAGATCAAATCGAACGTGTCTGGAAACATTTAAGAAGCAATGCCGATGTCACCAACTCTTATGACTGGAATTTGCTTAATATTACCGCTGGAATACCTGACATTACTTTAAAAACCAGTGGACAATTTTTAGCCCAATTTTTGAATTTAGATAAGCTCAATGCCATTGATTTTAAAAAAGGCTGCTTTCCGGGACAGGAGATGATTGCACGCGTACATTACCGTGGCAAAGTTACCAAGCGAATGTTTCGCATTCGCTTAACCGAAGAACAAGTACTCAAAAAAGGGCAATCTCTTACGCTAAAGGATAGGGGGGGGAAAAATTATAAATTAACCGTTATTTTAGCTAATTCAGGTGTACTTGATGGCACTCTTTGCCTAGCCATTGGCACATTAAAAAACCTGGAATCAGCAGAAGGCGATTTATTTACTGAATCTGATAACGCTGCATTTATTGAACCCTTGCCCTATCCTGTCACTAATAATGATTAAAGAATAATGATTAGAGGCCAAAAAAAATGCCCCAATCATTTGGGGCATTTTTTAACTCAAATAAACGTTATTCAAAAACGGGCAAAGCCGTGATTGCAACTTTTTATTTTAATGTAACCACATACTCAGAAACCGCTTTAATTTCAGCATCGCTTAAATCTTTCGCAACGGGCGTCATCATACCAGACATAGGGCCAATTTGCTCACCCGCCTTATAACGATTTAATTTATCCATTAAGTCTGCAACCGTTTGAGCGTTTAAGTTTGGACCCACACCACCTTCTGCTTTACTTCCGTGGCATCCAGCACAAGATGCAAAAACCTTGGCACCATCTACAGCCGCAGTTGTTACCTGCTCAGGAGCAGGTGATTCAACAACCTCTGTTTTTTCAACAACTGCCTCTTTCGCATTAGAAACCGCATTGGCTACTTTATCTGTTGTTTCTGTCGCAACATCCGCTACTTTCGTAACAGTATCATTAACAGCCTCTTTGGTTTCTGTCGCAATATCCGCTACTTTGGTAGCCGTTTCATCAATGGCCTCTTTTGCGTCCGTTGCAACCTCAGTTGCTTTCGTTGCGGTCTCTTCTACTGCATTTTTTGCACTGTCAACAGCGGATACCGCCGCCGAAGTTGTTTGCTCTAACAGGCTTTCTGAGGCTGTCTCACTCTGCTCTGTTGCACTATCATTGCCTTCTTTTGAACAACCCGTGCTCAATAACACCGCTGAACTTAATAGGGCACACGATAAAATATAAGGTGCTTTATTGTTTAGTGAGAAAGTCATAATATTCAATCCTTTTTTGTAAAACGAAAAATTTCAGGCGCTATTCTACTCCTAATTTTTACTTATTCATAATATTTTTTAAACCTTTTTTTAAACCAAGCTCATCATCCTTTTTTGAATACGCTTAATCGAAACGGGTTTCAATGTTTTCATCGGTTGTGCAAACAAGGACAAGCGTAATTCTTCAATCCACCATCTCAGCTCAATCAAATTCGGCAGCGTTTGATAAGCGGGCTCTTGAGACAAGCGTTGATACTCATCCAAAATGGGTTGAATTTGACGCACCAACAACAAGTCTTTATTGGGGTCTTGATCAAGTTTTTCCAGACGAACATCAATTCCTTTTAAATAACGTACTATTTGTTTAAACCAGACATCGGGGGTCTGGCGTACAAAATCTTTTGAAATCAACCCTTCTAACTGTATTTGAATATCTGCAACAGAGCCAAGCCAACGAGGATTCACCCGTCCACGTATACGTTTTGCAATACGTTGGTGTTGCGTCAAAATGGCCTGAACGTCCTTAGCAACCTCATGCGCCTGATGAATCCAGTGTTGGCGAACCTGCTCCAATGTCTCTTCAAATACAGATTGCTTTCGGATGATTTCTGGCTCTGGCACTAATTGATTTAAAGCACGATCAATCACCTGTTTGGTTAAATCTTGACACGTTCCATAAGGGGCATAACACAAACACGCTTTTTGCAAAGGTAGCTTTTTTTGTAAATACTTTAATTTATCTGCTAGCACTAATTTAATTAAGGCCAATACGGCTTGACCATGCGCTTGTTTCGCACGCTCTTGTTCACCAATCAGGGTTAAAACAATGCCTTTTGACGTTTGTTGCAGAGCGGGGTACGCCACCATATTGGATGCTTTGTTTTTAATCTCTCTAACCTCAGGCAAATCTCCAAAATCCCAACTAAAAACCGCCTTTTCATTCGAAGCCTTTTTGGATTGATGTTGTTGAATTTTGGCATCAACCAAATGTTGATAACGTATTTTTAGTGAATCTAAATCGGTCCCTTCTGCAATCGTAATCCCTTTTTCATCTTGTAATACAAAAAAGGGATTTAAATAATCTGGTAAACAAACGTCTGAAAAATCCTGAAGAGAAACAGGCTGGTTACCACGTCGATTAAGTGCCCACACCAGTTGATTAAGATACGATTTTTTTTCCCCCCCCTGTGTTTTTTCAGGAGACATTTCATCCAACACCAACGCCACATATTGAGGCACAGGAACAAATTGCTTTCTTAACGACTTAGGAAGCGATTTAATATAAAAAGCGGTTTTTTCCTTTAAAAGTCCGGGAGTTAACCACTCAAAGTCCTGTGGTTTGACTAAGTTTAAGCTCGACAAAGGAATATGGTAGATTAAGCCATCTCGTGCTTTTCCTGGCTCAAAAGCATAATCCACTTCCAGATGTAGATGATTACTAATTGAAACCTGATCAGGAAATTCATGCTCCAAACTGGAGCAGGCCGGTTGTTTCATTAAATCCGATTCAGTTAAAAAAAGAGCCTCTATTTGTTCCGGGTGTGTGTTTTGAGTTTGCTTTACCCATTTTTCAAATGCCGGTTTGTTATAAAGATGCCCTGGCAAACGCTCATCATAAAACTGATAAATCACTTCATCGTCCACTAAAAAATCAGGACGTCGTAGCTTATATTCTAATTTCTCAATTTTTTGTACCAATGCACGGTTATGAACAAAAAAAGCCACATTGGAAAACAGCTCTCCCTCCACCAAACCATGACGAATAAATAATTTACGCGCCTCTTTTGGATTAATTGGCCCATAATTACAATGACGACGATTTACAATCGGCAAACCATACAATGTAATGGACTCATAAGCTCCGACCTGCCCCCGTTTTTTCTGCCAATGCGGATCACTGTAGCTGTGTTTAATTAAATGTTTCGCCAAATGTTCTACCCAACGAATATCAATCACAGCATTATTACGTGCATAAAGTTTCGTGGTTTCCACCAATTCACCCGCTAACATCCATTTGGGTTTGCGTTTAAACAGGCTGGAACTTGGATGAATAAATAATTTTGTATTACGCGCACCTAAAAACGACTTTTCATCCTCACGCATGGCAATATTACCCAACAACCCTGATAGCAAGGACTTATGAACCGCCACGCTGTGCAAGTCACTTAAACGCTCCAGTACCTCTTCCGTGGCCATACCCTGCTTATTCATTATGCGTTTTTCTTCAAACAAATGCAGTTTTCCCACCCGCATTCCAATACGCTTTAAACTCTGCTCAAGTTGCATCGTTAATTCGTGCCACTCTCGCATTCTCATATAGGATAAAAAATGGGTTTTACACAGTTTTCTCAATTTATTTTGCGTTAAGTGACGACGCTGATGCTCATAAAAATGCCATAAATTTAGAAAGAATAAAAAATCCGAGCGCTCATCTTCAAAAACGCTATGTGCCATCCGTGCCGCTTGCATGGTCGATTCATTAATTTCTCTGGGATCTTGAATACTTAACGCCGCTGCAATCACAATCACCTCAGCCAACACCCCATTTTTTTCTGCCTCAATCACCATTTTAGCCACACTTGGGTCAATAGGTAGTTTGGCTATTTGACGGCCTTCAGGCGTTAAACGCCGCTTCTCATCCAAAGCGCCCAGTTCATGTAACTGTCGAAACCCATCGTTAATGGACTTCTCTGCGGGCATTTCAATAAAGGGAAAACGCTGAACATCCCCCAAATTTAATTGCGCCATCGTTAAAATAACCGATGAAAGTGCAGTTCGATGAATCTCTGGATCGGTAAACTCAGGCCGTGAACGAAAATCCTCTTCATCATACAAACGAATACAAATCCCCTCACTCACACGTCCACATCGCCCTTTCCGCTGATTGGCAGACGCCTGGGAAATTTTTTCAATCGGTAAACGCTGTACTTTATTACGCACACTGTAACGGCTGATTCGAACCAACCCAGGATCAACAACGTATTTAATACCAGGAACAGTTAAAGAGGTTTCTGCCACATTGGTGCTTAAAATAATACGACGTTTTTGTGATGGCTGAAAAATTTTCTGCTGTTCAGCCATCGAAAGGCGTGCATACAACGGTACAATATCAGTGTGTTTTAAATGACACTTGCGTAACACCTCTGCGGTTTCTTTAATATCACGCTCACCAACCTGAAAAACCAATACATCACCAAACGGGTCTTTAACGGACAGCTCTTCAATGGCATCCACAATCCCCATCGTCACATCTTGCTCGATCTCATTCCCAGAACCGTCTTCATAGCGCACTAAAGGCCGATAACGCACTTCAACGGGATACGTTCGCCCCGACACCTCCACAACAGGAGGCCGTTTGCCATTTATCGTAAAATGTTCAGCAAAGCGTTGAGTATCAATGGTGGCCGAAGTAATAATAACCTTTAAATCAGGGCGTTTAGGCAGCAGCTGTTTTAAAATACCCAGTAAAAAATCAATATTAATACTGCGCTCGTGTGCTTCATCAATAATAATCGTGTCATACTGGGTTAAAAAGCGGTCATTTTGAATCTCTGCCAATAAAATCCCATCGGTCATCACCTTAATTAAACTGTGCGCCTTAACCAAATCTAAAAACCGAACCTGATACCCAACCACCTCACCTAATGGAGAGCCAAGTTCCTCTGCAATACGTTCCGACACACTTTTTGCCGCCAACCGTCTTGGTTGGGTACAACCAATTTTCCCCCGAACGCCCTGCCCCGCTTCCAAACAAATTTTAGGAATTTGCGTGGTTTTACCTGACCCCGTTTCACCTGCAATCACCACCACTTGATTTTCACGAATCAACTGCACCAGCTCTTCTTTTTTGGCCGCAACAGGTAATGCTGCATCATATTGGATAAGTGGCACACGTGCCTTTCGGGTATTGACCTCATCCAAAGATGCTTGCAAAGCATTCACCCATTGTTGCCACGCAGTATCTGACTCAGATAACTGGCTAAAATCCAGTTTTTGCAACCCGCGTTTTAATCGAAAACGATCCTTTACCAAACATTGATTCAGCAAAGGGTAAAGCACTCTTTTTTGAGAAGGGAATAAAACAGAATTCATGGTTGACGGGGTAACTTTATATAAGGATAATAATTCACAATTTTACTAACTTGTACTTATATATTTATAAACACAGTTAATTACTACTCAATAATTAATTTCAAAAGCAAAGCCTTTTTATTATAACAAACAAAACACAGGGCTCTTAAAGCATGAAAATCCGTCAATTATTTGATTATGAGACTTGGACATATACCTACTTAATTTGGGACGAAACCACCAAAGAAGCGGCTGTAATTGATAGCGTGCTAGAACAGGTTAATCGGGATATGCAACATATTACCGAACTGGGTTTAACAGTCAAATACTTGCTGGAAACCCATATTCATGCCGATCACATTACTGGAGCAGGCCCTTTACGAGAAAAAACGGGCGCCAAAATTGTTATTCATAAAAACTCAGGTTCAAAATGCGCCGATATCCTGACTTCTGAAAATGACGTCCTTACACTGGGCACCCAAGAAATCCGTATTATTCACACCCCCGGCCATACCGATAATGACAGTACCTATCTGATTAAGGGGGCTGCCTTTACAGGAGACACGCTCTTAATTAGAGACTGTGGGCGCACCGATTTTCAATTAGGTAACACTCAAGCTCTGTACCAGAGCATTACTCAAAAACTCTTTACGCTACCAGAAGAAACAGTGATTTTTCCTGCACATGACTATGAAGGCTTAAGTCAATCAACCATTGCGGAAGAAAAAGCATTTAATATTCGTATTGGAGCAAATAAATCTTTTGAAGAGTTTTCGAATATTATGGACAATTTAATGTTACCCGACCCCAAACGCATTCACATTGCCGTTCCAGGCAACTTAGCATGTGGCAATGTAAAGACAAACCAAAAAGCTTAAAAACATCCCAATACAGCTTTACAGCTTTTTCTAAAGTTGCTTTTTTGATTCAATTTTTTATCACCACAAGGCGGGACGAAAAAAACACACTCAATGCACTTCCAACACCTCCACCTTGTAATCCAGTGTTTGATCGGCTAAAGGGTGGTTGCCATCCAAGTACACCTTATCTTCCGTTACCTCAATAATTCGAAACGTAATCATCTCTCCCTCTGGATCCTCTGTTTCAACCGTTGAGCCAACTTCAATTTCAACATTGTCTTCAAAGTTTTCCGGGCCGGCAAACACAATTAAATTTTCATTAGTTACCCCATAAGCTTTTTCAGGCGGAAGGGTTATTTTTGCTTCAAATCCTGCACTTTCTCCCTCCATTAGTTCTTCAAGACCTTCAATAATTTCACCTTCTCCTTGAATATAAATAACGGGCTCACCACCAAAAGTGGAATCCACAACCTTGCCGCTGTCATCGCGTAACTCATAGTGAAATGTCACTCGACTGCCTTTTTTAATTTTCATACACCTTCCTTTCATATTTTTATCAGAGGGGTTAAAGAACCTCTGAATAAGTCCCTTAACATTCTGTGAGTCTTCAAGCCTTCCTATTCTAGGCCTGTTTCGCAGGGAATGGTTATTCCATTCACAAGAAGCATAACAACGAAGAGGAAGGCTTGAAGGCTCACCCCACAGGGCTTAGCCATTTTATACGCCTCGGCGTTAAATGCCTTTGCAAGGTCTGGACATGGCTTCAGTCATTTGCCTTGATGCGAATAAAATGACGTTGCCAGAAATTAAACGACTTATTCGGAGCTTCCTTAAGGTAAAATAACGCCCTACAATTTTACAGAAAAGAGAATACAAATGCGCCAAATTCTACTTGATACAGAAACCACTGGCTTTGACCCTCACAACGGTGACCGTATTATTGAAATTGGTGCGGTTGAAATGAAAGAACGCCGTCTAACCCAAAATAATTATCACCAGTACATTTTTCCTGAACGCTCCGTACCACAAGACGCCATTGATGTTCACGGTATTACCGATGACTTTCTAAAAGACAAACCCCTTTTCTCCGAGATTGTAGATGAATTTATGGCATACATTAAAGGGGCTGAATTAATTATTCACAACGCCCCCTTTGATGTTGGCTTTATTAATAATGAGCTGGCACTCTTGCCTAATAACAAATGGGGAAAAATAGAAGACCACTGCACCATTACCGACTCCCTCAAACTGGCCCGTAAAGCCTACCCTGGACAACGAAACTCTCTCGACGCACTTTGTAAGCGTCTGTACATTGATAATTCCAATCGAACGCTTCACGGTGCCTTGCTCGATTCAGAAATTCTGGCCGATGTCTATTTAAGCATGACAGGTGGACAAACTGCTCTCATGCTACAAAATCAGCCCAGTGCACAAAAAAGCAACCATTCAACTCAAACCATTAAAATAACCAAGCGTGCGCCCCTTAAAATCATTTATGCCAATGCCCAAGAACAAGAAGCACACCAACAAAAACTTTCTGAACTCACCAAAGCCTCTGGCAAAAACCTTAATTGGTAATATTCAAAAACAGTTTCACCCCCTTCTTGTTGTTACTGTTGTAATAGCCTTTAAATTAACCTGTTAAGGCGGACTCATAACTGACACCTCAAGTTTCTTTTGAAGTGTCTTCACTTTTTTTCATACGCGGATTCTGCGCCACAGAAACCGGTTTATTTGGAATAATACGCCACTTGGGCATGTGCCATTTTGCACCGACCAAGGTAGGGCTGTCTACGCGTTTTTTTGCGACCAAACAGTACACATTTCCAAACTGCAATCCCCATTTTGACAACCGTTGCTCTATCCATTCCAACAAAGCAATTCGGCGTGTCTTTTGTTCTCTTTGTGCAAAACAGGTAACCGTGCTGTAACGCTGCAACTGTATGTCATACCCTAATACCTCCAACCACATTTTAATTTGGCTCAAACGCGTCAGCTGTGCTTGCCTAAAAAGCGTCTCTTTTTTAAAAAAACGAAAACGCATGACCAAGCAACCAAATGGATTAAATCCCGTAATCACAATGTGCCCTTCTGGTCGCAACATTGCATCCACCTGCCTTAATAAATAGTACGGATCGGCGGCAATTTCCAAACTGTGAGGCAGCAAAACCACATCCACACTCTCTTTGGCAATGGGCAAGTAATCTAAATCGGCTTTTATAAAATGACAATGGGGGTCCAATTGTTCTCCCCCCTCCTCTTTTAGCTCCGAAGCCAACAACACTTTATATTGAATACGGCTTTCTGACATCATACTTTTTAGGGTTGGGGCACCCAACTGCACACAATAATAGCCAAATAAGTTTTTAATGGCATCGCCTAATAATATTTTTTCTTGTTCAAAAACGGCTCGCCCATTTAATGTAAACGCCCAGTGATTTAAAGCCTGCTGAAATCCTTGATTCACATCACTCTCCTAAGGAAGCTCTTTTCAAAATCCTGCATTTCCAAGCAGTTTAGGTATAAAATACTCCAAATTATAACAATTGCGCTGTTTTTTCGATATGAAAATCATTGGAATTCCTGCTCTCGTTGGCAGCTATGACAACTATATTTGGGTACTTTACCAAGACGCTGACGCATGGGTCATTGACCCAGGTGAATCGCAGCAAATCATCGATTTTCTGACTCAGCATCATTTAATACTAAAAGGGATTTTAATTACCCACCACCACTTTGATCATACCAATGGGATTGCAGCACTAAAACAGCACTGTCCAACGGCTACGGTATTTGGCCCTCAAAAAACGAGGAACAACCCCTTCATTCAAGTTCGTCTTAAAGAGAACGATACCATTCCTATTTTTAAGGACTTTATTCTAACGGTGCTGGATACCCCTGGTCACACACCAGATCACATTAGCTATTACAATGAGCAAGCATTATTTTGTGCCGATACCTTATTTACAGCGGGATGTGGGCGTTTGCTAGGCGGAACAATAGAAGAATTCAGTCAATCCTTGCTTAAATTAAGGGCTCTACCAGATGCAACGCCTATCTATTGCGCGCATGAATACACCGAAGACAACCTTAACTTTGCGATTCAAGTCGAACCAAACAACCCTATACTGCAACAGCGATTAGCGGATTTCAGCACACACTATCCCGCACCACTCACCCACTCTCAAGGCCAATTAAAAACAGAAAAAGAGACCAATCCCTTTTTACGTTTTGACCAACCCGCTATAAAACAAACACTATTGCAACGTGGGGCAGAAGAGACCCCTGCCAGTTTATTTGAAACCTTACGTCTTTGGAAAGACCAATATGACCGACAACCTTAAAATGATGATGACTTTATTCTGTTTAAAAAACAACCCATTACAGCAAACTATCCCTGTTTCACCCCCGAAATATCTCTTGGGTATTGTTGTCTTTAGTTTGCTTTTTTTATCAGGCTGTGTATTAGCCCCCTTTACCTCAAGTGCGCCCAGTAACTATCAAGCGCTTGAGAAAAAACCGTACTTTAAACCAACCTTGATTTCTCAGACTCAACCTTATAATAAAGATTCACACTCTCAAAACACAACCTATCGTCAAGCCCCTGATCTCACACCAGAAGAGCACTCTTCTGCGGATATCAACCGTAGCTTTCACCCTGTTATCTGGAACGAAATGCAACATCAGTTTCATCTATCTATTGAGCATCTGGGGCAGTATGAAAGCCAAATTGAATACTTTAGAAAGAACCCAAATTATTTAAGCGCGGTCAGCAAGCGTGCTCAACCCTACTTACACTATATTTTAAGTCAGGTACAACTGCGAAACATGCCTTATGAAATTGCACTTTTACCAATCATTGAGAGTGGTTTTCAACCAACGGCCCGTTCCAATAAAGAGGCAGGAGGGTTGTGGCAATTTATTCCAAGTACCGCACGAATATTTGGCTTAAAACAAGATGAATGGTATGACGGGCGTCAAGATATTCAACAAAGCACACAAGCTGCTTTAGACTACTTGCAAGAACTGTATCAACTCAATAACAATGACTGGCTACTGGCCTTAGCCTCCTACAATGCTGGCCCAGGCACGATTCAACGAGCCATTAAAAAATACAACCAAAAACAGGGGGGAGAAATAACCAACAGTCAACCTGATTTTTGGGAGATTCAACCCTACTTACCACAAGAAACTCAAGATTACGTTCCTAAATTGCTTGCTGTATCACATGTTATCAATCATATTGATCATTTTGATATTACATTAGAGCCGATTGAAAACGCCCCCTTTTTTGCCGAAGTGCAACTTCCCAAACAAGTACACCTTACAAAAGTAATGCAACTGGCACAAATCCCTAAGAACACCTTTAAGCAACTGAACGCGGGTTATTTAGCTCAAACTACACCACCCGATGGCCCTCACACAGTGCTGCTACCAAGACACAAAGTAGAAGCTTTTCAAAAAAAGGTTGGGGCAACAAGCGACCTGTTTAATATCCAGTGGGTAAAGCATAAAATTAAGATGGGCGAAAGCTTAAGTGTGATTGCACAGCGTTATCACACCACACAAACCGCCATTAAAAAAATTAACCAAATGAAAAGCAGTCGGCTTCGTGCAGGTAAAACCTTATTGATTCCAATTCCAGCTCAACCAAAGACAGTGTTAGCAAAAGCCTCTTCTAAAAAAGCAGATAAAAAATTAAAAACGCCAACACCGTCTAAAAAACACGTTATAAAACATACAGTTAAAGCGGGGGATTCACTATGGAGTATTGCTCAAAAATACAAAATAAGCTCGCATACCCTAGCCAAGTGGAATCAGCTCAAACGCAAAACACCCCTTAAAATAGGACAAACCTTATCCATTTATGTCTCTCAAAAACCGACTCAAGCCAAACCGCGTTTTGCACGTTATAAAATTAAATCAGGAGACAGCCTCTGGAAAATTGCCAAAAAAAATAAAGTGTCTACAGAAGCGCTGGCCTCGTATAATAACTTATCACCCAACGCCTACTTAAAACCAGGGCAAATTTTAAAGATTCCAATTCGAGGGTAGTTAAAACAGACATGACTGGTCGACTGCTTCAAGCGCAATACCCCATGCAAAACACGCTTATCTTAATCAGCCTCCTTGTTTTGCTTTTCAGTCATACCAGTCAACTGATGGCACAACCAAAATCGTTGAGCCAATCGCAACAAGATTTCTTAGATGCCTATCAAGCCATTAAAAGCAATGACCGTAAAGCAATTGCCTACTATAAACGCAAGCTCAAAGATTACGCTCTCTACCCCTACGTGCTATACCACGACTATCGTCTTCATTTAAATGAAACACCAAAACCACTTATTAAAGCATTTATTAAAGACAATCAAGACACTTACATTGGCAACGCACTGTACCGTAAGTGGCTGACTCATCTTGCAAAAACAGGCGATTGGACAACTTATTTAGAAGAGTACACACCACAAAAAAGCCTAACATTACAATGCTATCACATTCAGGCTTTAGCACACCGTAAGCAACTCAAAACAGCTTTAAAGTATGCTAAAACCATTTGGGTGAACACCGTTACACTAAACAGAGCATGCCGTCCAATTGACACATTACTAAGAAAAAACAAACACTTGACAGGCACAATGGTTTGGAACCGCATAACACTTGCCATGCACAAACGAAAACCAAATGTTGCTAAAAAATTAAGCAAAGATCTCTCTAAAAAAGACCAAAAAATGCTTCAATACTGGCTAAAGGTGTATAAAAACCCGCGATTGGTTGCCAAACCGTTACCCCAATATTTATCCCCCCCCATCCGTAAAAAAATCTTTACCCAAGGCGTTCGCTACCTTGCCTCTAAAGATGCAGCACTGGCTAAACAAACATTAGAAAAATATTACAAGCAATATGGCCTCAATCGAGATCAATATTTGGCCTTAAACCAGAAAGTGGCTTTAAGGGCCGCTTACCGCTACGCGCCTCAAGCCAAAACATTATTACAAGAAGTGAACACCAATGGCCATAAAAACGAGGAAACCCTGCGCTGGCAAGCACAAATTGCCATCAGACATTCACAATGGCTAGAGTTACTCGACATCATTGAACTGATGCCAGAAAAAGAGCAAAATAACAAACAGTGGTTATATTGGAAAGCGCGTGCCTTTGATGCCACCAAGCAACCTGAACGTGCTCATGCACTCTATCAAAAACTGGCCAAACAACGAAACTACTACGCCTTTCTGGCTGCCGATCATTTAAACCTGCCCTATCAGTTTAATCCTAGCCCTGTCAAACAAGTTGATACTCAAGCCCTGATTAAAAAATACCCCGAACTGGTTCGCATACAAGAACTTTTGGCAATTGACTGGCCTTTAAGCACCAAGCGTGAGTGGTATCAACTGCTAAATAAAGTTGATAAAAATGAATTTCAGGCCGTGGGCGTATTAGCCAACCAATGGCAACAGCACGCACAAGCCATCCGTTCTATGGCCAAAGCCAAAGAGTGGAACGCACTGCATTTGCGTTTTCCTACCCCTTATAAAGAACCCGTAATGCAACATGCCGAAAAAAATAAAATTGATCCTGCCTGGATCTACGGCATTATGCGTCGAGAAAGCGCCTTTTCTGTCGATATAAAATCTCCCGTTGGAGCAACAGGATTAATGCAAATCATGCCCAAAACAGCTAAATATATCAGTCAAAAACTAGGGGGGGGAAATATTTCTTATAAAAAATTAACGCAAGCAGAAAATAATATTGAACTAGGCAGCGCTTATTTAAACTATTTAAATGAAAAATACAAAGGCAATAAGGTACTCGCTACTGCCGCCTACAATGCTGGTCCCAATCGCGTTGATCACTGGCTACCCAAAACAGGTACCCTGCCCGCAGATCAATGGATAGATTCCATTACCTTCAGTGAAACTCGCGCCTATGTTAAAGCCGTTTTGGAATACACCACCATTTTTAAATCACTACTCAACCAGCGATACGACCGGTTAAAAGACGTTATGCCCGATATTGGCAACCATACCGTTGTTCAGAAAACCGATCCAAACCACCCTTAAAAAATTCCCCCCCCCTATCAAAAGTATGAAGGGGAGGAATATTTAAACTCTACGCCAAGTTGTACCTGATGCAGAATCCAATAACTCAATTCCTTGCTCACCTAAACGTTCTCTAATATCATCTGAACGGGCAAAATCTTTATTCGCCCTCGCTTTTTTACGGGCCACAATCAGCTGTTCAATGTCTTCATCACTCAGTTCAGAGGTACTGGGTTGAGATTTAAAAAAAGCCGTCGCCTCTTCTTCTAATAACCCAATTTGGTTGGCTAGTTTTATTAATAGCCCAGCCAACGCTGGCGACTTGGTCTTATTCACTTCCTTGGCCAAATCAAATAAAACCGCCATCGCTTTTGGGGTATTAAAATCATCATTCATCACCGTCATAAATGCACCCTCAAATGCACTTTCTTTTTCGGCCTCAGCAGGGACAATGCCTTCTAAAGCAGAATACAAACGTCCCACACTGGCTTTTGCTGACTCCAGATTTTCTTGAGAGTAATTGACTGGACTACGATAATGACTTGCCAATAAAAAATAACGCACAACTTCTGGGTGAAAGGCCTTTAATACTTCACGAATAGTAAAAAAATTATTCAATGATTTAGACATTTTTTCATCATCAATTCGAACAAACCCACAATGCATCCACGTATTTACATACTGTTCACCCGTCGCACATTCCGATTGTGCAATTTCATTTTCATGGTGCGGAAACGATAAATCCATTCCCCCTCCGTGAATATCAAAATGATTTCCCAAACACTGCGTGGCCATTGCCGAGCACTCAATATGCCAACCTGGGCGACCCGCACCCCAAGCTGACTCCCATGCTGGCTCATTTTCTTTAGAGGCTTTCCACAATACAAAATCCATAGGATCTTGCTTTATTTCATTCACATCCACCCGAGCACCCGCTTCAAGATCATCAATGTTTTTGCCTGACAAGCGCCCGTATTGTTCAAATGACTTGACCTTAAAATACACATCTCCATTCTTCGCAGGATACGCAAAACCTTTTGCCACCAAGGTTTCAATCATCTGCTTAATCGTTTCCATATACTCCGTCGCTTTGGGTTCAATATCTGGACGCAGCACATTCATTGCATCTTCATCTGCATGCATTTCATCAATCATTCGAGAAGTCAACGCCTGAATAGACTCCCCCTTCTCCAAGGCACGCTTAATGATTTTGTCATCAATATCGGTAATATTTCGCACATAATTAACCTCATACCCCAATGCACGCAAGTGACGCACCACCATATCAAATACCACCATGACACGTGCATGTCCAATATGACACAAGTCATACACCGTAATGCCACAAACATACATACCCACCTGATTTGGCTTAATCGGAACGAAGGTCTCTTTTTGACGTTTTTCAGTATTGTAAATTTGCAAACTCATGTAATATCCTATGGCTTAAAAAAGGTAAAACACCCTCTGAACTCCAAAAAACCATGCATTGCACCCTCGTTATTTTAATATGCTATAAATGGTTTTTTTATCTGGGGAATTAGGGAAGTTATAATGCCTTAGTGTTAAAATGCGCATATTGTAACTTAAAACAAAGGAATGAACGATGACAAGACAGCTCTTTTTAAGCTTTAAAATACTACTGATCACCCTCTTTATGGCAACCAATGCCTTGGCACAACCTGACAGCAATGCCAACCCAAAATCCGAAGCCACAAAACAAAACCCCCAGGTTCTATTTGAAACCAATGTAGGAAATTTTGTCATGGAGTTATATCCTGATAAAGCACCCAATACCGTTAAAAACTTTTTAACCTATGTTAACGATGGTTTTTATAATGGCACAATCTTTCACCGAGTCATTCCAAACTTTATGATTCAAGGGGGGGGCTTTGATGAAAATTTACAAAAAAAACCAACACGCCCACCCATTTCTAACGAAGCCGATAATGGTTTACGCAACACAGTCGGCACCGTTGCAATGGCTCGCACCAGTAAACCTCATACAGCCACGTCACAATTCTTTATTAATGTTGCTAAAAATGGCTTTTTAGATTACCGCGAAAAAACAGATCGTGCTTGGGGATATGCCGTATTTGGCCGTATTATTAAAGGTATGAAAACCGTTAATAAAATCCGCACAATCCCAACAGGTAAAACCAAGGGGATGATTGATGTCCCTAAAAAAACCGTTACCATAATCAAAGCAGAACAAATCAAATAGTATAAATTAGGTAACCTGAGCATATAACCACTCGTTTCACCTAAAAACAGAAAGGAAAAAACATGTCAAAAGTAATTATCTCCACCACCTTGGGCGATATTACCGTCGAACTGAATGATGAAAAAGCCCCGATTGGAACAGAAAACTTTATTCACTACGTTATGGAACACTTTTTTAATGGCACCCTGTTTCACCGTGTCATTCCAAATTTCATGATTCAGGGAGGTGGGCTATTACCCGGCATGGAAGACAAACCCTCTGGTGACCCTATTGAAAATGAAGCCGATAATGGTTTAAAAAATGAACGTGGCACCTTAGCTTATGCTCGAACAGGTGACCCACATTCTGCAACCACACAGTTTTTTATTAACCTGAAAGACAATGCTTTTTTAGACCATACGGGCAAAGACCCACAAGGCTGGGGCTACGCTGTATTTGGTAAAGTCATAGACGGAATGGACACCGTAGATGCCATTGCGAATGTTGAAACCACCACTCGTCGCGGCCATCAAGATGTCCCTGTTGAAGATATTTTAATTACAAAAGTCACGCTCGTTGAAGAGGAAAACTGAATTACAACAAATAACAAATATAATGCCTTAACTCACCTCTAAAAAAGCCCAACAACGAAAAGAAAGACTTGAAGGCTCTCTCTACGGGGCTTAGTCATTTTATTCGCCTCGGCGTTAAATGCCTTTGCAAGGTCTAGACATGGCTTCAGTCATTTGCCTTGATACGAAAAAATGGCGTTGCCAGAAATTAAGCGACTTATTCAGAGGTTTCTTAATTTACCCTTTTTTAGAGGCCATTGAGTCATCCCCCTAAATTAAACGCTAAGTGCTAAAAAACACGCCCCTCACGCCTCAAACACTGCTAAAATCAGAAGTATGAAGCCTTATACCCTAATCATTGCCGATGTTCATCTGCAACCTGACCCCACCCATCCCATTAATCAGGCGTTTGAACAATTTTTGCTCACCAAAGCCCCTCAAGCAGAAGCGCTTTACATACTCGGTGATCTATTTGAAATGTGGGTAGGAGACGACATTGGGCTAACGCAATACCACCCCATTATTCAACGCTTTAAACACCTAACCAATCAAGGACTTCCTATTTATTTACAGTATGGAAATCGTGATTTTTTAATGCGCCAAGCCTTCTGGCAAGCCACCGGTATTCAGCATTTACCCGACATTACAAAGCGCTCTCTCTACCAAAAAAATTACCTGTTTTTACATGGCGATACTCTTTGTACTGATGATAAAGCCTATCAACGAATGCGAAAACTGCTTCGAAACACCATCATTTCCTGGGCTTTTTTACAACTCAGTCAAACACACCGTTTAGCCATTGGGCAACGTATGCGACAAAGCTCAAAAAAACAAAGCGAAACCAAACCAAAAGAGATTATGGATGTAAACTCACAAGCGGTGTACACACTGTTTCAGGCGTTTCCAACCGTGCAACACATGATTCATGGCCACACACACCGTCCACAGCACCACACAATCGAAACCGAATACAACACTCTGCACCGCTGGGTTGTTGGGGATTGGAAACCCCCTTCTACCACACATTCCACAACCCAGTACCTTAAAATCACTCCATCAGGCCCTGAATTAATGACATATATGAGTTAATGACATTAAACGTATAATCATCCCTGTTTTTTATTCAAACAAACCTCCTCAATAGACATTAAGGAATCTCTAAAGAAAGCGCTGATTAAATCGCTTTCCTAAAACATTAACAACGCTATTTACTTTCAATCGGATAGCCAGCAAAAGACCAGCCTGGAAAGCCTTCACGATAAAAATACACATTGGTGTACCCAAGACTGACCAAATCTGCCGCCATTTGCGATGAACGAGTGCATATTTCTCCATAACAATACGTTACTAAAGGGGCATCCTTTTGAAACATGGTGCTCACATTTTCACGTGTATACACTTTGCGATCCCCACGATCTAAATGAATCGCTTTAGGGATATGCCCATCCGCCCAATCTTCTTTTTTACGAGAATCAATAAACGTCGCACCCGACTCCCAAAGTTTTTTGGCTTCTTCCGTATTGATTGTTGTTGCTCCAGGCACACTTAAAGGCGCCGCAGCCTGAGCAAAAGAAGCCATTGCCAACACACTGGCAGCCATTAATCCTGTTGCAATTTGTTTTAAATAAACACTCATTTTTTAACCTCTTATCTGTTTCCATGCAAGACCCTTACACTGCCCAACCCCTTATATAGAAACATAAAAAAGAGTATAAGCATTGAAGGCCCTTAATTAATAAAAAAACTAACGGCATTCATTGTATACGCTTTAACGCAAGTATAAAAGAAAGCATCCCCCCCAAGGAATCTCTGATTCTTAACTCCTAGGAGTCTGCCAGACTTAAGAAAATGCTAAACTAGCGATACAATTTACTGTACACCCCTCCTTGTGCTAATAAACCTTCATGACAACCCGATTCAATGATTTGACCATCTTCAAATACCAAAATCCGATCCGCTTGCCTAATTGAACTCAATCGATGCGCCACAATAAGCGTGGTTCGATTGGCTAAAAAAGGCATCAGATGTTGGTAAAGTTGACGCTCCGTTTCCATATCCAGCGCCGAGGTAGCCTCATCCATAATCACCACCTTTGGATCTTGTAAAATCATTCGGGCAATCGCCAATCGTTGACGTTGCCCACCTGAGAGTTTAATCCCATTACGTCCAACCACGGAATCCAGTTGTTGATCCAGCTTTCTTACCACCGATTCCATCTGTGCCAGTTTTAATGCCTGCCACATTTTTTCTTCCGAAATATCCGCTCCCAATGTTAAATTAAATCGAATACTTTGGTGAAATAAAACAGGGTGTTGCAAAACCGTTGCCACATGTTGACGCACAACAGACTGCCCAATATCTTCAATCGAAACGTCACCATACAACACCTTGCCAGAAGTTGGCTCATAAAAACCAAGTAACAGCTGAACCAGAGTTGTTTTTCCCCCCCCACTGGCACCAACCAAAGCCAGTTTTTCGCCCGCTTTTATTTCAAAACTCAAATGGTTTAATACCTTATCATCCTTACTTGGGTATTGAAACGAAAGCGCTTGCACAGCAACAGATACCGGCATTCCTGCCTTAAATGGATTTATTTTAGAAGGGTATTGTGGCTCTTGCTCTAAATCTAACACCTCATTCACTCGCTGTAACGCCCCACTGGCCGCACTATAACCATACTGAATCGCCAAAACTTCCTGAACAGGGCCCATCATAAACCAAAGATAACCAAAAATAGCCATCATCTCACCAATAGACAATCCAGAAAAAACCACAAACAACATGCTTGCACCACGAAACAGATCAAACCCAACCAAAAACACCATAAAAGAGAAACGGCTCGCCGCATCGCTCTTCCATGTATACGCCTCAGACTGTTGGCGAATGCTGTCGGCATGACCACGAACACGATCAAAAAAAGCCCTATCTTGATTAGCGGCACGAATCTGTTGCAACGCGTCCAACGTTTCTGTCAGCGACTGCTGAAATACATCCAGCGCCGTATTTTCCTCTTTTTTAAGCCGCTGAACATTGCGACCCAAACGCATCGTAAAATAAATAACCAACGGATTCAGCAGTAAAATAAACAGCGCCAATTGCCAATGCAACCAAAATAAAACAATCGAAATCCCCACCAACGAGAATACCGCAATAATGATTTTACCCACCGTTGTGCCCAAAAAACTATCAATGGTATTCACATCATTCACCATCGTTGCCGACACACTGCCACTGCCCATCGTTTCATACTGCGCCATCGACACCCCTTGCACCCGCGCCAATAAATCAC
>WFPP01000113.1 GCA_015487495.1 Thiomicrorhabdus sp.
CATTAACTGAAGCGGATCCCGTTCAAGCGCTCTCTCAAGAAGCTCTGCAAGAGGCTTTGGCATTGTGTTTGGGCTGCAAAGCGTGTTATTCCGAATGCCCCGCCAGTGTGGATATGGCCAAACTGAAGTCGGAAGTGCTGTATCAAACACAACGTAAACAGCCCATTTTGCAACAATTCAGTATGAAGCATTATGGACTGTTATTGAACTGGGGGGCGAAGTGGCCTGCATTGTTTAATTGGGTGCAACGTTTAGGGGTGACCAAAAGCGTACTGGGGGTGGATGCACGGCGTGAACTGCCAAAAGTTCAGGGGTTGGATGTGGCAAAATGGTGGCGTAATGAACCCAAAAAATTCAAGGAATCCACTGCTCAAAAGGTAGGGCGTGTTTGGGTGTTATGCGATTTGTTCAGTGTAAAACAAGAACCCGACGTGGCTAAAGCGACATTGAGCTGTCTTAATAAATTAGGGCTGGAAGTGCGCGCCATTTACTTACAACACTCTCCCCGTGTTTTGATAAGCCAAGGGTTGTTAACGGAAGCCAAAGCAGTTTTAGGTGAAATTGTCACCCAATTAAAAGAGGTAGCGCCCGAAGATCAGATTATTGGCATCGAACCATCGGAGCTGTTGGTATGGCGAGACGAAGTAACGTCTTTGTTGCCGAAGGAATGCACGCAGTATGCGTGGTTAGCGCGACCTAAACCGGTGTTGTTATTTGAAGAGTTGATACAAACGTTGGCGCAACAAGCGACACTGCCGGTGTTGAAAAAATTTCCCCCCCCCTATGGAAAGGTTTGGTTACATGTGCATTGTCATCAAAAAGCACTGGCTCAACCCCAAGACACAAAGTGCGTTTTGCAGTTAATTCCCGATATAAAAGTGGAAGTGATTGCCTCAGGTTGTTGTGGCATGTCGGGAGATTTTGGTTATAAACACTATGATTTGTCTCAAAAAATTGCGGAACAAATGTTGTTGCCCGCTTTAAAAGAAGTGCAAGCCAATGATGTGGTGGTGGCAACGGGCACCAGTTGTCGTCATCAAATTCAAGACTTTGGTGGTAAAAAGTCTTTGCACCTTGCACAACTGTTTGATTGGGTATTGTAAAAAAAAGTGCCTCTATTTAAAGTAGGATTTAAGTACGTTTTTAAATGTTAAAGGCATCTCTTCAGACGGTTTTAGCCCTTCGTGACACCAAACTGGATTGGGCCAAGCTTCATCTTCTTGCGTTCTAAAAATAATGTGAATGTGTAAATGCGGATTTTGATTGCCCAATTTGGCTAAATTAAAATGGGGGCCAAAGCCTGAGCGTTGCAAGACCTCAATTAACTGGTGTATTTCTTGATAAAGTGCACCAATATAGTCCGTTTCTTTAAGCGGTTGTTTGGGTATGATTAATAACCAGGGCAGTTCGGTTGGTTCTGCCAGAACGGAGAACAGGGGATGATCGTAAAGATAGATGGCATCAAAAGTCTGTTCAAGCAATGTGGGTGTATGCTTTGGTAATATAATATCCATGATAGCTCCTTAAGGAAGAGTAAAATAATAGCAGGTTTTTTATGAAAACAACATTTACAAAACAGGATAATGCATTGTCTGAAATTCATTATCCTGTTTTTTTAGCATCTACGTCACCTCGGCGTAAAGAACTGTTGCAACAATTAGGCATCGTATTTGAACAAGTGCATGCTCCGGTTGAAGAGGTGGCGTTACCCAATGAGTCTCCCAAATCGTATGTATTGCGAATGGCCATTGAAAAAGCCTTATCGGGGTTTAATAAACTGGAAAGCAAGCGAATTGTGGTGATTGGTAGTGATACCATTGTGCTTCAGAATGGCCGAGTATTTGGTAAACCAGGAAATTCAGCGGATGCGTTTTCAATGTTGTCGCAGCTTTCTGGAAATGAGCATGAGGTCTTGAGTGGTGTCGCAGTGGTTTTTGATGGAGAGGTGTTTTCTGCACTGAGTCAGACACAGGTGCAATTTACTGCTATGAGTCAGGCTGAAATAAAAGCCTATATTGCCACAGAAGAACCTTTTGGAAAGGCAGGCAGTTATGCTATTCAGGGAGTGGGAGCACAGTTTATTAAACAAATTCAAGGCAGTTATTCAGGTGTAATGGGGTTGCCTTTATTTGAATTAAGTCAACTTTTGAAAAGAGGTTGTCGTGATAACAACTTGGCGCTGGTTGAAGGATGAGATTCCGTTATTTTAAAAAGGCATGATGAAATGCATAATGAAGAAAAAGTGTTAGTCAATGTGACACCCAATGAAACCCGTGTGGCTTGGGTTGAAAATGGCGTGTTACAAGAAGTTTGGGTTGAACGGGCTAATAAACGCGGTCTGGTGGGGAATATTTATCAGGGTAAAGTGGATCGTGTGTTGCCTGGAATGCAAGCAGCATTTGTGAATATTGGGCTTGAAAAATCGGCTTTTTTACATGTATCGGATGTCTGCCAGAAAAAAACAGGGGATGACAAGACCTATGATTGTGAAGACATTGGTAAGTTGTTGTATCCAGGACAAAAAATTATGGTTCAGGTAATGAAGGATCCCTTGGGAAGCAAGGGAGCACGCATTACCATGCATGTGAGCATCCCTTCTCGAATGTTGGTCTATATGCCATTTGAAAAAAGTTTGGGTGTTTCTCAACGGATTGAAGCAAGTGAAGAGCGCGAACGCTTGCGTGAATTGGTACAAACCATTCCAGAATTTCAGGACTCGGAAGGAGGGTTTATTGTCCGTACGGTGGCGGAGGGGGTTGATTTTCACGAAATTCGTGCTGATATGATTTATTTACAGCGTTTGTGGAAAGGCATTCAGGAGAGTACAGCCAAAGCATGTAACCCCACCTTGATTTATGAGGATTTACCCCTGTATTTAAGAATTATGCGAGATATTCCTATTGAGCGAATTGAAAAAATTCGGGTTGACTCAACGGAAACCCTTAAAAAAATGGAGTATTTTGTTGAAATGTATGTAACGGAATTGACCAATCGTTTAGGGCTTTATCAAGGAGAACGTCCTATTTTTGACTTGTATAACATTGAAGAAGAGATTCAAGCCGCATTGCATAAACGGGTCAATTTAAAATCGGGAGGCTATTTAATCATTGATCAAACTGAAGCACTGACTACCATTGATGTGAATACGGGTGGTTTTGTGGGGCATAAAAATTTGGAAGAGACCATTTTTAAAACTAATTTAGAGGCAACTCAAGCCATTGCACGCCAGTTACGGTTGCGTAATTTGGGGGGCATTATTATTTTAGACTTTATTGATATGGCATTAAAAGAGCATAAAAAACATGTGTTGGTTGCGCTGGAAAAAGAGCTAAGTAAAGACCGCGTTAAAACGTCTATCAGCAGTATCTCTAATTTAGGGTTGGTAGAGATGACACGCAAACGCACTCGTGATTCTTTAGAGCGAACACTTTGTGAACCGTGTTCGGTATGCAGTGGTCGAGGTATGGTTAAAACCGCTGAAACCGTTGCGTTTGAAATTTTTAGGGACATTACTCGCATGGCTCGTTCATTTGAAGGAGAAAAGTACCGTGTGATTGCATCCGAATCGGTGGTGTCTCGTATTTTGGATGAAGACTCGGCCAGTGTGGCGGAACTGGAGGTCTTTTTGAATAAAAGCATTCGTTTTCAGGCTGAGAGTTCTTATTCAGCCGAACAGTTTGATGTGGTGATGATGTGAGCAGTGAAGCGTTATGGGTCTGGTTTAGGCGTTAAAGTCATATGATTGTGAGATATACACATCATCTGTTGCAAATATTGTTCGCCATTTTGGTTGGTTATTTGTTGATAACACGTTTGTTTATTTCGTGGGCACAGTATGCGCCAGATTCGTTTATCGAGAGCGTGGAGTGGGTAACGGACAGTCAAATTGCGTTTGAAACGATTCAGATACAGCAAGATTGGTTGGGGTTTCAGTTACAGCTTAAAAATTTGGAGGTTGCCAATACAAAATATCATTTAACCGTTCAGGATTTTGATGTGGATATTAATGTGTTTTCCATGCTGATTCCAACCATGAAATTTGGGGAGTATTTAACGATTCAGAAGGCCGTTTATCAGCCTGAACCTCCTGTAAACAAGGGCACTGAAAAATCTTTATTGGGATGGAATAAGCAAACCCTTTCTGATTTGGATGTGGCCGACTTTACTAAAATTAATGCCAATATAAGCCAGCTCTGGCAACGTGTTAAAGCATCGGATGTGCAGATAAATTCGGTTTTAAACTCAGATATCAATGTGCATATTTATCAATACCAGTCGTTAAAAGGCATTCAATTAAATGTGGTATCGGAGCTGGGCATTGCCTATCAAGACAGTTTGAATTATGAACGATTTGGCTTCAAATCAACCTTTGATATTGATTTATTGGGACATATTGCTCAGGGCGAATTGACGCTTTTTTCTTTTCAACCTCTTCGGGTTGAAGGCATCATTCAATTACTGCCTGAGGTCTGGCACCAAAAGTTGCCTGATGGGGAATTGATGCTGGACTTAAAGGCAGAAGTGACGCAATCTCAACTATCCAAATTGGTGCTTAACTTAAATGGCCAGGCATTGAAATGGCATCAAAAGAAGGAAAATTTACCGCAACATGTTGGGTTAGAACTGGTTTGGGCATTGCAAGATTGGCAGTTTACACTGTCTAAAATTCAGCTGAATAACCAATACATTAAAACGGTATCGCCCATTGAGCTGAATTTTGAAAAAAATCATCAATTGCATTTTCAGGCAGAGCGTTTTGATATTGCCCCTTTTAAAGAGGTGATTCAGTCATTGATTGACGTTTCTAACGTGGCAAATTTCTTTAACCAAAGCTCAGGGCTGGCGATTGAAGGGGTAAAAGGGACATTTAATTGGCAAACCTTTAAATTACCCTTTTCAGAGATGTTAATTAAAGAATTAAAGTTGCCTGCCTCCGATTACCCTGGTATGGAATTAAAACAATTTCACTTTTCCAAACAGCAACAGCATTTAGAACTTAAAACCGAGTATCCGATTATTCTAACAGGCCTGAATTTGCCTAAAGGGGGGGTAAAAATTACGCTGCCAAATGAAATTCATTTGCAAAACACACCTGCGAAAGGTGGATGGATACTGACCCCGTTATCCTTTATGTTAGATCAAATGCCTGTTGTTCTTAGTGCAACAGCCAATACGCAAGGAGAGGTGGATGTAAATTTAAGCATCAAGGTTGGCTCCATCGAGACACTAAAGCAATACATGCCCTATCAGTTAATGGGTAGAAAGTTGCAGACATGGTTAAACATGGCCCTGGTTTCAGGAGAAAATATTCAGGCAAGTGTGGCGTTGAAAGGGGATTTAAAACAATTTCCCTTTAAAGACTCCGAAGGGGTGTTTAAAGTGTCTGCAACGGTGGAGCAAGCGGTTTTAAATTTTGATTCGGATTGGCCACCACTGAAAAATTTTACGGGGCGGCTTGAATTTACGCCGTATCAGCTCAAAATTACCACGCCAGAAGTGAATGTCGGTGCGCATATTCAGGCAAAAGCGGTTGAGGTGTTGATTCAAAAAATGAACACTCAAAATGTGGCGCTGGTGTTTAAAGGGCATGTGCAAACACAACTAAAACAAGCCATGTCGTATTTAACGTTGTCACCGTTGGCGCGATTGTTAAATATGGAACCTTTTATTGAAAGTGCTCAATTTGATGGGCAGGTTGATGTCAATTTAGAGCGCGTTTGGATTCCTCTTGCGGGTTATTCAGGCCAAAAAGAAAAGGTATCGGGCAAGGTGGTGTTTAAGCAGTCAGGTATGACGTTATTTGACAAAATTCCTTTGAAAAAAATGCAAGGAGTACTGGCATTCAGTGAACAAGGTATTCAGGCCTCTCATTTATCGGCCCATGTTTTTGATTATCCAAGTACTTTTTCGGTAAAAACACACCCCAAAGCACATCAAATTGTGATTAAGGGGGGGGGGAATTTTTTAACCAAGCCCAATCCTTTTTTTGAGCGTCCTGTCCCCTGGGACTTGGCTATTAATATTCCGTTTCGAGATAAAAAAGCCTCTTCGATAGACATTCAATTAAAGAGCGATTTGTCTAAAGCCACGAGCTTGTTACCCGAGCCATTTCATCAGCAGGCATTAAAAGGAAAATCACTTCAATTACAGGTGCGTTTGGCTCAGGAGTCGTTATCATTTCAAGCTCATTTGCCAGAGTTGTTGCTTTTAAAAAGTGATTGGATCAGCGATAAAAAACAATATCAATTACAACAACTGAATCTTTTGTTGGGTACAGTGGCTTCTGACCCAGAAAAAAATGCGTTTAAATCCACTAAACAATCTTTTGTAAAAGGCGATTTATCCAGTGTTAATGTAGATGACTGGATTCGATTATTCGATAAAATTCCAATGGAGGAGATGACACAAAATACGTCGCCTGACCTGCGCTGGGTACCCTCTTCGGTTGACGTGAACTCACTTATTTTTAGAGGCTATGCTTATCCCAATGTGCGTATTGAGTGGTTAAAGCGCAATTTAAGGACAGCTTTGCAAATTAAAAGTTCAGACATTTTGGCTAATTTGGTCATGAAGCCGAATACACCGATTGAAATGAATGTAGAGCGTTTAAGATTGCATGCAGTTGAATTGACTGAAGAGAGTTCTGAGGCTAATTCCTTGTGTCAGCCAGGCCAAAAGGCGGAAGTGCTATGGCCAGAGGTTATTTTTAAAGGAAAGCAAATTGAACTGAATGGGTACTTGATTGAGTCCCTGGCCTTTCACTTGCTCGATGCCAAAGAACGATTGACCATTACCGATATGTCAGGAGTATTTGGTGGGCATGCAGGGCAATTAACCGGACAGTATTTATTTGATAAGGCCGCGTATAAAAGTACGTTGTCTTTAGTGTTACGCTCCAAAAAAGTGTCTGAAGTATTGCGTTTTATGAAATTAAAACAAGGTTTTACAGGTAAAAAGGCCAAAGTGAATGTGGATCTTTCCTGGCAAGGGGCAATGGAGTGTTTTTCAAAAAAAGCAGCGGAAGGAACACTCTATTTTGCGTTAGAGAATGGTTCAATCGAAGCGATTGAACCAGGAATTGCACGTTTAATTGGTTTATTAAGTGTGGAATCGCTGGCCAGGCGTTTACAGCTTAACTTAAAAGATGTCACCAATAAGGGCATGGTCTACGATCAAATTAAAGGGCAGGCAACGCTTAATAAAGGCATTTTACAACTGGATTCAATGGGGCTTAAAGCACCTTCTGCCACTGTGGCTTTATTTGGTCAAGTGAATTTATTGGATGAAACGTTTAAGCTTAAAGCGTATGTCACGCCTGCTATTGGTTCCACCATTCCTACCATTGCCGCTTTGGCAGGGTATTCTAATCCATTAGCGGCGTTGGCCGTATATACGGTAATGAAGGTTTTACCAGGGGTAAATGAAAATTTAGTTACTTACCGTTACAACATTACAGGGCCTTGGTTATCCCCCAATATCTCTGAGCTTGAAAATAAAAAGAAAAAAACCGAGTCTGCCCCCCTGTTTGAAGAAGAGCACAGTATTTTAGATACACAACGCTAGGAGTCTCCAGGATTCATTTTTTTGCGTTTTTTCTTGTGCAAAGAGTTCAATCGATTGTGCCAGCGGATTCAAGAAAAAAGTTGTCTTTTTTTAAGTAAAAATGGCCTGTAAAATTGTTATTAACAGAGTAGTTATAACTACCTGCTGATAAACCATAGACATTCAATGGAATCGTTTTGCTAAATGGTGTGACCACCATCGTGCAGTAGGGGCCTGAGTTTAGGGCTTCATTCTCATAAAATGCAGCCACTTCAAAGCCACGTTCGGTAAACTTCTGTTCTATTCTGCCAAGTACTTGGCATCCGTTTACAAGGGTACCGCTGATTTTTAAAAAAACTTGAACAGGGAAGGTTTTGGTTTGAATTAGCTGGACATTGGATATTTCCCGAATATTGACACCACGTGAGAAATCAACTAATTTCCAGCCTTCTTTTTTGCTATGCTCAAATGTCACATCTTGATAAACTCCAAGGGTATTTTTTGAATCAATAACAGGAATGCTAAGGGTGTGGTTGTCAAAAGTAGCACGATCTGTCGCAAAGGCTTGTGTTGCAAGCAGTAAACTGGCGATGCCTATTAATCGTTTTATCATGGCGTTTCTCCTAAAACTAAAATAAAAAATATGTAATTTTTCGTATTGGATGGTACCGTTTTATATGGGATAAAGCAAATTCATAATGGTTTGGGTTGTAATTAAAGAAGATGAATTAAGAGGGAAAAGGTACGTTAATTTGCTATAAATCGCTCACTTGAGGTGACTGCTTTTAGAGGAATCCACACGCCAAAATCGAAGGTTGTCGAATAAAATCCTTCTTTTTGGGTATTGTGATTGGTTGCTAAATTTATAAATACCAAAACCAAGATAAGGACCAACCTGATCATTAAAGCCAATTGCAATATTGGATTGATTTATTTTTAAGTTTCCATCTTGCCAAACTCTTAACATGCCTGCTCCATTCGGATCCCACTTTATGTGAAACACAAATGAAATCCATTGATTTTTAGGGGTTTTTCCAAGCGTAATATGACGGCTGTTACGATTGCTCAGGCCAGGAAAGCTCCAGCTTTGCTGGTCGTACAACCATGTAACCGTGAGTTGATCATTACGGTTATCGAGTGCGATAGGGGGACGACGGTCACTTTCAAATCGGTCTGGTTGTGCATGCCACTGGACAAGAATTTCTGACTGATTGTCTTTTTCCATGCCTTGTTCGGGAAAGTAGATTTGAAATGCCCAAACTTCTTCTTGTTTATTGTGTTGGCCAAAATGACCGTAAAGGTGTGCTTTTTTTTGTGTGTTGGCATCGTATTGTTTGCCTGCACCTTGTTGCCACATAAATTGCATTGCATGGTTATTGGGGGTTTTAGGGTCTAAAATGACAAGCCCAGCTTGATCGGTTTGCATTTGAGAGTAACGCCATTTTTTTGCCTTGTCCGAACGGTTATTGAGGCTACCACGTCCATGAACAGCATTCCAGCCCTGTTCAAAATCATCCTCCCAGGTGGGCTGAGTGGCCATAATCATTTGAATGGTGGCGTCATTTATCTGGGAGAATTCCCTGCTTTTTGAGTCGGCTTGAGAGAGTATGGGAAAAAGAAAAATTCCGTAAAAAACGCCTCTTATGGCATTGTGTTTGTATTTTGCTAGAAGCATGTTATAACGTCGGGGTAACCGTAGAGGTTGCATGTTCTTTTTCACTGGGTTCAATGTATTCGCTGCTTTCGGGATCTGTTTCGGGGTAGGTGAGATACCAGATGGCGATAAACTTTTCAGGATCGAGTTTTTTTTGCAACAGTAAAATGGCTTGAATATATTGCTCAATGTAAATGTAGTTTCCGCGTCGCACTGATTGCCACAAATGACGGTATTTGGAGGGTAAAAAGGGCTTGAAGTGCGGAAGTAATCCAAACCCTTCTTCAATGGAAGCAATGCGTTTCATTACTTCTTGCCGAGCAGCAATGGTATAAATTTTTTGTTGACTATCAATGACTTTGGCGGCCCAAAAGAGCAATGCGGCGGTGATTAAAAAGCTGATAATAGGACGGTCAAATAAAAAGGCTCCCAATAGGGTAAAGACGGCCAGTATGATGGTGCTAACGGGGAGGGTTAAAATGGATACCCATACTTTATTCCCTTTTAAATCATTGGCAATGGTTTGGATATTGAAGTCTTCTGGATTAATTTGTCGTAAGCGCTCAAGCATCTCTTCAGGAGAAGGAATGGTTTCAGTTTGTGTCTCGTCACGGTTATTGGATGGACTCATAAGACCCTTTATGCTTTTTTAGGCTGGCATTGTTGTGAACATTGTATTGAAAATCGGTGTGATTGTTCAAGCTGGTAGGCCGTCATTTTTCCCCCCCATAAACAGCCCGTATCGGTAGAGTGTACCTGATAGGCATCGATTTCACCTAATGTTGACCAGTGACCAAACACGATTTTATGGTCTTTATTTTTACGATTAGGAAATACAAACCAAGGTTGATAGGCTGAATTGGGGCATTGGTTGTTATTCTCGGGTGCCGATTTACGTTTAAACTCTAAGGTGCCATTGGCATCGCAGTAGCGCAGTCGGGTAAAAGCATTGGTAATGTAGCGTGCCCTATCCCACCCCGTTAGGGTGTCTTGCCATTCATTGGGGGCGTTACCAAACAGGTGATGGCACAGGGTGTTTTTCCAGTCCTCTCGTTGCAACAGTGTTTCTACTTCCTTTGCATGGCAGAGTGCGGTGGAAATACTCCATTGCGGTGGCAAGCCAGCATGAACCATCACGGTGTTAAACACAGGGTGTTTGATCATGAGGGGTTGATGCCTTAGCCAGTCAATCAATTCTGCAACGTCATCGGCTTGTAGAATCTCTTGTAATGTATCTGACTTGGAGACAAATTTTTTAAACCCGGCATAAGCCGCCAATAGATGAAAATCGTGATTGCCTAATACGGTTTTGGCGCGACCTTGCTGTTCCAGCTGTTTTACAAACCGCAAGCATTCCAGGGATTTTGGCCCACGATTAACGAGGTCGCCCACAAACCATAACATGTCGGTTTCAGTTTGGTAGTGAATGTGTGTTAACAGGGCTTGAAGTTCGTCGTAACAGCCTTGTAAATCACCAATAACATACGTGCTCATGTTTTATGCTCATTTGGGTGGGTTTGGGCATAAAGGTTTGCCAGCTTAACAAACATTTCTACTGAAATGGTTTCGGCTCGTGTGCTGGGATCAATGCCACAGCTTTCAATGTGTTCTGCGCTCAGCCAGCCTTTCAGGTTGTTGCGTAGGGTTTTGCGCTTTTGGCTAAACGCCTGTCTTACAAGGTTGTTAAAGGTGGTTTCATCGTCAGCAATAAATGGTTTTTGTGTATGAGGAATGAGCCGGATAATAGCAGAATCGACCTTTGGGGGGGGGGTAAAATTTTCTGGTCCAACGGTAAACAGCGACTCTGTTTGACAGCGGTATTGAATCATAACACTTAATCGGCCGTAGGCTTTTATGCCGGGCTGGGCGGTAATGCGATTAACCACTTCTTTTTGCAACATAAAATGCATATCTTGAATGTGTTGTGCGTAGGTGAGCAGATGAAACATTAGTGGACTGGATATATTATAGGGCAGGTTTCCAACAATACGAAGTTTGTCTTTGGAGGCATTAAGCAGGGAGGCATAATCCAGTTTAAGGGCATCGGTGTGGTGCAAGTTAAAAGCGGGTTTGCTGGCAAACCGTATTTTAAGGGGAGCAATAAGGTCGTTATCAATTTCAATAATATCGAGTGTGTGTACCTGTTCAATGAGTGGTGCAGTCAGTGCTGCCTCACCTGGGCCAATTTCAACCATGTGATCATCAGGTTGCGGACGAATGGCGGCGACAATCTGGTCGATAATGCGCCCGTTATTGAGAAAATTTTGTCCAAATTGTTTTTTGTGTTTGTGGGACGATGTGTGTCCAGAGGTGTGTTTTGCCATGAGGTTCTCTAGGAATGGGGTGAGTGGGATTGCATGTCTAAGGCGACTTGAATGGCGTAACGAAAACTGCGGTCATCGGCTTGTCCAGTGCCAGCCAGTTCCAGTGCGGTGCCATGATCGACAGAGGTGCGAATAAAAGGCAGTCCCAAGGTGATATTGACGGCATTTCCAAATCCAATGTGTTTGAGAACGGGCAACCCTTGATCGTGATACATCGCCAATACTGCATCGGCCTGTTCTAAATATTTTGGGGTAAATAGGGTATCGGCAGGTAAGGGGCCACTGAGGTTCATTTGGTCTTTTAAACGCGTTAATACAGGTGAAATAACGTCAATTTCTTCTCGCCCCATGTGCCCATCTTCGCCAGCATGAGGGTTTAACCCTGCCACGAGAATATGTGGATCTGAAAGACCAAATTGTTGTGTTAGAGCAGTGTGGGTAATGGTTAATACTTTGGTTAATAAGGGCTGTGTAATGGTTTTAGGCACCTCTAGTAAGGGCAGGTGAGTCGTAACCAGAGCCACACGTAATCCAGGGGTTGCCAGCATCATAACCACTTGTGGTGATTGACTCTCTTGGGCTAAAAACTCGGTATGCCCAGTAAAGGGCAAGCCGCCTTCATTAATAACCCCCTTGTGTATGGGGCCGGTTATCATGCCTGAAAATTCTTGTGTTAAACAGCCTTGAATTGCACGTTTAAGCTGGTGGATAACATAGTTGGCATTCCGAACGTCAAGCTGTCCTGCCTGTACGGGAGTCGTTGTTGGAATGTGCTCAAGGGTCATGACCTTTTTTTTGCTTGGTTCTGGTGCGTTTGAGGCTTGGTAAGATTTAAACGAGATTTGTAGGTTTAAGGTTTGGGCGCGTTGAGCCAGTAACGTTTGATCGCCTAGTACAACCAGTTCGATGGGCCAATCGTGTTGAGCCAGTTGCAAAACAAGGTCTGGCCCGATGCCTGCGGGCTCTCCTGAAGTAATGACGAGTCGTTGTGTCATAGTGTCCTTTATGATGGGGTGTGGTTAAGATGTATTTTAATGAATGCTTCGTCTTTTAAGCGGTTGAGCCAGCGTTCAAAAATTTCATTTCCTTTACGCATGCGAATTTCTTGAATGGCTTGTTGTGTTTGTGCTTCTGGTTTAGCCTGATTTGTTTTGATGGCATCTAAAAAGAGAATCACCCAACCATCTTGTGTGGCGAGAGGAGGAAGGGCCCGATTTGGTGACATGGATTGTATTTTTGTTTGCAGTGCGGGGGGCAGTTCATCTAGAGATTTCCATCCTAAATCCGTGTGTTGATTGAGTGATTTTGGCACTTCAGGATAAGTTTCTACCAAGGCATGAAAGTCTTTTAGACTGTTTATGTTAGCCACCATGGTGGCGAGTTCACTCGGTGGGGTTTGTGTTCGAATTGCTTGATCACTGGGTAATAAAAAACGATGTAAGTGGTAAAGGGTAACATGCTGGGGGGTGTTTAAGGTTTTTTGGTCAATCAGTTTTACAATATGAAAACCACTTGGACTGTGAATAACGGAACTGATGTCACCTACGTTCAGTCCTGCGATGGCATCAGTAAAAAAGGTTGGGATTTCAGTGCGTTTTAACCAGCCCAGTGACCCTCCGTTTAAGGCTTTACTGCCGTCTGAATAACGTACTGCAAGCTCTCTAAAATCTTCGTTAGCCTGTAGGCGTTGATGGATATTTTGTGCTTGTTGCAAGGCAGCTTGGCGTTGTTGTGGGGTTGGGGAGTCAGGCAGTTCAATTAAAATATGCCCAAGTAGCAACTCTTCTTGGCGATTGTCCAAGGCTTGGCGATTAATAAAGTTTTGAATTTCAGACTCGGACACTTGTATTTGACTCAGCACTTCGGCTTCGCGTACGGTTTGAATTAAGAGCTTGTTTTTAATTTGTTGGCGCAGTGCATTAAAGCCATTGGGGGTTTCGAGATTAAGGCGTTTTCTTAGTGCAACCAAACTCATTTTATTTTGTTTGGCAATGATTTCAAGTTGCTCGTTCAGTTGTTCATCGGAAATTTCAATCCCAAGCTGTTCGGCACGTTCCAGTTGCAATTTTTCTAAAATGAGTGCATCCAATACTTTTTGTTGTAAAACTTGTGCTTCGGGGAGCGGAATGCCCTGGCGAGAAAGTGATTGCTGTTGTATCAGCATTTGATCGCTTAGCTCACTTTTTAAAATAATTTGATTGTTCACGACGGCAACAATTCGGTCAATGAGTTTGTCTGCTTGTGCTGCGTGGCTGGCAGAGAGTGATACCACTATTGTAATGAATACAGTAAGTAAAGCAGAGTTGAGGCGTTGTGTTAATGATTTGAGTCGGTTCATATTTTTGTCATTCTATCCGAGGTTAGGGTTTGAGAGTGTGAGATTAAAATTTTAATTTTTTAGACAAATAATCTTTAAAGGCTTGTTTTGAGGTACTGAGCCCTTTAAGTTCAAATTGAACTCTAAATTCATCATTATACAAGTCATTGTCTAATTGTGTGCGTTCGGTCATTAATTCGGCAGACCAACAGCATGCATCGTATCTTACTCCAATATTACTGTTATACATTTGCTTATTATACATATCGTAATTGATGTAAAGCCCAAGTTGCCAATTTTGTGTTACGCGAGCATAGCCCCCCATACTTAATGTCTCTTTTTGTGTTGGGGTGTCGTTGTTGGTTAAAACGTGATTGGCCAAGAGTGTACCATATTGCTTGGAACGGTACTTTAAACGACTGTTGGCGTGTAATAACTTATAGTCCTGTCGTGTGAGTTGCAGGGTGGAGGACAGGTTGAGAGCACCGATGTTTAATCCCATTTTTATAAACACATCAGAGGTTTGCGTACTTTGGGGTGACGATTGGGTGAGACCAACCAGGCGATCCTCTAAATAAATAATTTGCCCAATACCGGCATCCAATATTTGTCGGCCATTTGGGTTTAAAAAGCGGGTGGTTAAGGCCGTGGTGACTTGATTGGTATCACCAATGCGATCCGAGCCTGTAAAGCGATTTTGTGTAAATAAATTGCTAAATGCCAAGCTACGGTTACCTGTATCAAACAAGGGAAGCTTGTCTTGATTTTGATAAGGCACATATAAATATTGTATTTCTGGTTCCAGAGTTTGAGTAAATGATTGGCCAAACAGCGTCACAGCGCGTTCAAAAATTAATTTACCACGTAAGGAAAATTGTGGCACAAACAGGGCGTGGCTAAGGTCTCCCGTTGTATTGCCTGCATTGTCCACCATTTGATATTGGGTGTAATTGCCTGTTAGTGTGGTTTTCAGTGAGCCATAAGATTGATTGATTTGGTAGTCCGCAGAGGGTTGCAAGGTAAATCGTAAGGCTTCGGGTCTGGTTTGACTGGCAACTGGAAGAACAAAATCGGTGATGCTGCTTTTTACGTTCAGGTTGACCTGTTTTACTTGTTGACGATAGCGGAGCCCAAGTTCTGGGCGTTTTTCATAGTTTAACCGAGCATTTCGCAAACGTAGGTAACTGAGTACTTGCGCGTAGGCTTGAAAGTCCCCTTGGCGATAGTCGAGTTTAAGGTGTCTTGGTATTTGGGTAACGGTTTTGAATCTGGATTGTATGGGAAGGTCGGCGTATACATTTTCATCAGAGGCTTCATGCCATAAAATGCGACTGCTTAATCCATTGCCCCAGCTTTGTTTTACATCCAAACTGGCTCGCCAGCGGTGTTTAAGCTTTTTTCCATAAGATAAATTACCAGCAGTATCCGCAGACACCAATCCCTCTTTTGCCGTGAGCTGATCCTGCAATGAGGAGACATTAAATGTAACACGATGTTGTGTATTATTGTATTGAGTTAAATAACGAAATTCGTTATTAATGAGCATTCCTCGTTTTTCCATTGGAATAAGGGTTAAGGTGTCGTCTATATTGGGTGCGATATTAAAAAAGTAGGGAATTTTTAAGTATTGCATTTGTTCACTTTGAGTCAGTGATTTGATGCGTCCAAATTCGGCAAATAAAAAGCCACTGGCACGGTCGGCCAAACTGTAGGAAAAATAGGGGGTGTAAAAAATCGGCACCCCCTTAATATGCAATGTTGTATTGAACCCGGTTACCAGCTCTGTTGTTTGGTTAATATTCAGTTTTTTAAAGTTGAGTTCCCATGTTGGGGAGTGATCGGGTTGTTTACGGCAAGCGGTTAAGCTGGCTGAATGCAGTTGCGCTGTGGCGTGACGTTGCTCAAGTTGAATGTGCTGGGCAGCACCATGCACTCGACTGGGCATAACTTGAAACAGGGCATCGCTTAAAGTGGCCGATTGTTTGGCTTCATCGAGAAAGACTTGATTGGCGGTGAGAATGATTTCGGGTTGATGTAGTTCCACATGCCCTGTAAACAAGGCCTCTTTTTTGGTTTTATCAAATCGCATTTTATCACTGAGTACCACCAGACCCGGTTGGTGAAATCGGGCATTTCCTTGAAAAAGATAGGTATTGGCTGTGGGTTGCGTGAGCTGATTTGCAGTCAGGTTATTCACAGCATGATTAACCTTGAGAGGAAGAGCCATGGAATGCTTGGTAAATAAAGCTGGTTCAAATTGTAAGGGGGCAATTAAATCTGGCTGGCAAGTGGTCGTACCACCGGTTGCCATTACGTGAAACGGGATGGCCAGCAACCCCCAGGCGATACATCTTGTTTGTACTCTAATTCGCATGTTAACTTGGAGATTAGGGTTTGACATTAAGTGGATAATCATTAATTATTCGTAGGTTGTCTATTTTAACCGAGTATTGAATGAATGAATGAAAGATTTGAACAGATGTTGGACTGGCTAATGCATTTGCCCTGTTTTGCAGATAAAAAAATTTCCCCCCCCCTTCCTGCCTCCAACGATGCCAGCTTTCGACGTTATTTTCGAGTGGTGGTAGGAGATAAGGTAGAAGGAACGGAGAGGGGGCAAGAGGAGCTAAGTCTGCTCAAGAGAGGGGACTCCGGAGTAGAAAATTCTTATATTATTATGGATGCCCCTGTTGAACTTGAGGACTGTCGTCCGTTTATTCGTATTTCGGAACAGTTATTGAGTATGGGCTTGCACGTGCCTAAGGTCTTGGCTCAAAATCTTGAACAGGGGTTTTTACTGTTAAGCGATTTAGGCAACCAAACCTATCTTTCAGTCATGGCGTCCGCTTCCGAAGCGGAGGTTGATCGCCTGTATCAAAGCGCACTAACCGCTTTGGTTACGTTGCAAAGCAAAGGGAAAAAGATCGCCCATACCCTACTTGATTACGATGCACATTTATTGAACACCGAAATGAACTTGTTTTCAGATTGGCTTGTGGGCACACACTTAAATATAACGCTTGATAAAATTGAGCAACAAAGCTGGCAATCGGTCAAAGAGACATTACAGCGTTCTGCATTGGCACAGCCCAAAGTCTATGTGCATCGAGATTATCATAGTCGTAACTTGATGGTAACAAAACAGAGTGTACCGGGTATTTTAGATTTTCAAGATGCGGTACAGGGCGCGTTAACCTACGATGCCGTGTCATTGCTACGAGACTGTTATATCGCTTGGCCAGAGGAACAAGTAATTGAATGGCAACGGGCTTACTTTTTGCAGTTATGCGCGGCTAACCTCATGCATAAAAATGAGTGGTCAAACTTTCAAAAGTCCATGGACTTAATGGGGGTACAGCGCCATTTAAAAGCCAGTGGTATTTTTGCTCGCCTCAATCATCGAGATGGCAAAGACGGGTATTTAAAGGACATTCCATTAACCTTGGATTACATTGTAAAGGTGGGGGCAAAATACACTGAATTAAATGATTTGGTGCGCTTGATTGAACATAGCCTCTTACCACGAATGAGTGATTTAACGTGAGTGGTAGAGTGAAACGAGTTCCTGTGAAAGCGATGATTTTGGCGGCAGGTCGGGGCAATCGTTTACGACCATTAACCGATACCCTGCCTAAACCCCTTATTCAGGTGTGCGGCAAACCCTTAATTGAATATCATATTGAAAAATTGGTGGCGATTGGAGTGACGGACATTGTCATTAATCATGCATGGCTAGGCGATGTGTTAGAGGCGAGCCTGGGCACGGGTGAACGTTGGGGAGCGACCCTGCATTATTCACCTGAACCCGAAGGGGGGTTAGAAACCGCAGGCGGTATTATTCAAGCTTTACCGTTGCTGGGAGAAACCCCATTTTTGGTGATGAATGGCGATGTCTATTGTGATATTTCATTTAAAGCGTTATTGCAAACCGCACAGCAGATGCAGAGTGATTTAAGCAGGCTGGCACACCTTGTTTTGGTACCCAGCCCTAATCACAATCAAACAGGGGATTTTGGCCTGAATGCACAACAGCGGGTCCAGGTTGAGGGAACGCTGACGTTTTCAGGCTTAAGTGTATTGCATCCTGCTTTGTTTAAAGACCACACCCCTGGGGTGAGTAAGCTGGCACCAGTATTAAGACAAGCCATGAAAAAACAACGCGTAACGGGGGAGGTCTATCAAGGAATTTGGTCCGATGTGGGCACGGTTGAGCGACGCAATGCCACGGAAAAGATGTTGGGGTGTATTTGATATTGAAGGCGTATAATGGAAGAAAGAGAGAGGACTTTTTTACTCAAAGGAGGGCATTATGAGCCATAAACACAAAGTCATTTTAGAAAAGGTATTTGCACATCCAATTGCCACCAATTTGAATTGGAAAAAGCTTTCTCACGCCCTGGAGCACTATGGCGCAGAGATTGAACTGTCTAAATCGAACCATGCGAAAGTTAAAATAAAAGACCTTGAAGTTTCATTGAGTTTGCCACATCACGGCCATGAAATTTCCGATAAATCGGAAGTCACGCGACTCAGGCACTTTTTAGAGCAAGCCGCGCTGACACCAGACCAGCTATAAAGGATGTAAAGAGGGGCTTTTTTTAGCCCCTTTTTTTGTGGAGCCAGTAGCCAAATAATCCGCCTGAAAAAAACATCAAAATAGAGTACGTCACCGCAGGAATCATCATCGCCTCATTGCCGATCAGCGTGCCTGCGACCACCAGTGCCAAGGTGCCGTTTTGAATGCCAACTTCAAAGCCAATGGAGGTTGCTTGAGGCTGAGACAGGTTTGTCCATTTTGCCAGTTGATAGCCCATGAACAGGGCACTGACATTAAGAAAAAGTGTCGCCAATCCAGCTTGAGCAAAGAAGGTTCCCATTTGATTAATATTTTTGAGTACGATGAGCACAATAATCAGCGCTAAAAAGAGCACGGAAAACCACTTTAGGGCTTGTTCTATTTTTTGTGCCATACGCTCCCAGCGAGAAAGCACCCACATGCCTAAAGCAACGGGCAGTAGTGTAATTACAAAGAGCTGTAATATGGTTGGAATAATCGGCAACGTAAAGGAGGTGCTGTCTCCCATAAAATAGAGCATACTGAATACAACCATTATCGGAAGGGTAAAGGGAGTAATTAAGCTGACCACTGCTGTTAAGCTAATGGATAAAGAGACATCCCCTTTGGTTAAATAAGTGAATAAATTAGAGGTTGCTCCGCCAGGTGCCAGTGCGATAATCATTAAACCAACCGCTATTTCAGTGGGTAATGCAAACAAAATCGCAATAAAAAATGCCAGCAGTGGCAGTAATACCATTTGTGCAAACAGACCAACAGCAACGGCTTTAGGGGCTTGCAGAACCGCTTGAAAATGCATTATCTTTAAAGAGAGCCCCATGCCAAACATAATGACAAATAGCGAGGCAGGTAGAATCACTTGAGTTAATAGATCAGGAGACATGTTTTACTTCTTTCACTTCCATAGATAATTATTGCAGGTAATATAATTAAAAAGAGTCTTGTTGTGTTTTTTTCATGGGGTGTCAGGCTATTTTGCTCGAACAGAAAAGCTATCTGTTGCCTTTAATTTAACGATGGTTGGATTGGGGGTGTTATGTTCCGTAAGCCATGCAAGTTCTTCTTTTTGTTGTGCATCATCCAGAAGCTTTTGCCAAACACGTTCTTCTGCATTCCAGAGATAGCCTCGATTGCGTAGTGCGTCCTTTTCGTCAAAAGGCGCGCCCGTTGCTTTTACCAGTGATTTACCTTGACGTACGGCCTGTAATAAAAAGCTGAGGGCGGGTTTTTGTTCTGTTGATATGGGTTGTGAGAGCAGTTGGCACAGAGCCTGTACATCATCCAGTGCACGATGGGCATGGTAAAAAAATTGCCCTACTTTCCAGCAAAGAAACTCCTGGTTTTTGGAGCCTACTTCAGTCAGTGTTGCCCAGTCAATTTGTGTGACTGAACAGCCCCATATTTTAGTGACAAAGACTTCACTATAGCGTTCCAGTACCGGGCGATCAAATCCTGCATTGTGTGCTACGCACAATTGTACCGACTGAATATCGGTCTTGACTTCATCCCATGGAATACGGTGTCCCTGTACGTCATCGAAGGTGAGGCCTGTCACACGAGTCACTTCGGCACTGATTTCACCGTTGGGTTCATTTAAAAAGTTTTTGGCACACAGCACTTTATAGAGATGGCCAGAAGAGTCAAACTCAATAATTTGATACCCCAGTTCAATAATTTCACAGACTTCCGTGTCCAATCCTGTGGTTTCCGTATCAATAACACAAATACGGTAGCAGCGCTCGGGAGAGGGGGGATTAAAGACGGTCTTGGGTGCGAGTTTTTGTAATACTTGATAATCACCGGATTGATTAAGCTGTTCCGCACAGAGGGTGAGTGACGTGGATTCGGTCATTTATGTTTGTTCTCTCAATGGGGTTGGGTTCATCGTCCCAAACGTTTGTATGGAAGTGTAATAAACAATCGTGAAAGCATTTGGCTCATTATAACAATGCTTATTTGGGTTGAAAGCGGTTTTTAAATCGCGTGAAAAGTTGCTGTTGTCGGATCCAGAAACAGAGCCATCGCATTTTAAGTTGTTTTAGCCAAGGAAAAGAGAGCTGGATTTGACAGTCAATTTCAATTCGCTTTCCGGCTTTGGCGCTATGGATAACCTGTGCATAAAGTGGATTGCCTTGTTTATGGTTGCTTTTAAGGTAGGGGGTGAGCTGTTTTGCCAGCGTACGGGGTACATAGCCAATCAAAAACCTAGATGAAGGGGAGGTAGAATGGTTGTACCAGATTTGAATGGCGTTTTTATCATAAGGGTTATCAGGTTCGGCTTTTAATATGAGTTGCGTATGAGGGTTAATCCAGTCAGATTCCAAGGCTAAGTCTGCGGCGTAATAATAAGTGCCTTTGATGGGGAATTGAATGGTATTAAACATCGTCTGTTCAATTTACCTTGGAATCAAAATTATGCAGATTCAGCTGGGTGTCCGATAAACAA
>WFPP01000114.1 GCA_015487495.1 Thiomicrorhabdus sp.
ATTAAAGAGCGCTCGGCAAAGGAGAAACTGCATGCAAACGAAACATAAAAACGAATCGCTTCCAACACATTGACCGATACAATGGTTAGAAACAGCGCGGTTTTAATTTTTTTACGAAAGGCATGATCGGCTGCCAAATCAATTTTTTTGGCGTACATTTTATTGGTTAAGGCAATCAGCTTGTCATAAAACACGGTGACACTTTCGGCACGTTTCGCAATTTCTTCATTGGTGACAATGTCATCAAAAATCACCGAAGGGTCGGCCACAATATTACGAATAATATGCGTGTACGAACGGCTGTGAATGGTTTCTGAAAACGACCAGGTCTCAATCCAGGTTTCCAGTTCAGGAATGGACACCAAAGGCAATAACGCCACATTGGGCGAGCGTCCTTGTACCGAATCGAGCAAGGTTTGATATTTTAAGTTGCTGATAAAAATATGTTGTTCATTTTCAGGCAAATCGGCATATTCACTGCGATCATTGGACAGATCTACCTCTTCGGGTCGCCAAAAAAAACTCAGTTGTTTTTCAATGAGTTTTTCAAAAATAGGGTATTTTTGTTGGTCATAGCGTGCCACATTGACATTTTGACCAAAGAACATCGGTTCTTTTAAGGCATTATTTTTAGAACGGCAAAAAGTAGAGTAAGTGTGTTTGTTTTGACAGCTCATAAATGGAATTCCTATTTGTATACATCATTAAAATGTAAGTGAGTGCGTGTTATTTTAGTCTATATTTTGTTTTTTATATATTCTGTTGTTTTTGAGTTACGTTAACCTTAACCCATATCTTATCAGCAGGGGAGACTGTGAGATTGGGGTAAAATCAGAATCTAACCTTCAGTCGTCTTGCTTTCCAATGTTTCCCAACGCTCAAACGCCGCTTCCAGTTCACGCTCTTTTTCTTCTAATGTTTTCAGTGTGGCTTGCACCTCATTATCTGGGTTTAAATAAAAATCGGGGTCGCTTATTTGTTCGCTTAAAGCTTCCAGTTCGGCTTCTATTTTTTCCATTAATTCGGGTAACGCATCGTATTCGCGTTGGTCTTTGTAACTGAGTTTGACTTTAGAAGGCTTAGGCGATGCGGTAGAGGGGGGGGAAGATTTTTTTGTCGTCCCATTTTTAGAGCTGTTTTGGGCTTTTTCTTGTACGGCTTTATGCTCCGCTTGGACGGCTTTGGTGGTTTCAAGCGTAGCAGCGGATCTAAATTTCGCGTATTTTGCGGGGCGTTGACGTAACCAATCATCGTAGCCGCCTACGTATTCATTGACTACGCCCGGTGCGTCAAACACAATGGAGCTGGTGCAAATGTTGTTTAAAAAAGCACGGTCATGGCTCACAATCAGTACCGTTCCTTGGTAGTTCATTACCAGTTCTTCCAGCAACTCTAAGGTTTCAATGTCTAAATCGTTGGTGGGCTCATCCAATAACAGCAGGTTGGAAGGTTTGGCAAACACGCGTGCCAATAGCAAACGGTTGCGTTCGCCACCAGAAAGGGCTTTTACAGGTTGACGTGCCCGATCGGCGGAGAATAAAAAATCCGCGAGGTAGCCAATAATGTGTTTACGTTGGCCATTGATTTCAATGTAATCGCTTCCTTCAATGACGCTTTCGGCCACGGCTTTGTTCTCATCCAACTGGGCGCGATGTTGATCAAAATAAGCAATTTCTAAGTTAGTGCCCAGTGTAATCTCGCCCGAGTCAGGGGTGAGCTTACCGAGTAGTAAGCGGATAAGAGTGGATTTACCACAGCCATTCTCACCAATAATACCGACTTTATCGCCACGCATAATCACGCCTGTAAAGTCTTGAATAATGGGCTTGCTTGGATAATTAAAGGTTACGTTGTCCAGTTCAATTACTTGTTTACCAGACTTATCCGCACGGTTTACTTGCAAATTGGCTTTGCCTTGTTGCGTGCGACGTGCGCCTCGTTCGGCACGGAGTTTTTCAAGATCGCGTACGCGACCTTCGTTTCGGGTACGACGGGCTTTGATGCCTTGGCGAATCCACACTTCTTCTTGCGCCAGCTTTTTATCAAATACCGCATTCTGTTTGGCCTCCGCATCCAGCGCGGCGGCTTTGCGTTCTAAATAGGTGTGATAGTCGCACTGCCAATTGGCGAGTTTACCACGGTCTAACTCCAATATTCGAGTGGCAAGTGATTGCAAAAAAGCACGATCGTGAGTAATAAAGACCAAGGTACAACGAATGTTTTTTAAAAAGCCTTCGAGCCACTGAATGGAGGGAATGTCCAAGTGGTTAGTGGGTTCGTCCAGCAGTAAAATATCGGGTTCTTGCACGAGGGCTTTGGCGAGCAGTACACGGCGTTTCATACCACCTGATAAACTGGAAAATTCGGCGTCGGCTTGCAGCTCTAACTTGGAGATAATGGTGTCTACTCGTTGTTGCAACTCCCAGCCATTTTGAGACTCAATTTGGTGTTGCACATCAGTAAATTGTTCTAACAGCGCCTCGGTGTAGTTTTGCTCCATTTGAATACTGAGCTCATGAAATTGCTCAATCAAATGACCCGTATTGCCTAAGCCCAATGCAATGACATGAAATACCGAACCACTCATGTCGTGTGGTACTTCTTGTTGCAACTTGGCGATGGTCACGCCATCTTGGGTAATGCGTGTTCCCGAATCGGCTTGAATACGGCCTTCAATGACCTTTAAAAGCGTGGATTTCCCCTCGCCATTTCGTCCCACCAAACAGACGCGTTCGTTAGGTTCAATTTGTAAAGAAGCGTTATTAAATAGAGGCGCAGAGCCAAAGCTGAGAGAGATATCGCGTAAAAATAGTAAGGCCATAGTGAGTAAACATCTTTATGTAAAAAAAGGGGGGGGAAATTAAAATTTATGCTGTTGAATGCTGAGGATTATATTCTCTGTGGATAAAATAGGGTAGGTATTTAGCAGAATATTATCTGGTGATTGGCTCTGCCAGTAATCTAAAACGTGTTGCGTTTGGGCTTGCGCCTCAGGGGCTTGATTGGCCCAAAGGTTAAAGAGAATTAACCCGTTTTTGGATACGTTTTTCTCTAAATCGCGTTGAAATGACGGTTGGGTAAAGGGTTTTGGAATGCCGGCTTCATCAAATAGATCCACAATAATCACATCATAGCGAGACAGGGCGTTTTGGACAAACAGCAGCGCATCTTCTTGTATCGCTTCAATTTCAGGCACATCGGGGAGTTCAAAGTAATCGTAGGCGATGTCAATCACCGCTTGGCGTCGCTCCACAATGTGAATGGATGCATTTGGTAATAAGGTATTGAGCTGGCGAGCCATAGAGCCACCGCCCATGCCGAGCATGAGAATGCGCTGAATGGGCATGTTTTGTTGATGGTGTGCTAACGTTTGGGCTTCCATTACCTGTTGGTACTCAAGTGGCAATCGCATTGAAGCATCAAAAATAAAACGACACTGCTCTACTTCGGTGCCAAAGTACAAACTGCGAGCGGTGGCTGTTTCGACCACGTCTAATCGCCCAAATTCATCGTATTGTTGGTGTATTAGCTCACCGAGTGGATGGGTGTGATTACTCATGTGAAAAACCCGCCCACCATAAACGCAATCGTAAGCCCCAAGCGCTGGTAAAGCCAACCTCAATAAAGGCAATTTCTCCATTGGGGGCAATAATAAAACTGGCAGGTACGGCTTTGGCGCCAAAAAGTTGCATCCATTTTCCATCAAAATCGTTGGCGATGAGCTCGGGATTCATCTCGTTTGCTTTGGCAAAGGCCAGCAGTTCGGCGTCACTACCCGACTGTGTCGCAAGGTTAATCACCGCATAATCGTTAGCAACGGACTCCACCCCGCCTTTGGTTAAGTCACAAATAGGGCACCAAGTTGCCCAAATATGAATTAAAACGGGCTTACCCTGTTGATTGAGCGCCTGCAAATCAAG
>WFPP01000115.1 GCA_015487495.1 Thiomicrorhabdus sp.
CCGCAGGCGGCAACATTATGCACCATTACGCACGAATCGACCAATTAAACATCGAACACAAAGGTAAAAACGATTACGTGAGCGAAGTCGATAAAGAGGCCGAAAACACGATTATCAAAACCATTAAAAAATACTATCCAGAACACGCTATTCTAGCAGAAGAAAGCGGGCAGCAAAAAGCCAAAAAAACCAAGTACGGCCTTTCCGAAGTCGAGTGGATAATTGATCCACTTGATGGCACCACCAACTTCTTACATCAATTCCCCCAATTCTGCATCTCCATCGCCATTAGAGAAAAGGGTAAACTGACCCATGCCGCCATTTTTGATCCTGTTCGGGATGAAATGTTCACCGCTTCTCGTGGGCGCGGTGCATTTTTAAATAACCAACGCATTCGCATTAGCCAACAAAAAACACTGAATAATGCGTTATTGGCAACCGGTTTTCCATACCATGATTTCAGCTATCTGGACAGCTATATGGCCAGTTTAAAAGCATTTATGACCTCCACGGCTGGAGTTCGCCGAGCTGGCTCGGCCGCGCTTGACTTAGCGTATGTGGCATGTGGTCGAGTTGATGGATACTGGGAGCTTAACTTAAAACCCTGGGACATAGCAGCAGGCGCACTGATTGTACAAGAAGCAGGTGGCCTATCCACCGATTTTAAGGGGGGGGAAAATTATCTCAACAGTGGTAATATCATGGCCGCCAACCCAAAACTCTATAAAGAAATGGCGCAAACACTTGCTAAAACCATTCCAACAGAACTCCGTACTTAAGGAAGCTCTGAATAACGCCCTTAACATTCTGTAAGTCTTCAAGCCTTCCTATTCTAGGCCTGTTTCGCAGGGAATGGTTATTCCATTCACAAGAAGCATAACAACGAAGAGAAAGGCTTAAAGACTCACCCTGCGGGGCTTAGCCATTCTCTCATGCCCCCTTACAGAGCAAAAGACATCAAAATAGCATCTTCCCGTTTTTCAACCAGCTCCCTATTCCGGTCATCCCAAAAATTAACACGATAGTAATTTTTGCGAATACCATCTTGATGAAATCCAAGCGATTGATACAACTTAATAGCCGATTGGTTGGATTCGCGAACTTCAAGCAACACCATTTGATAACGATTTTCTTGCAACTTGCTTAAAACACTTTTCAGTGCCGCTGTCGCCACCCCTTTACCCTGATGCTCTGCCGCTACACACACATTTAAAATATGCGCTTCATCTAAAACAGGCAAAATACAACAATAACCGAGCTTGCAACCCTCTGAACTGTAAAAAAGATAATTAAGCCCTTGCTCAAGGCTATTCTCAAAGCCCTTAATACTCCAGGGAAAATCATACGAGCGTTGCTCCAGTGACAAAACCCAAGACAAATCACTCTCTTGCATTGAATCCAAATAACTAAAAAGGGCCATACAATAAAAAATCACTCAACCTATTGAAACTTTTACACAAAACCAGCACAAAACAGAGAGACCAACATTCGCAAGAGCAAATTAAAACAGAAAAATATCAGCCACTTTTATTCGTGATTGTATCGCACAAAAGCGCACATTAGATAACAGACAAAAGAGGCGTAAGTGTACGATAAAAGGTCTGTTTGGCATAAGGATCAAATAACATTAACTCCAGATCAGGCACACTCACAGTCTGCACCCCTTCTTGCAATAGATCCACAATAGGGTGTTCGTCATCCATACAAAGCACCCAATCAACCCCAAGCTCAATCACCTCTTCAATTGTTGAAAGCATCCCCTCTTCTTCTACAAGATGCTGAGTATCAAAAAACACAATCTGACTCTCATCCCAGTTAAAAGCCAGCATAATATTTTGCCAAAGTTGCCAAGCTAAATGCGTTTCATCTTGCCAAATTGTGTCCAAATTCACTCCTAACACAACAATATGAGGTAATACACCATGAGGTAATACACCAGACGACTCATAAGGGGGGGAAATTTTTTTTTCAGACGAGCAAGAATGAACTTGCTTTGTTTGCTCTAAAGTAGGTTCTGAGGTATTTAAAAGAGAGAAACCTGCTTTTTTTTGCCAGTTCACCCCTCCTATCTGCCCAAACAGTTGATTTGAAAAACGAACGCTAGACATGCTGCTGCTTCACCTTAAACTGATGCCTGCGGATGATCTTTGACGAACTCATCAGAAATTTTATTTAAGGCATTCACATACGCTTTGGCAGAAGCCAGTACAATATCACTGTCGGCCCCCATACCATTCACAATACGCCCTCCTTTCTCAAGGCGTACTGTGGTTTCCCCTAATGAGTCGGTGCCATTGGTTACATTGCTAACCGAATAGAGTTCAAGCGTTGCGCCAGAATGAACCATCGCCTCAATCGCTTTAAAGGTCGCATCCACAACGCCCCCACCTGTTGAAGTGGCACTAAATTCTTTGCCTTCAATCCATAACGTCACGTCCGCACTAGAACGTTCACCCGTTTCCACAGATGATTTTAGTGAAACCAAACGATATATTTCATTTTCAACACGCTGAATATTGTTATCCGTTACCAATGACTGCAAGTCTTCATCATAAATTTCATGTTTACGGTCAGCCAACTCTTTAAAACGCATAAATGCATCGTTTAATTCCTGCTCGGTTTCAAATTCAACCCCTAACTCTTCTAAACGTGTTTTAAACGCATTACGTCCAGAATGCTTGCCCATTACCATTTTATTGGTGCTCCAGCCCACATCTTCAGCACGCATAATTTCATAAGTTTCACGGTGTTTCAAAACACCATCCTGATGAATCCCAGACTCGTGTGCAAACGCATTTGCTCCCACAATGGCTTTATTTGGCTGAACAGCAAACCCGGTAATATTGGCAACCAAGCGAGAGGTTGCTAAAATCTCTTGCGTATTAATTTGAGTATCAACACCAAAGACATCCTGACGTGTTTTAATCGCCATCACCACCTCTTCTAACGCCGTATTACCCGCACGTTCACCCAATCCATTTAAAGTACACTCAATTTGGCGCGCGCCATTACGAACAGCCGCCAGAGAGTTCGCCACCGCCAACCCTAAATCGTTATGACAATGCGCTGAAAAAATGGCTTTATCTGAATTGGGAATACGTTCAATCAATGCGTGAAACAGGCTTCCAAACTGATGTGGCAGGTTGTAGCCAACCGTGTCAGGAATATTAATGGTTGTTGCACCCGCGTCAATCGCGGCTTCAATCACTCGACATAAAAAATCCAGCTCTGAACGCCCCGCATCTTCAGGCGAAAACTCAACATCATCGGTAAAATCACGAGCACGACTGATAGCCCAAACCGCCCGTTCAACCACTTGATCAGGCGTCATACGAAGCTTTTTTTCCATATGAATAGGAGACGTTGCAATAAACGTATGAATGCGCCCAGAGTTTGCAGACTGAATGGCTTCACCTGCTCGTGCAATGTCATTTTCAACGGCACGAGCCAAACCGCAAACAGTGGAATCTTTCACGGCAGAAGCCACAGATTGAACCGATTCAAAATCCCCTTGACTGGCTGCTGGAAAACCAGCTTCAATGACATCCACACGTAATTTTTCAAGTTGTTTTGCAATCCGAACCTTTTCCTCTTTGGTCATGGATGCACCTGGGCTTTGTTCTCCATCCCGCAAAGTGGTATCAAATATAACCAAATGCTCCTTCATACCTTTATCTCCATTACTGTTATTTGTGTCCACACTTGCGTCAATTATGAGGGTTTGCCTGCTCCCCTTCTTCTTCGCGCTGTTGCTTGCGTAGTGCACGTGTTTTTTTAAGCGTAATCAAGGTAACAACAGGCCCCGAAAAAGCATAAGTCAAAAAAATAATAAACAACAACATTGCGGGTTCAAGCGTAATCACCACAAAAATCAACACCACCAATAGCAAAGTAACAAACGGCACCTTGTCTTTTAGATTAATTTCTTTAAATGAGTTAAACCGTACATTACTGACCATCATAAGCCCAGTAAACAGCGTTAAAATAAAGGCAATAACAGGCAGCGCCCCTATTTCAACCTGAGCACTTTCAACCATCCAGATAAGTGCAGTCAACACCCCAGCAGCAGCGGGACTTGGCAAGCCCTGAAAATAACGCTTATCGGCCACGCCAACCTGAGTATTAAACCGAGCCAAACGTAATGCCGCTGCCACCGTAAACACAAAGGCAATTAACCAACCTAATTTTCCAAAATCATGCAAAATCCACTGATACATTAACAACGCTGGCGCCAAACCAAATGAAATCATATCAGACAAACTATCGTATTCCGCTCCAAAAGCACTGCACGAATTGGTCATACGCGCCACACGCCCATCCAGCCCATCCAGCACCATCGCCACCAAAATCGCAATGGCTCCCTGTTCAAACTCGCCCTGTATGCCCGCAATGACCGCATAAAACCCCGCAAATAACGCAGCCGTTGTCATTAAATTTGGAAGCAGATAAATGCCTTTTTCAAACGGTTTCATAAAATCACTTTTAAATTAAATCGATATCGCAATATTCTACCCTAATTCATCTAAAGAAGCTCTGAACAAATCCTTTAAGGAAGCTCTGATTAAATAAATAAACTTTGCGTTTTAGGAGTCTCCGCAAAATAAGAGGCTGCACCTGCAAATGAAATGCCTTCAATAAAATCTTCTGACTTAAATCCCATTAAATCAATGGTCATTTGACATGCCGTCATACTCACCCCTAACTCCAAGCACAGTGCCCGCAACTCTGCAACAGGCACCTGCCCCTCCATTAACATCTGTTTTTTAAACCCCCAAGTTGCTAACATGGATGCACCTGGTAGCGTCCAAACCAGACCAGGCAAAACTTTATTCCAGTCAACGGCTTTAAACCAATCGGGTCCTACAGGACTTTTCATAACCATCCCCGGATTTCCAAGCGGAGAAACCTTTAAACCACGAGTATCCTTTAGCAAACAATTTAAGCCGTAAAAGGTAAAGAACAACTCAACCTTCTTGTCCATTGCGGCGGCCGTGCTGGCCAAAATAAAAACAGGATACGCCCAATCCAATGTACCCTTTGTGTGTATCACACTCAGCTCTTCAGGAAAAGGACTCTCTAACGGTATTTGTGTATCCATTTTCACTCCTCCCTGCTAATTTTAAATTCAATAAATGGATGTGCTTGCAATAACGAGCACACCAACCCCTGTTGCTGACAAAATGCAGGTACGTCCTTTATTCCGCCAATATCAGTTAACTGCAACCAAAACACACTCTCTAAGTCAGGGTATTCTGCCAATGCTTTTTTAAGTTTAATAACCGGCATTGGACAAGCCAACCCTTTAGAGTCTATATAAATATCCACATCATCAATCCTGGTTTAAATTCAACCCATACTAACATTCGGTTTAAAAAGCTACCGTCATCAAACCTGGGACAATATTAGGGAGCATCAAACTCCAACTCTCCAGAAGTCCTGTCGAACTTAGGGAAACGCTGATTCAAGTGATCGTCACGAGAAAAAGCCATTTTTCCAATCAGTTTAGGAGGTGTTACCTGGCTCATTCTGAATCTGACAAGCTTCCAGACTCAACCTTGTGCTTGTTTTTTTCATAAAACTCTAAATAGCTTGCCCCTTCTTCCTCAAATGCCCGACCATCAGAGGTTTTCCAAGCAAGATGCAAAAAAGACAACGCTTGATCAAAATCCTCCTGTTCAAGGCAAATCTGCCCTAAACGAAAACTAATGGAACTGTTTTTTTCACCATTATGACACGCCAAAGCTTCTTTAAAATAAAGAAACGCCTGATCTAATTCACCTTTTAAATAATATCCTTCACCAATACAAGCCACTAAACCATTAGCCAGCTCCCACTCCTGCCTTGGCTCTGGCACCACTTCCCACGCTTTTTTATAAAACGTAATATAACCGTCATAATCCTTTTCATCTAATGCATCATCCCCTTGATCGGTCAATTTAAAGATGGCATTCGATTCTAATGAATCATCATCAAGTATAAACATAATTTTTTCCTTTTTGAGACCTTCGCATAAAACTAAAAGGGAGACAAAACAGAGAACTCAACGCTGATAGCGTGTAACAGCAATTCAATTCAAGTCAAAACAAACAAATCAGACGTATTCTACCCTTTTAATCACCCATACCCTCTTCTATGCAAAGGTTTCTTTCAAAATTGAGGATTTTGCAGAATCCTCTCAATAGAGTATATAATCGCAATAGAGTCCTTGCTAATCAGCGCGTAATTTTAAATGAAAAATCCAGCTTCAACTCCTCTAAAAACCCAAATAACACTTGTGTTTTCATTTAATTTAGTCATTATTTCCATTTATTTTGCCCTCTTCCCACTTCTTTTTCCCTCCACCCACTCACTTCAAGCAGCAGAACTGCCCGATTTAGGGTCCTCCGACCTTATTGAATACAACATCGCCCTTGAAAAAGAACTTGGAAGAGCATTTAACACCGCACTACACACTCAATTTGACCTGAACAGTGATCCTGATGTACTGACGTACATTCGAAATATAAGTCACAACATCGCCAGTCAGACAGGCAAAAAACGTTCTTTCAAGTTCTATGTAATTAACGATAATAGCATCAACGCTTTTGCAGGACCTGACGGTATTATTGGTATTCACACGGGACTTATTTCAGCGGTTAAAAATGAAGACGAACTGGCCTCAGTCATTGCTCATGAAATTGCACACGTTACCCAACAGCACCTTTCTCGTGCCCATGAAATAAACAGCCAACAAGGCAATTTAACCAGCCTTGCTACCTTATTGACAGCCATTTTAGTCGGAATGCATGATAGCTCCGCGATTTACCCAACACTCATGGCTGGCGTAAGCCTCAATATAGAGCAACAACTCAAAAACTCACGTTTATACGAATTTGAAGCGGATAATATTGGCATTAAATACTTAAGTCAAGCGGGCTACAATCCCCATGCAATGGGGAGTTTTTTTGGCCGTTTAGCGAACGCTTATCAAAACAATGAATTTCAAATACCCGAAATATTACGCTCTCACCCTGTCACCAACAGTCGTATTGTTGAGGCAGAACATCGTGCACAAAATTTACCCCCCAAACATCTCAAAAAGAAAAACAACCACTTTGCTTTAATTCAACTCAAATTACAAACCAAAAATCATCCCACCCTGCCCATTAATCAACAAAACCTTACCGCTGATGAAAAATGCTATTTAAGCAACCTTAAACACCTCCTTCCCTATTCCTCAAACCCCACCCCCCCCTCAAACCAAACGATATTATGCCTTCAAAGCTTGGTTAAAAAACACCCAAATCATTTTTTATACACCACCTTATTATTCAAGAGACTCACAACCCTACCAAACATTTCCCCAACCACATTTCATTTCGCACAACAACAAGCAGAATACCTTCTTGCTCTCTATCCAAACAACACCGCTCTATTACTCACGTATACAGAGCTGCTGCTTCACCTAAATAAAACACAAGAAGCCATTCGATTACTCACCCAACACACAAATGCTCAAACATACTCATATCAACCCTACAAAAAATTATCTGAAATTTATGCAAGCCAGAGCAAACCCTCCGAAGCTTACTTTTTTTTAGCCTTGGCACAATTTAATATTGGCAACCTAAAAAAAACCAACTACTTATTAAAACTGGCAGAAAAACAAGCCGACCAGCGCCTAAAACAACAAATTAAATATTTTCAGCATAAAAACCGCAAGCTATTGAAACTAAAACAAATAAGCGACCACTAATATCAGTTCATAAGAAAATACTTCTGAGTGATTAAAAATACTATCGCTTTAAGACAACAAAAAAACTTGCGTTTAGCGAACAACTGAGTAAGCTACAAAACAAAGAACAAAAAAATGGTTCAATCAAATCCCTATGCCACAAAACGGGAAAGTTGAAAGGATTTTTAAGGACTCTTGCAATTCAAAGCCTCCTTAAATGATCTCTGGTTAATGCCTTTAGAAGGAAAAAACAATGATTTCTAAAACAAAACAACTGTTGGCAGCCCTTGCAATATCAGGGTTTATTATCTCAACACCAATCACAGCAACCGCAGCAGAGCCCTCAGCAAGCACCCTTGAAGAAGGCAAAAAGCTCACCTTTTCTCGCTCCAAAGGAAATTGTCTGGCTTGCCATGCCATTAAAGGTGGCTCAATGCCAGGTAACATCGGACCAGCATTAATTGCAATGAAACTACGCTTTCCTGATAAACAAAAACTACTTGATAAAATTTGGGGGACACCTGAAAGTCAAACGGTACCGAATAGCATGATGCCTCCTTTCGGAAAACATGGGATTCTCACTGACGATGAGATTAGTAAAATCACTGACTTTATTTACACTCTTTAAAAACAAATATATCATTCAAACCTTAACAGGGAGTTAAACACTTATGAAACGTAGATCTTTTCTTAAAGGCACACTTGCCACTGGCGCAACAGCGGTTGCTGTCAATGCGGGTTTATTAACACCAAGTACCGTTCTTGCCGATTGGAATTCAGCCGCATTCACCTCAAAAACAACTGATGAAGCACTGTCTGGTATTTTTGGTTCAAGCACCGCAACCGATTCTGCTGATATTAAATTAAAAGCACCTGCGATTGCTGAAAATGGCGCGGTTACTCCAATTGCCGTCGATGCAACAGCCATTGATGGTGTTGAGTCCATTGCTATTTTAGCCAGTAAAAATCCAATGCCTCTTGTCTGTGAATATACATTTGCACCTGCCGCACTTGGTTTTGTCTCCACCCGAATTAAAATGGGGCAAACCATGAATGTACTGGCTGTGGTTAAAGCAGGTGACAAGTTACTTAAAGCGGAACAAGAAGTAAAAGTAACCATTGGTGGTTGTGGCGGTTAAAGGCAAAATAAACGCCTTTTAAATACCATATTGTTTACACCGTACAAGCACTTTAAAATGACGAAAAGGAATTATGAAACATGTCTATCAAAATCAGAATGCGTGGAAAAGTCAAAGCGGGCGTTGCTGAAGTAAAAGCCCTTATTAAACACCCAATGGAATCTGGCATCCGAATGGATAAAAAAACAGGAAAACCTTATCCTGCCAAATTTATTGAAACCGTTGAAATTGCCATTAATGGTGAAAAAGCCGTTGATGCACAATGGTCTGGTGCCGTATCAGCCAATCCATACGTTGCCGTTAAAATTAAAGCTGAATCCGGCGATAAAATCAGTATTTCACTGGTTGATAATACTGGGGCAAAAGGGTCAGCAGAACTTAAATTAAAATAACTGACCATGACTCAAAGCGACTCAATAAAAAGAGAGATCAAACTAAAAAATAGGCATTGACCTATTTTTTAATACAACGCTATCCCTTTTTATTAGCAAATTGAGTCGTTACAAATCATTTAAGCGAAACACTGGTGTTCTCGTTTTACATAAAAATAAGAGCACCCAGCCATAGCCATACTTTCAAAACAAACAAAGCTCTCGGGCGAAGGATTGGAATGAAAAAGACATTACTAATCGCCTTATCTTTAGGTGCTTCAGTTATCGCAACCTCTACAATGGCGACAACGATTGATCCAGAAAAAGACCGTCAACAATTTGTAGACTACTTTAAAGCCAAAAACCCCAGCATTGCACCAGATGAATACATTAATGGTGCCTATATATATTCCGCTGACAAAATGGCACAGTGGGAAGCCGCAGAAGAGTTTCCACCCTATTTGGATGCCATTGATGAAGGAGAAGCGCTGTATAACAAAGACCTCGCTGTCTATGAACAGTGCTTTGGCTCTGATGTCTCTAAAATTAGAGTTAAATACCCTTACTTTGATGAAACAGCCAAACAAGTTGTTACCCTGGAAGGAGCCATTAATAAATGCCGTACCGATGCAGGCTTAAAACCTTATGACTGGAAAAAAGGACCGATTGCTCAAATCAGTGCTTATCTTGCCTACAATGCTCGTGGCCAAAAAATTAATGTTAAAATTGAATCGGATGCAGCGCGTGCCGCTTATCAGGCTGGACGTGACTTTTTCATTAAGCCTCGCGGACAATTCAACCTATCCTGCGCAAAGTGTCACGTAGACAACTCTGGGCGTAATGCACGTTCTAACACGCTCTCTGCTGCACTAGGGCATACGACCCACTTTCCTGTTTTTCGAGCGAAATGGCAAAACCTTGGAACACTGCATCGTCGCTATGTAGGATGCCAAAAGAATATTCGAGCAAAACCCTTTGAAGCACAAAGTGAACCTTACCGTAATCTTGAGTTCTTTCAGGCTTATACATCAAACGGCCTAGAAATTAATGGCCCTGGTTACAGAGAATAAGGTACTGCGACTTCTCTCATAAAATGGAATTGCTACCAACCAACCTTTAATATTCTATTTAATCAAAGGTTCTTTAAGGAACCTCTGATTAAGTCCCAATCAACATTTTCGTCATTTTATTAATCAATGACTTACATGCTTGCTTCTGGTAAAAAATGGACTTATTCAGAGCTTCCTTAAGCTTCTTACCTCCCTCTTTTTTAATAGGAGGGGGGTAAAAATATCAAAAAAAAACCAGCACAACGACTGGTTTTAGCTAATAAAACTTATAAATCAAAACAATCAATATAAAACCTTTACACAATACAACAGATACAGCGGTTTCAACATCACTTCATTTTTTTAGTGGCTAAACTCGCACGTTTTGAGCATTTGCTCCCCTTCATAAATCCAGTCAAACCCTTGACGCACCCACTTTTCAATGCGAATAATCAGCTCAGGATTATTTAACCCCATTTTTTGAGCAATTAAAAAAACCTTATCCTGCTCTTCTTGCCCAAAATGCCCATCTTTATAAGAAATCTTAATCAATTCCTGCAACACAATAATACGGGACTCCTTAGAATCAAATTTGGCCAAGGTTTCAACCACATCAATATCCACTTTATTTAAGTTAAATTCAATTCGGTATGCCTCACTAAAGTCTTTAAGATACTGAACCTCTTCTTCCGAAATATTATGATCTGCTGCTGCCAAATTAGCAGCTAAATCAAACAATGCCTGACGCTGTTCCTGATTTAATCGGTCTAAAAACATGGTGTCTCCTTAAAGAACTATTAGGGGTGTGAAATTTTCATCACTATTTTACACTTGCAACTTACAAGAAAGCGAAGTAAAAGCATTCTAAAGAACGCCTTAAAAAGATTTCCTATCGATGTTCAATCTGCTCAACATCTCGTACGGCCCCAAAAGCAGCGCTGGTTGTCATGGCAGCATAAGCTCGTAACGCCGCACTTACTTTACGTGGGCGCTCTTCCACAGGCTTCCAGGCATCTCGCCCCTTCAACATCATTGCCTGACGACGTTCAGCCATAATCTCATCACTCAATACGGCATGAATCGTACGATTTGGAATATCAATTTCAATGGTATCCCCTTCTTCAATCAAACCAATATTTCCACCTTCTGCGGCTTCAGGAGAAACATGCCCAATAGACAAACCAGATGTCCCACCTGAAAAACGACCATCGGTTAATAACGCACACGCTTTACCCAACCCTTTTGATTTTAAATAACTGGTCGGGTAGAGCATCTCCTGCATCCCTGGGCCACCTCTTGGGCCTTCATAACGAATCACCAGTACATCACCTTCCTTAATCTCATCCGCTAAAATAGCCGCTACCGCAGAATCCTGGCTTTCAAAAATACGCGCTTTACCTGTAAATTTAAAAATAGACTCATCCACACCTGCCGTTTTCACAATACACCCATCTAGTGCAATATTGCCATACAACACAGCTAAACCCCCCTCTTTGGTATAAGCATGTTCAACATCTCGAACACACCCCAAAACAGGATCTGTATCCACACTTTTCCAACGTTTACTTTGACTAAAAGCTTGTGTGGTTCGAACATTTCCTGGTGCCGCTTTAAAAAAGGTTTCCACCCCTTCATTCTCTGTACGACGAATATCCCATAAATCAAGTGCCGCTCCCATGCTCGAAGCATGAACCGTTGAAACATCGCGCTTAATCAATCCTCCACGATCCAACTCGCCTAAAATTCTCATAATACCACCCGCACGATGCACGTCTTCCATATGAAAAATTTTGGAATTGGGGGCCACTTTAACCAGACAAGGAACCTGACGAGAAATGTGATCCATATCCGCCATAGTAAAACTCACCTCAGCTTCTTTCGCAATGGCCAATAAATGCAATACCGTGTTCGTTGAGCCTCCCATTGCCACATCAACCGCCATCGCATTTTCAAATGCTTCAAAAGAGGCAATCGAACGTGGTAAAACAGAGCAATCATCGTCTTCGTAATATTGCTTGGTAATTTCAACAATACGACGACCCGCTTCTTCAAACAAATGTTTGCGATCTGCATGCGTTGCCAACATCGTGCCGTTTCCAGGCAGTGCCATACCTAATGCTTCGGCTAAACAATTCATTGAATTGGCCGTAAACATACCCGAACAAGAACCACAGGTTGGGCAGGCTGAAACTTCAACGTCTTCAACCTCTTGATCCGAGCAAGCATCATCTGCTGCCATAACCATTGCATCAACTAAGTCTAGCTTAATACTCTCACCACCCAATACGGTTTTACCCGACTCCATTGGGCCACCTGTAACAAAAATAGTTGGAATGTTCAAACGCATTGAGGCCATCATCATACCTGGTGTAATTTTGTCACAGTTTGAAATACACACTAATGCATCGGCACAATGTGCATTAGCCATGTATTCAACCGAGTCCGCAATTAAATCTCGTGAAGGCAATGAATACAACATACCATCATGTCCCATTGCGATACCATCATCTACAGCAATGGTGTTAAACTCTTTGGCAATCCCTCCTGCCTCCTCAATCACTCTAGCAACCAACTGCCCCATGTCTTTTAAATGCACATGCCCTGGTACAAACTGGGTAAACGAGTTCGCAACGGCAATAATCGGCTTGCCAAAATCTTCTGTTTGCATTCCTGTTGCACGCCACAGCGCTCGAGCACCTGCCATATTACGACCGTGCGTACTGGTTTTAGAACGATATTCAGGCATTTAAAACTCCTTAAATTTAATGCACATTGCAAGTGATGTACTGGTAAAGTACCTTAATCTTAAAACAGGCTCCTAAGGAATTTAGACTTTCTCTATTAGACTGTTTATACTTACCAAACTAATAATTAGGCTATTTTCTCACATTCATGCAACAATCTGAATTAGATTTTATTCATACATTACGACAATCATCCCGGTACATTGAACAACACCGTGGAAAAACCTGTGTCATTTATTTACCAGGTGAACTCATACTGGCAATCGAACCGTTTAAACAACTCACACAAGACATTGGGTTATTGCATCATTTAGGTTTAAAAATAGTACTGGTCATGGGTGCAACCCCTCAAATTAATGCCAGTCTAAAAGCACACAATAAACCATGGCAACTGCACCAACAATTTCGTATTACCACCACAGACATGATACCACTTTTTCAACAAACCATTGGTATGGTGCGTAGCCAAATGGAAGCGATTTTCAGCCAGGTAAACAATCAACAAGCTAATCCACTTACTCTTATTTCTGGTAACTGGGTTATCGCCCAACCCAAAGGCGTTGTTGATGGCATTGATTTTCAACATACGGGCAAATTAAGAAAAATCAATCATCAAGCAATTTCTGCCAGCCTGGAAGGAAAACAAATTGTTTTATTAACCCCATTGGCTTACTCCTTGACTGGCGAAGTTTTCAATCTAAACACCCTTGAACAGGCTTGTGAAGTCGCCAATGCCATTCAGGCAGATAAACTTATGATTTTTGGCAACCCTCAACAAATGAGCAATCTTCCCAAACAAATGAGTGTGGCCGAATTAAATCATCAACTGTACAAAACCAACCATCCGGAACAAGCCCGCTTTTTAACTCAAATATCTCAGACCAATGCCCATGTAAAACGGGTGCATCTACTTAACCAAACAGAGCCTGATGCCTTATTACAAGAACTTTTTACTCGTGATGGATATGGAACCCTTATTTTCAGTGATCGCTATCACCAACTGCGTCCAGCCACCATTGAAGATGTTGGAGGAATCATTGATATGATTACTCCTTTAGAAAAACAGGGCATTTTGGCCAAACGCTCTCGTGAACGCCTTGAGCTTGAAATTCAAAACTTTATTGTCGTTGAACGCGACCAGCATATTATTGGTTGTGCGGCACTCTACCCCATCTCCGATACCACAGGAGAACTGGCTTGCCTAAGTGTGCACCCAGACTACCAAGGGCAATCTCTCGGAAAAGAGCTACTGAAAGCCATTGAACAAAAAGCCATTGAACAAGCACTAACGCGGCTTTTTTTACTCACCACCCACACACATCACTGGTTTATTGAACATGGCTTTGAACTCAAAACCATTGCAGAACTACCTGAAAAAAGACAAGCTTTATACAACTTTCAAAGACAATCAAAAGTCCTTATCAAACCCTTAAAAATGTAGAAATAAATGAGCAGAGTCACTCAAATGAAAGACCGATTTCGTGGGTTTTTACCCGTCGTTGTCGATGTCGAAACCGCAGGATTTAACTGTGAAACCGATGCATTACTCGAGATAGCCATTGTCATGTTACAAATGAATGCGGCAGGACACCTTGTTAAAGGCAGCACCTTTGACAAAAATATTTTGCCCTTTAAAGGCGCAAATATTGAACAAGGCGCGCTTAAATTTATTGGCATGGAAGACCCATTCCATCCTTTCCGAGAAGCCATAAGTGAAAAAGAAGCGCTGACTGCACTCTTCAAACCCATTAACCACCAACTCAAAGTCACAGGGTGTACACGCGCTATTTTGGTCGGTCACAACGCTTTCTTTGATTTGGGGTTTATTAAAAAGGCCGCCGAGCGTTGCCGAATCAAATCCCCTTTTCATGAATTCAGCACCTTTGATACCGTCTCTCTTGCAGGATTAGCCTACGGTGAGACAGTCTTGGCCAAAGCTGCTATTGAAGCTGGAATGGAGTGGGACAACAATCAAGCGCACTCTGCCGTTTACGATACCGAACAAACCGCAGACCTTTTTTGTAAAATTGTTAATTCATGGCCTCTTGCGCCCAAAACACCCGCCTGTTAGAGAAACCCTAGTTAGCATTTGAACGATCGCAAGCTGAATCAACACAAAGCCTGCTTTAAGGCTTTTCAAGGGAGAGGAATCGTCATTTTTCAGCTTGTTTAGCAATGGCCTCAGCCATCATTTTTTTAAGTTCACCTGATTCAGCCAACTCTAATGTAATATCGCAACCACCTTGCAACTCACCACCAATATACAGCTGTGGAAATGTTGGCCAATCCTGATATTTGGGTAAATGTTCAAAAATGGCACTGTCTGCCAAAACATTCACAAAAGCAAACTTCTCTTCTGTTTCAGCAAGGGCTTGTGCCGCACGGCTTGAAAAACCACAAGAAGGCATTTGGGGCGTCCCTTTCATATACAATACAACCGGATTATTCGTTACCTGACTATGAATACGATCAAGCACTTCTTGCACCTTGGAATCCTGATTTTCCACTTTATTTTCCTCTATCCATTCTTTTATTAAAAACCTTTACATCTCAAGCGATTTAATCAGCACTTTTCATGAATAAGGTCTCCATCCATTAAACCCGAGTAGTTTACTTGGTTATAGCTTAAAAATACAAGGGTTAAATCGTTTGATCCACATGTTTTTGCAACCACAACTCCAATAAAGCCGCATGCCACAACTTACTGCCTTGAATCGCAGTAAAGTTCTCTTTCGCTTCAGGATTATTGAGTAAATCGTGTAATTTTTCTTGATTAAACACCCCTCTTGCCTTAGCTTGTGGCGAGGTTAAGAGGGATTTCATAAACGCATAAAACTCACCACGTACGTATTTAAGCGCTGGCATTGGAAAGGCCACTTTTGGACGATCAATAATCTCATCAGGCACGATTCCTCGCGCAATGGCCTTTAAAATAAACTTACCATCTTGTTTAATTTTTAACGCATCAGGAGCCATCATTGCCAACTCAACCAACTTGTGATCCAAAAACGGAACCCGTGCCTCCAGCCCCCAAGCCATTGTCATGTTATCCACACGCTTAACAGGGTCATCAACAATTAAAGTGGTCACATCAAAGCGCAATACTTGATCCAGAAAAGAGTCGGCTCCCGTTTCGGTTAAACAATCCCCCACCAACCGAGATGTCACATCCTCAACATGATACTTTGGGTTAATCACCTCTAGCCACTCTTGATGGGAGCGATCAAAATAATAAGGTGCAAAAGCTTGTACGGCCTCTTGTGGAGAGGTCAAATCAATGTTTACCCCAGCCTGATGCATTTTAGAGTACCAAGAGTAGCCACCAAAAACCTCATCAGCCCCCTGTCCAGACATCACCACCTTTACTCTTTCCGACACCTTTTCTGATAACAAATAAAATGCCACTGCATCTTGCCCCACCATCGGTTCTGACATCGCTTCAACGGCTTCATGCAATCGAGGTAAAACCGCTTTATTAGAAAGCTGTATCTTTTGATGATCCGTTTGATAACGTTGCACCACCAAATCAGAAAATTCAAACTCATTACCCTTCTCCTCTGGCGCATCTTCAAAACCAATGGAGAAGGTTTTAATATTTTTTACCCCCGCCTCATCCAATAATGCCACCAGAAGACTGGAATCCAAACCACCTGACAATAAAACACCAACAGGCACATCTGCGGCAGTCAACCGTTTTAAAACCGCTTCTTTTAAGCGGTTATGAATCAAGTCAATCCATTCCTGCTCTGTGGTTGGAGTCGGCTTTCCATCAATCTCATCTGGTGTACTCGCTTCTAAATGCCAAAAACGTTTTTTAAATATTTGACCATCAGGATGAACCACCATCCAGTGTCCAGGCTCCAACTTTCGGATGCCTTTTAAAATGGTATAAGGAGCAGGAATCACTGCATGCAATGTTAACTGGTGATGCAAGCCAACAGGATCAATCTCAGTATCAATGCCCTCCGTACACAACAACGCCTGAGTATTAGAAGCAAAACGCATCCCTCCTTTAACAGGGGCATAATAAAGGGGTTTAATGCCCATACGATCTCTGGCTAAAAACAGTTGTTGCAAATCATCGTCCCAAATAGAAAAAGCAAACATGCCCTCAAAGCGTTGTACACACTCCATTCCCCATTGTCGATAAGCCTTTAAAATCACTTCCGTATCAGAGTGCGATTGAAACACATGCCCTAATGCTTCCAGCTCCGCCTTTAATGCTTGATAATTATAAATACACCCATTAAAAACCAACATCAGCTCTTTATCCTGCATGGGTTGGTGTCCTGCATTTGACAAATCAATAATAGACAATCTTCGATGTCCTAATCCAACATGCCCTACTTTCGAACCTTGTCTAATCTGCCAAACACCCTTGTCATCAGGGCCACGCTTTTCCAGCGCATGCAACATTGCATCTAGGCGCTCAATACGAGAAGCCTGTCCATCCCAATAAATTTCACCACATATTCCACACATATTTTTACTCTTTTCACTCAGGCATCTTAAGGAACCTAAAAAAGCGCTGATTCAATCGCTTCCCTAATCCTCACCCAAAATATTAATCGTACATCACAAAAAGAAAACATCTACTGCAAAAATCGCTATTTTGACTGATTTCCAATTCTTCTTAGAGGAGAGAAAAACGTATTTTACCCTTTTAAACCATTCAAACATGCACACATTACACAACTCTTTATTTTCCAATCAAATAAAACAGGATTAAGCATGCATTTGCTGTTAAAATTTTAACGATTATTATTTTGTTTGTATTTTGTATATTCAAGGAAACTCATGCAAAAGCCCCATTTTTTTTACCTCCAAAATTCAAGCTTTTACATAGTAACAATACTATTCTGTCTTGTGCTTTCAAGCGCCCAAGCAAAAACGATCACTCAAACAATCCCCCCTTTTAACCTCATTGCCGAAGCGCATTATTCTAAAGGCCAAACCGACAAACCAGCCATATTAATATTGCACGGTTTCTTGACCACCAATCAATTTCATACTGTCACATCTATCTCCGAAGTCTTGCAATCTGAAGGATTTACAACACTGGCTCCAACCCTAACACTCAATATTTCACAACGCCGCAGCCTAGTTAAATGCAATTCATTACACACCCATACCTTGGAACGAGATATTATTGAAATTGATCACTGGGTTAAATGGTTGCAAGCACAAGGGCACGCCAAAATTGTATTAATTGGCCACTCCAGCGGGAGCCTGGAATTGCTTGAGTATTTAATTCAACCCTCATCTCAAGCTGTTGCCGCTACGATTTTTACCAGTTTATTTTATTTAAATGGCCCTGAACTAGGCATTATCCCATCAGAAGTTAACTCAGCTCGCATGCTCTTAAAAAACCGTATTAATACACCAACACATTACCACTTTTTATTTTGTAACAATCAATATTACGCCACCCCAGAAAGCTTTTTATCCTATTTAAAAGCAGATCGAAACTACGTGCTTTCATCTCTCAAACAACTCAAGATTCCCAGCTATACCATTATGGGGGGAGCTGACAAACGTTACCAAAAAGTAGGAAAAGAGTGGTTAACCGAACTAAAACAAACACCGACCAACCTTATTATCATCGAAGGGGCAAATCACTTTTTTTCAAAAGAATACGAATTTGACCTGCAAGACACCATTATTCAAATTTTAAATCAATACGCCCCTTAAAAGAGTTAAACGAGCATTCACATGCAGCCTGCATCCTACTTTATACAGCCCGTAAAAACCTATTTTATTGCTTTTTTAGTAATCGGCCTGTTATTGCTCATCCTTCTGGTAGGCAAACTTTATAACCAGGCTCAAACAGTACAGACCACCTTGCTTGAAAAAACACGACAACAAGCCCAGGAAGAAATTAATGAGAAACTGGAAAGCACCATTATTGAACTTGCCACACATATGCTAGAAGTGGCAGAATGGGATGAAGTACGCCAACAAATTGATGACCCAACCTACTATTATTTTTGGCATGATGATCGCCTAAAAGGCAGTAAATTTTTTCAAAGCAATCATATGCAAATTGAAATTTACGATCATACCAAATGGCCATTAATGCCGCCCGTTACCGAGACCAATACCGAATCAAAAACAAACCTGCCATTATTTATTGAAAACACCGACACAACGGTTATCTTTTCAGAAAAAGGCCAACCTTATTTACACTTATTTGAACCTGTTTTTGCTCGTGACTCACAAACCCTACTGGGCTACATCGGTATGTCTGTCAACCTGTTACCCTATTTTTTAACCAACAACCGTTTTCAATACGTTGATCAGGACAGCATTTACTTTACTGGTTCAGGAGAAATCGAACTGTCTGAACTTCCATCTCATATTCACTTTAGCCCAATTAAAAACGAAGTCTCAGAAGCCTTGTGGCAACTCATTAATGACTTTATCTTTCAAGTAATGATTCTATTAATTGTTTCCATTATCGTCATCACCATCACATTTCAAATTCTTTTCACTCACCCTATGCAACGCCTTTCAAGCTATTTGCAACAAATTAAAAAAAAACCTAAAGACCCCCACTCAGAACCCAGTGAAACCTTCTTTTTAAAGGAGTTTGAAGAACTCAAACACTCTCTGCACGACTACCACAGAGACTTGCAAAGCACACAACAGGCACTTAATACCCAATATAAAATTGTATGGGAACAAGCGCGAAGAGATGCTCTCACCAATATTCACAACCGCCGAGCCTTCGATGAGACCTGGAACGAACTCGTTGCCTCTTACGCATACAACCCCGTTAGCATCAGTTTTATTTTATTTGATTGCGACTTCTTTAAAGCATTAAACGACACCTACGGCCATGAAGTAGGAGATGATGTCATTCGCATTTCCGCCAAAACAATTCAAAACACACTACCAGAAGAATTTCCCGTATTTCGAATTGGGGGGGATGAATTTGCTGTTATTATAAAAAAACACCCACTGCACGAATCTTTTAACGTTGCCAAAACCTGCTTAAAGGCTCTTAAAAGCTATAACTTCAGTGGTATTGGCATTAAAGAAAAACTCTCTTTCAGTGTCGGTATCAGCCACCTTGAACCGCATCTATCCAAAAACCTGCGAAACGATCTCTTAAATCTACCACGCCAGGCCGATATAGCTATGTATAAGGCCAAACAATCACTGCAAAATAAAATACAGTGTTACAAAAGCGAACTGGACAATGAAAGCTTATCTCTGGTTTCCAATAAAATCATTAACACCATTGTCGATGCTATTCATACAGGTAAGAACATCAATATGCACTTTCAAGCCATACAATCGGTCATTGATGGCTCCATCTATTACGAATCTCTGGTGCGAATACAAAATGAAGAAGAGTTAATTTACCCAAAAGATATTTTTTTAGTCGTCGAACGTCGTCGCCTGGAAACCGAAATCGATACCCAAATCATTCAAAAAATCCTCTCCGCCTTTACCAATAAAATCATTCCCCCAAACACAGGCGTCTCCATCAATGTCTCCAGTAAAACCTTATTACAGCCCAACTTTATTGAACTATTTCAACCCTTTGCACCCTATTTAAATGACTATAAAATCGTTATTGAAATTGTGGAAAACACCCTTATCGATCACATGGAATATGCCCAAACCATACTCAATCATTTACGCCAACAAGGATTTTTAATTGCATTAGATGACTTCGGTAGTGGCTATTCATCCATTCGCTACCTTGCACACATGCCTGTTGATATTATTAAATTTGATATGAGCATGACACAAGCGCTGGCCGCCGATCAAAAAACCCGAAATATTATTTGCTCCACAGCCAAGATGGTACGCGACTCTGGGTACGACCTTGTTTTAGAGGGCGTTGAAACCCATGAAATGCTCAAGAAAGCCAAACAAGCAGGCGCCACCCACATTCAAGGCTACCTACTCAGTAAACCGCAAGCCATTCCCAGCACCGTATCCAATATTGTACCCAGCGTGATCAGCACCATTTAACAATACAAAGGCACACGACAATGCCAACACCTAAAAAATCTTCCCCCCTTATTATTGGTCTAACCGGTGGTATTGGCTCTGGTAAATCAACCGTCAGTCAACTCCTATCCGAATACAATATTCCCACGATTGATACCGATACAATAGCCAGAACCTTAGTGCAACCCAACACCCAAGGATTGCATGAAATTGTGAAACAATTTGGCACACACTTATTAAATACAGACGGCACACTCAACCGTGCACAACTGCGAACCCTAATTTTTAATGACCCTCAAAAAAAAGAAGCACTTGAAGCCATTTTGCACCCCTTAATTCAAACCGAAGTTCAAAAACAAATCACCAAACTCAAACAACATTCTTCCCCCCCCTCCATCATTCTCGTTGCCATCCCCCTACTCGCCGAAAGCATCCAAAAAAATGGACACACACCCGACTACCTTGATCAAATTTGGGTGGTTGACACCTCTGTTGAACAACAATTAAAACAAGCCTGCCAACGAGATCAAAGTAGCCCTGAACAAATTCAAAAAATCATCGACCAGCAAGCCAGTCGCCAAGAACGACTCGCCATTGCCGACGTCATCATTACCAACACAGGCAACCTAAACGACCTGCACCAACAACTTCAACACATTATTACCCGCTTACCAAGCTCTGTTGATACGACCTAAAGCTCTTTATTCGTCATCCTTTGGCTTGAGCAGAAGACCTACAGAGGCAATACGAGATGTTTAGATCAAGTCCGATAATGACGGTGCAATGATTCCGTTCATTGCGCTAAAGACATTGCACGCTCCCTTTAGCGACGACTTTACCCGTTTTACGACGAGAAACATCAATGACTTGAGTTTTTTTGAATGGGTGGACAAGGAACGGTACCATAAGAACAAAAAACACAACAATCCCCCTGCTTTGGCTTTAATAATACACCGCAACCTTTACACTCATAAAACCACTGGCAAGCATCTGTAGGCATGACTTCTATTTCTTTATGCCCACACTCTGGGCAGGTCAACATTGAATTGGCCACTGTTTTATTCATTGGTGATAAACCTTATAGAAATTCTGATAAATGACTGAGTTTACCGTATTTTGTTACCCAAAGCCTTACATAAAAACGTGAAAAATAGTGTAAGGATTTGGATATTAGCTTTATCTTGTTTTATAGAACGAAATAGGGGGGGGGGAATTTTTTCAATCCAACATATTTCCCCCCCCCTTTTTTATTAGAATGAGAGCTGGGCTGAATTGTTACCATCGATAACGGTTTTGAGTTTAAACACTAGGAGCCTGTCCTAGGCCAAAACCCTGAAATAGCAGCTACACCTTGTGCGCCGTATTGTTTTGCGGTTGTGATGTCCTCTGAGCTCATGCCTCCTAGTGCAAA
>WFPP01000116.1 GCA_015487495.1 Thiomicrorhabdus sp.
GTCTTAATCCCCTCTGAAGCGGGGCTCTGGTTAAACAACATTTGTGGACAACTTAGCGGAGTACTGTGAGGTCTTAATCCCCTCTGAAGCGGGGCTCTGGTTAAACGGAGAGATTTATGGAATAAAAGCGATATATATGTCTTAATCCCCTCTGAAGCGGGGCTCTGGTTAAACGAAGATAAAAAGATGGAATTCAGTTGCCAGACTGAGTCTTAATCCCCTCTGAAGCGGGGCTCTGGTTAAACAAGCACTATGATTTGGATGTCAAATTACGTTATTAGTCTTAATCCCCTCTGAAGCGGGGCTCTGGTTAAACAAATGAAGGGATTGATACAGAGCTTTTCTACATAGTCTTAATCCCCTCTGAAGCGGGGCTCTGGTTAAACATAGAAGACAAGAAAATGGAATTTCGCTGTCGTCTTAATCCCCTCTGAAGCGGGGCTCTGGTTAAACTACGCCGGCGTGGTTATCGGTGGGGCGGATAAGTCTTAATCCCCTCTGAAGCGGGGCTCTGGTTAAACTAAGCAAGACTTAACTAACTTAATATAATTTATTGGTCTTAATCCCCTATGAAGCGGGGCTCTGGTTAAACTCACAGAACTAGAAAACGGAGAGACCATGACGTCTTAATCCCCTCTGAAGCGGGGCTCTGGTTAAACGGCTTGGGAATAATAAATAAATTCTTCGGAGTCGTCTTAATCCCCTCTGAAGCGGGGCTCTGGTTAAACCGCTGAGGTTACAGAATTGGAGAGTGGGGAAATTGTCTTAATCCCCTCTGAAGCGGGGCTCTGGTTAAACGGACGGGACGATGAAAGATGTCCTAGACATAGATAGTCTTAATCCCCTCTGAAGCGGGGCTCTGGTTAAACTTTTTAAAATTTTTTAAATAAAAATGTTGCAATAGTCTTAATCCCCTCTGAAGCGGGGCTCTGGTTAAACAGCTTCTTCTAAGTGTAAAAAAAACACTGCAAGCTGTCTTAATCCCCTCTGAAGCGGGGCTCTGGTTAAACCGTCAAACAAAAGTATTACAAACACAGAAAAGTCTTAATCCCCTCTGAAGCGGGGCTCTGGTTAAACTATGCTTTACCATGTGGTTTCTAAGCCGTCTGTTGTCTTAATCCCCTCTGAAGCGGGGCTCTGGTTAAACCTTTCGGGGTACGGTCGAAGAGCAGATAAAATGGTGTCTTAATCCCCTCTGAAGCGGGGCTCTGGTTAAACGGATGGGAGAATGATTATCAAAGATGTAGTTAGGTCTTAATCCCCTCTGAAGCGGGGCTCTGGTTAAACGATATGCGGAGCAGTCATAAGCAACACATTAAAGTCTTAATCCCCTCTGAAGCGGGGCTCTGGTTAAACTAAAAGCGACACGAAATGATTTTTAAAATTTTGTCTTAATCCCCTCTGAAGCGGGGCTCTGGTTAAACTGAAGCAGAAGAAATCATCAATAAAGTTGAAGTGTCTTAATCCCCTCTGAAGCGGGGCTCTGGTTAAACAAATAGTTTAAAAAAATAGTAAAAAGTTGTTGAGTCTTAATCCCCTCTGAAGCGGGGCTCTGGTTAAACTTAACAGATTTCGAAATTAACGAAATAATATTAAGGTCTTAATCCCCTCTGAAGCGGGGCTCTGGTTAAACTGAAGGATATGGGCATAGGCAACAAGCCCTGTTGTCTTAATCCCCTCTGAAGCGGGGCTCTGGTTAAACGATTACATCATACACTTTTGCTAAAAAGGCATTAGTCTTAATCCCCTCTGAAGCGGGGCTCTGGTTAAACATCACAGAAAAAGAGTTCAAAAAAATGATTATGTCTTAATCCCCTCTGAAGCGGGGCTCTGGTTAAACATTAAGGAAAGGGAGAACAAAGAAGTTGAAACAGTCTTAATCCCCTCTGAAGCGGGGCTCTGGTTAAACCATGAACAAACTAGAAATGCTAGCTAATAAAATGTCTTAATCCCCTCTGAAGCGGGGCTCTGGTTAAACCTAAAGTGAACGAAGAATGGCATGACTATGTCGTCTTAATCCCCTCTGAAGCGGGGCTCTGGTTAAACCGCATTAAACACAGTTACGCTCAATGAAAACAGTCTTAATCCCCTCTGAAGCGGGGCTCTGGTTAAACCGTCTGTTCGGCGGGTTCACCGCTGAACAGCGTCTTAATCCCCTCTGAAGCGGGGCTCTGGTTAAACAGCTGTGGATAACTTTTTTGTTTTAAAATCAATAAGTTGAAAGATTGAAAGTGGCTTAAAATTTAAGCAGAAAAAATTAGCTTTTTTGGTATTCATTTTGGTCAATATTATTTGATGTTTGAACTCGGTTACTTTAATTGGTTATTTGTTTTATGACAAGTTTATTTTTCTTCTGCCTCATAGGGTGCTGATCGGGTTGGGTATTTTTGCTTTAACCATTTGTAAGTATGGTTCCATGTTTTTTGTAAGGGAGGCTGGTTAATAAAGAGGTTGGGGTGGGGAGATTGACCTTCTAACCAGATTGTTTGAGCACTGTGGATTGGGTAGGTACGAATATCATCCTCTTTTGTGTTTATTATTGTGGTAATTTGATCCAAGATGTTTTCAAGCCGTTGATCATTTGCAAGTATCAGAAAAACGGATCTTTGTATTGGCAAGGCCATTTTTTGCAAGACCCTATGAACCTTTGCAAGGCGTTTTGTGTTTTTTATGTCGTAGGCAATAAGGTGCCAATTACTTCGGCGCATTGTATTCCTTTATCGAATATCAAAAAATTGGGCAAAAAACCCCATCGAGTGCCCTGTTCCTCTATTGAATATGGGCTTTTGTGGGGTAATCCATGCCAACATTAATCGGTCGGATTCAGGGTCTATTATTTGGGTTAATTCTGTAAAAAGTGTTTCTGCCTCTTTTGCTGTCAGTAAACATTCATGCACTGATTTTTGACCATCTAAACGCCAAGCCTTTAAAGTTTTTAAGGCTTTATAACGGCGTTTATTAGTATGAATATCGTAAGCAATAATGGCTGGGTAACGGTTGTTCATAGCGTGCTGTGACTTTTTTAATTTAAAAGGGGCTGTTTTTAGACAGGTCTGGGTAAATGTTTGGGGTATGCTGGAGTATTCGCAAAAACATCAAAAAATCATTTACATAGTTAAAACAGGCTTGGTGCAGTGTTTGTTTTTTATTGAAGTTTTCATTAAGGTTTGCCCATTGTTGATAGAAAATTTTGCGTGCTTCTTTGGTTAGGCGGCAGCCGTCAACTTTTGAGGTGGTAAAATCTTGTTCATTAAAATAGGACTCTAATAAATGGATGACCCACAAATCTATTTTTGGTCGCATTGGTTCGATTAAATCTACGGCTAAAGAAGGTCTGCCTGGATAGGGTTGATGAAAAATGCCAAGCCAAACATCAAGGCCAGTTCGTTCTATCGTTTGTTGCATTACACTTGTCAAAAGTGTGTAACTTAAACTTATTAAAGCGTTAAAGGGGTCTTTGGGTGGCTTGCGATTTCGACCATGAAACTCCCATTTAGGGTCAAGGTGGCCTTCTAATCTAGAAAAGTAGTGGCGTGCAAGTAGGCCTTCTGTTCCCAGTAGTTTATCTAGCGGCATCGGAGTTTCAGGAAAGTCTTCAGGTAAGGGGGGGAGGTTGAGATTAATCAGGGTCTCTTGTTGGCTTTGAAATTTTTGGTAGATAAGCTTTAATGAGTATTGTTCTCGTAATGTATTATCTTTAAATGCTTGATATTGACTCATTCTGATTGATGTGCTGTTTGTTAGCCCTGCTCCTAAAAAGGCGGGTTTTCCTTTTCCTCTTCTTGGAAAAATAACGGCACCGATTCCATGCTCTGCCAAGTGACGCCATACATCAGAGTATACGTTTACTTTACCCCAAATGACCAATTGGCTAATCAATGTAAAAGGTATTGATTGTTTTGGTTGATCTGGTTGGTTAATAATTAAACTTTTGTTTTCAACCTTGATGGTGCTTTTGGGGTGGTCAATAAATACTGGAAAATTCTGCATTCGTTTCCTTTTTTGATTGTTGGGTGGATGAAATACTCTTGTTTTGGTATTATCGCTTATTGCTTGGTGTCGGTGATAGGTTGACAAATTTGTCAAATGTCTGTTTTTAAACGTTTTTAATTATGCTTATCGCGTAACGTTGGATAGTGGATAGAGTCGAGGTATTGAATGAATTTATTAGAGCAGTCATCACGTGTGGCTTTGGCAAGTTTGTTACATGATTTAGGAAAATTGACTGAGCGAGCACGTGTCGATTATCCTCAGTCTCAGATTGATTTAGCGGTGCAATTTTATGCGAAGAAAAATCATAAAAATGGTGCGACCTTTTACTCTCATAAGCATGTGGCTTATTCGGCACTCAGTATTGAGGAGTTAAGTTCGGATTTGCCTTTTTTAACGGGGGTTGACTTTTTTCCCTTTGCATCTGCACTTAATCGAAATGCAGATGACTCTTTAATTAATGCTGCCGCAAAACATCACAGGCCTGAGACTTTATTACAGTGGATTATTGCAAAAGCGGATCGAACTGCTTCGGGATTTGAACGTGAGAGTTTTGAAGGTTATAACCAGTCTAAAGAGTCGGGATTTGGTGGCAAAAATCATTATCAGGCACGGTTGCTCTCATTATTTGAGCAAGTGGATTTAACTCAGCAACGCACTATTGATAAGGCGGACAGTTTAAGTTGGCGTATGCCTCTTGAGCCTTTAACTGTTGCTTCACAGTTTCCAAGGCCTCATTCTGTTGAGCCAGATAATAATGCTCAAGCTCAGGCTCAATATCGGGATCTTTGGGAAAGTTTTAAGCGGGATTTAAAGAAAATTCCGGATCAAATGCAAAGTCAATTGGCGCTTTGGCTGGATCAATTTGATTCGGTGTTGTTGCAAAATTGGCATGCCATACCCTCCGCAACGGCGTTTGGAGCCAGACCAGATGTCAGCTTGTATGACCATACGAAGGTTGTTGCAGCACTTGCCACGGCTCTTTGGCGCTATGTGTATGAAACGCAGACGGAAGAAGGCGTTTTAAAGGCGTTGAGTTCTTGGGATAAAGGCTTTGATTTGGAGCCAACTTATTTACTTGTGCAAGGTGATTTTTTTGGGATTCAGAACTTTATTTTTAATCATGATGAAGTCGGCAATAGTCAAAAAGAGAGTGCCAAACTTTTGCGTGGTCGTTCTTTTATGGTTTCATTATTAACTGAGTTGGCGGCAATTAAAATTTTGGATGCTCTTGATTTACCTGGTACGAGTCAAATGATGAATGCGGCGGGTAAGTTTATGATTGTGGCACCTAATACCGTAAATACACGTAATAAGATTAAAGAGGTTGAGGGCGAGTTAAATACGTGGTTTATGCAGGAAACTTATGGTCAATCAGGATTCGGAATTGCTGTGGAGCCGGTCTCTCATCAAGATTTTACCAGAAAGTCGACCACTAATGGAGAGTCGGATTTTTCGAAATTAATGCAAAGACTGTTTAACTCAATGGAAACCAAAAAGTTTAGGCGTTTTGGTTTATTAGACACAGATCAGACGTTGGTTTTTAAAGATTATTTACCGTCGGTGTCTCGTTCTGGTGGTGTTTGTTCCGTTAATGGTCGTTATCCAGCCGATGGTAAAGATGGGCATTGCCAATTGGTAGACGCTCAAGTGGAACTGGGTGCTTTGTTGGCAAAAAATGAATTGAGTCATTTGGTTATCCATCGTAACAAGCCACACCACTCTTATCACAGCATAAGCTTGCTAGGGTTTCATATTCGGTTAATTTCAAAGGATGACGCGTTAAGGTTGTCGCAGAGTGAGGCTTTAAAGGGGGATGTTTTGCGTTTGTTTGATGTTTCTCACCCCAAACAGGATAAAAGTGAAGGGTTATTTGATGGGTTTGCCAGAAGGTTTATTCGAGGGTATATGCCTTTATTTGAAGAGGTGGACCAAATGGTTGTTGCGGAAAAGTATGCCAATCTGGATGAGGATGAAAAAAATGTTACGCAGGGGACAATTAAAACATTTCATCACTTAGCATGTGAAAACCGGCAACCGAATGCCAGTGGAAGATGGCAGGGAATTCGTGCGCTGAATGTTTTGAAAGGGGATGTGGATAATCTTGGGTTAATTTTCCAAAAAGGGTTGGTAAAAACGGAGGTGGGTTCGGCGTGTTATTCACGGAATATGACTTTTGCTAAAATGGCAAGCTTGTCACGTTTAATGAACCAATTTTTTACGGTTTATGTTCCATGGCTTTGTGCTACCAAATTTACAAATACCTATACTGTTTTTGCAGGTGGCGATGATTTCTTTTTGATTGGCCCATGGCGAGAACAAATGAAGTTAGCTCAACAAATCCGTAAAGATTTTAGTTGTTTTTGTGCTCAAAATTCGCAATTGACTTTTTCGGTTGGGTTAGCAACCATTAAGGCAAAAGTGCCCATTCACCAAATGTCTGAATTTGCTGAAAAGGCTCTGGAAGCTGCAAAAGAATTTGAATCGGATCGGCAATCTAAAAATGCTGTTACGGTATTTGGTCAGGTAATGGCTTGGTCACAATTTTTTGAGGCGGAGGATACGTATCAAAAATTGTTGGATTTAAAGTTTGATTTACCACAAGTACTCTCAACGGGTTATGTTTATGGTCTGTTAAATTTATGTGATATGGCGCATACGGCTACTCAACCAGCTTTGGCGCAAAAAAATCCGGAAGTGTTTAGTTGGCGTTCGAGATTGGTTTATCGAACTCGGCGTTTATTTGCAGATTTACGTTTGCCTGATACTGATGCTCAGAATCTCATCCATTTTATTGCTGAGCAAATGAATCGTCAGCCAATGGTTTTTAAAACTGTCATTCACACTTATTTATACCAACACCGTTTTTAATTTATTTGGAGGAGAAGCCCTTGAGTTTTAATCAGATGTTAGAAAAAATCGATTTAAATCAAATCGATCATGAGCTGTTTGATGTAACGGCTGAGCTCATCGCAGAGAAGTTAAATGAGCCACTGAGTCAGCGTGGAAAGAAAGGCATTAACTTAAATAAGAGTACCCAAATTCGTAGATTTTATGAAGATATTATTGCGTGGGATTCACAGTTAAATCAGTTGTCTAGCTTGGAGGCACGAAAGGCGCGTTTTCAAGAGGTTTTGCCCTTGATTAAAATGCTTAATGCCAAAGTTGCTTATGCCTATAATCGAGAATTGGTTGATGAGCAGTTTCGTGATTTTATTCAGTGTTGCATTCGTCAAATCAAGCCTGATAATCTGGATGGTTTTAAACATTTTAAATTGCTGTTTGAAGCGGTAATTGGTTTTATGAAGAATAAAAGTTAGCGATTAGGAGCAAACAGTATGAACTTACAACTTTCAAAAATCACGACTGTTGAGGCAAAGATTGAATTGGTGACAGGAATGCATATTGGTGCAGGCTCTGATGTGATGCATATTGGTGGCATTGATAATCCTGTGGCGAAGCATCCCGTTACTTATATTCCTTATATTCCTGGCTCATCGATTAAGGGGAAGGTACGCAGTCTTCTTGAGTGGCGAGCTGGTGTGGTGGCCATAACTAAGGGGGCGCCGCTTGAATTGAATCATTTAGATAAATTTAAGGGGGAACAACGAGTACAGGCAGAAAATATTTTAAAGTTGTTTGGTGCCTCGGGCGATGTCAGTGCGGCCGAGGCAGCTGATTTGATTGGGCCTACACGCTGTTCATTTTGGGATGCCAGTTTGTCTCAGGAGTGGATTGGAGTGGTGAATGAGCTAGGCGTGCCAATGACAGAAGATAAAACAGAAAATTCGATTGACCGGATTTCTTCAACGGCAAAAAATCCTCGTCATACTGAGCGTGTTCCTTCTGGGGCTTCTTTTGAGTTTAAGCTGATTGTGAAACATTTGATGGAGGGGGATGAGGGATTAATCGATACCTTAAAACAAGGTTTAAAGTTATTGGAGTTTGAGGGGTTAGGTGGTTCTGGTTCTCGTGGTTATGGAAAAATTCGTTTTACGGAATTGATGATGGATGGTCAAGTTGTTAATGATTTTGCTGAACTCGATCCTTTTAAGTAGGAGGGGGTTATGATTTTGGTTAAATTAACACTTGCACCTAAAAGTAGTTTTATGACGTTACTTAAAGGTGATACGTTATTTGGGCACCTTTGTTGGCAAATTCGTGATAGCTTGGGAAATGAGACTCTTTTATCCTTGTTAGATGGCTATTGTGATAACTCCCCTTTTGTTGTGGTCAGTGATGCGTTTCCTAAAGATTGTTTACCTATGCCGACGATGCCTTTACACTTAAGAACTCAGCAGGATGCTGGAGAGCAGGTAAAAAAACTTAAAAAGCGTCAATGGGTTTCAGTATGTACTACAGAGGGCCCTGTCAATCAATGGTTGGATCAGCCTGAGCCAAAATATACTACGGCAGAGCCAACATCTTTTCGAGTCATGCACAATAGTTTGAATCGGTTGACCCATTCGACAGGTGATGGATTTGATCCTTTTACTCTCCATAAGTATCTTTACCCTAAGGGAGCTGAACTGGATGTTTATTGTGTTGTTGATGATGAGTTGTTGCCAGTTGAAACGTTGGTGGAACTTGTTAAGCGCATTGGTTTAATTGGTTATGGAAAAAAGGCGAATACTGGACATGGGAAATTTGATGTGAATGAGGTTCAGGTATTGGAAAGCTTTGGCGCACAAAATGCCAATGCGTACTTGACTCTGGCTAAGGCTAGAGTACCTTCTGAGGGGTGGCACAGTGACCGTAGTTTTTATTCGATTACGACCCAGTTTGGACGGCATGGCGCTGCTTTGGTTCATCAACAGCCGTTTAAAAATCCTGTTTTAATGATGGAAACTGGTGCTTTACTGGTGCCCAAAGATGAACCATCAGGTTTGTGGGTAGGGCAAGGTGTAACAGGGGTTTCCGAAGTAATGCCGGAGACCGTTCAACCAGCTTATGCTCCTGTTGTGCCTGTTTATTTTGATGCGACTTTAGGAGACATATAAATGAGTGGTGATGAATTTTCCAAACCGTTTACCTTGCTTCCCTTGTCTCCTGTTCATATTGGCGCTGGGTCTATGCTGGAGCCAATAGAGTATGTGATTCAAGATAATAAGCTGTTCCAGTTTAGTGCCGTACAAATGGTTCGGGCTTTAACCCCGCAAGCGTTAAGTGAATTAGGCCGGTTAGCAGAAAAAGCCCGGTGTGCAGATGATATTTTACAGCTTCGTTCTCTAATCAAATGCAATGCGGATGCTTTGGCGCAAGAGTCATCTCATTGCTTTTTGGTGAGCCCTGAATTAGTGAAGACGTATGATAAAAGCTTAACAAAGGTTACGCATAGAGGAAATAAAGCACAAAATAAATTAGAGTTATCTCGACATATTCATAATCCTGTTACCAAGCATGCCTATATTCCTGGATCGACGTTGAAAGGGGCTATTCGTGGTGCGATTATCAATTCGTTGATTCAGAAAAAAGGCTTCCGTAACTATATTAGGAAACGTGAAGGTGTTGATGTTGAAAAGGCTGTTTTGTCGTATCAAAAAGCCGTTGAGGATCCGTTTAAAAATTTAAAAATAAGTGATGCCATGCCAGAAAAGGTGATTCAACGATTTGAAAAGTGTTTGAATTTTTCTAAAAAACCGGATAAACAAGAAGAGTGTATTCCTGTTCAGGTTGAAAATGTGCAAATTGGAAGTCAATTTACTGGCCAGTTAAGTTGGCAACAGCGAGGTAATGATTTTCAACAGTCGATTGAAGAGATTGTAAAAGCAATGAATAATTTTTATTACCCCAAGTTTGTTAAACATATTAAAAGGGCAAAGCAGGATAAACGTATTAAGACTTTATGGGCGGAACAAATAGAGGACTTATGTCAGTCAACCATTAAGGCAATGGGGGCGTCTAAGTCTGCTGCCGTTATCCAGATTGGACGTTACGGTGGTGCGGAAAGTAAAAGTTGGGATGATTTGCGACGAATTAAAAATGTTAAAGCCAAGAATCAAAAAGATAAGGTTATGAACGATTCGACGACATTTTGGTTAAACGAACAGAAGTTGCCTATGGGTTGGGCTTTGTTGGTACTGGGTGAGTTGAGTTCTGAAGAGCAATCTAACTTAAAGCGTTTTCAGGAGGCTTTGTCAGGTTCGTTAATTCGTGAGTTTGAAGAGATTGAAACTGCCCTGTTGGCGTTAAAGCAGAATAAAATTTCTCGGCTAGCTGAGCAGAAGCGAAAGCAGGAACAAGAGGAGATGCAAGCCAAGGCTGAAGCTGAAAGGGAGGTTAAAAGGGCTCAAATGTCTGAAACAGAGAGACAAATTGATGCTTTGAATACGTTATTTGAAGGTGAAAAAAAATTTAATATTCAAAACCCTACTGGCCCTGTTCGACAAGAAATCTCTCGATTAGCTGGTTTGTCTGTTACAGAGAGCTGGCCTGAAAAAGACAGAAGGAGTTTGCGTAATCTAATTAAAGAGATTGTTAAGTATTGGGGTATTAATGTTAAAAAAAATAAAAAATTAAAAGAGATATTACAGCAGCTTGATTAGGTTATTTTATGAGTATTGAAACGTTTCGTTTTTGGGTGGCGCTTCCGGAGCATTTTTATATGCCGAAATTTGCTGGTTCCATGTTACGTGGTGGTTTTGGGCATGCATTACGCTACCTTGTTTGCATGACTCAACAACAACGTTGTTGTGAATGCGCTTTGAGAAAAAGTTGCCCTTATACACACGTATTTGAAGTGCAGGCTCAGCAAAACCAAGTTAATCAGGTTTTACCGAGTCCTTATATTATTCAGCCAGGGAGTGTTCTTAAGCAAAATCAAAGAAAAAATTATTTTTTTGATTTTACATTGATTGGTGCTCAAGCGTTACGACAACTTCCTGTTATTTTATTTGCATGGCGACAAGCATTTAAACGTGGTTTTGGTCGGGAACGAACGCCTTTTGTTTTAATAAAGGTGGTGCATGTTGATTCTAATAAAACGGTTTTTACGGAAAAAGAGCCGGTGCTTGAAGCGTACTCTCCGAGTGAGAATTTTTTGGATGATAAACCTTCTGGTGAGGTTGAAATCAAGTTTTTATCGCCACTTCGCCTTCAGCAGAAAAAAAAGCTGGTTGGTCGAAATGAATTTAATTTGTCTATTTTATTTAATGCAATGGTTCGCCGAAACCGGGCAGTTTCAAAACAATTGTTAGGGGTGGATTCTGATTTTGTTGATTTGGGTAACTTAAATCATTCATCTTTGACTCTCTTAAGTTTAGGGTGGCAGGACTGGAGTCGGTATTCAAAACGTCAGCAGCAGAAGATGGATTTGGGGGGGCTAATTGGTCGTGTACAGTTTCATGCTTCTGTTTTAACCAATGTTCAATGGCAGCATCTTTTGATGGCACAAAAAATAAATGTGGGTAAGCATACGGTATTTGGTATGGGAAAAATTGAGGTGAATACTTTTGATTAAAATGGCTAAGCTCCACAGGGTGAGCCTTCAATCCTTCCTCTTCGTTGTTATGCTTCTTGTGAATGGAATAACCATTCCCTGCAAAACAGACCTAGAATAAGAATACTTGAAGACTCACAGAATTTTAAGGGACTTCATCAGAGATTTCTTAACAAATTTGTCATATTTATCATATGTTTTAATCTTCTTTATAATTCGTATCTTTGGTTTTAAAGAGGGGGTATTTTGAAAACGTATCTGGTGGCTCGACACGTCGGAACGATAGAGTGGTGTAACGCAAAAAATATACAGATAGATGTTTATTTGCAACATCTTGAACCTGAAGTGATTCAACCTGAAGATGTGGTTATTGGGACTTTGCCTATTAATTATGCCGCAGAAATATGTAAAAAAGGTGCACGTTATTTGCATTTGTCATTGGAAGTGCCTTTTGAAATGCGAGGTAAGGAGTTAAGCGCTGAAGATTTAGAGAAGTTTGGGGCTCAAATTGAAGAGTATCAAGTGATAAAAGTGTTATGTTAGGTAATCATTGATCTGAATAAAAGGAAGGAACTTATGCAGCATGTTCATGTATGTCTGGTATCGGAACAACCAAATCCAAATCTGACTCCTCTGATTGATAAATCAATGGAGGTAAGTTATGTGATTTTATGTCATACAGAAAAAACCAGGTTACAAGCTTCCTGGTTACAAAGTACACTTCGTGATTTTCAGATCAGTAGTGAGTTGGTGCTTCTTGATTCTGTAAATGACATCGATAAGCTTCGAGAGCAGTTCTTGGCGCTTTTTGAGTTGAACTTGAGACAAGAGGGGAGGATTTTATATTCAAATGTAACCGGTGGTACAAAACCCATGTCTTTAGCACTGTTTGAAACCGCCTATTTAACGGAGTCTGATGGTTCAAAAGCGTATTATATTGACTTAAATAATCATTTGTCTTGGTTGATTCCTTCTGGTCAGGATAGCCAAATACTGCAAAATAGAATTAAGTTAAAGCACTTTTTAAAAGTTAGAGGTTTTGAGTTAGAAGAGTCGGATAACTGTGTGATTGATTCTCGGAAAACTAAAAAGCTAACAGATTTTATTGTCCAAAATAGTAATAAATTTAGAAAGGCTTTGGCTCAGTTAAACTATTTTGCTATGACTGCAAAAGATGATAAGAGGCTTTGTTCGAAAGAGTATCAAGGGAACGAGGTTTTTGAAGAGTTAATTGATGAGTTGGTTCATTCAAAATTAGTCGCAAGAACAGAGGATGGTAAGCTGATTTTTACCAGTGAAGTGGCGCGTTTTTACTGTAATGGAGGTTGGTTGGAAGAGTATCTTTATTACTGTGTTAGAGACATTGCTACGAAGAAGGCAATACGAGAGATTCAGCTTGGTGTTAAGGTTGTCAGAGAGGGGGTTCGTAATGAAATTGACTTGATGGTTCTTTTGAATAACCGTGTCGTGATGATTGAGTGTAAAACTTACAAAGCAGATAATATAGATGAGGTAAATAGCAGTCTTTATAAGTTGGATGACTTGACACAAAAAATTGGAGGAGCGACTGCATTAGGGGTGTTTGTTTCTTTAAATAAGATTGAAAAAGCAAATATAAAACGTGCAAGGCAGTACGGTATTGATATTATTTCTGGTGAACAGCTTGTAAACATGAAGCAAAAGTTGGAAATGTTGTTATCGAATTCATAATTGTTTGAAAATTTACGGTAAGAAAAAATAAAATGAAAAGCGTTTTGTTTTCTGTTTTAGGACTCTCCCCCCAGATATTGACTGAAACTCTTTTTGCGCTCAATAATGAACATGCTTTGCCAGATGAAGTTCACGTATTGACCACTCAGCGTGGTGCATCTTTGTGCAAGAAATCTCTTTTCCAAGAGAATGGTGGTTGGTTTTATCGTTTTTGTCAGGATTGGAAGGTGAGTGGTATTAAATTTGATGAGTCTCATATTCACACGACCAAAGATGCTTGTGGTGTGAGTATCAGTGATATTCGTTCAAATGAGGACAATGAGATGATTGCTAACCAGATTGTCGAGTTTGTGCGTCAATTTACGATGGATAGCGATACCGCGTTGCATGTATCAATTGCAGGAGGGCGAAAAACAATGGGGGTCTATGCCAGCGCTGCTTTATCGATGTTTGGGCGTGAACAGGATCGTTTGTCTCATGTGTTGGTGAGTGAGGAATTTGAAGGGCATCCAACGTTTTTTTATCCTACTCCAAGTTCTCAAGTTATTCGAACCCAAGATGGTAAGGAGTTAATTGATACCAGTGATGCCACCGTTGAGCTTGCTTATTTGCCGTTCTTAACGATGAGGAATGTTATCCCTGATCACTTTATTAAAGAGCCTTTAAGTTACGGGGATATGGTAAAACGTTTACAAAAACGGGTGTTTGATAAGAAAGTACTCATTTCCGTAGATGATTATGTTTTACATATTGCGGATGAGTCCATTTTTCTTTCAAAAGTTAATTTTGCTTTCTATTACTGGTTTATGAAACGTCTTAAAGAAAGGCAGGAGTCTCTTGTTAATCCTTATCCTGATGAGCCAGACATGGAGTATGGAAAAGCGTTTTTGGCGGTATTAAAAGAGCTCTCTAATGAGATGGATGATGATGATCGTACAATTGATGCAATGGATAAAGGGATGAGTTTTGAGTTTATTCGGGATAGGAGAAATAGCATTAAAAGGTCGCTAATAGCCGCATTAGGTGCGTTAAATGCTGAAGATTTTATTTTAAGGTATGAACGTCAATCACGTGAAATTACGGCAAATTTGTACCCTCATCAAATTGAGTTTGTGTAACCTTCCTTCATTTGGTACTTTTGAATTACGCCCAAAAGCCTTTTTTGTCGCGTTACAAGGAGAGGTAAGAGGTGGCTAAGGATGCCAAAGCCCACCTAAAACGGCGTTACGGGCTGCGCCCGTAACTTGAGAGAGTGGAACTGGTGTGCATTCTATGCGTTGTTTTGCAAGCCATGCACACATCATTGCTTCAATGGCATTTGGGTTGATGCCGATAGCAAGCGTGCTTTGTACGTTGGTTTGTGGCAGGTGTTGTTGAATGGCTTGGAGGAGTTGTTTATTAAATGCGCCTCCTCCTGCAACCCAAACAGGCAGGTTGGTAAGGGAGTCAAGCGTTTGTTGTTGTATTAGCCGCTTGAGTTCTGTGGCGATGCTGATGGCGGTAAATTGGTTTAAAGTGCTGATGAGGTCTATTGGTGACAGTACGGTTTGTGAGCCATTGAAGTGAATACCAAGTGAGTCGTATATTTGTTGATGTAGCCAGTCAGAATGAAAGACATCTCGTCCTGTGCTTTTTGGGGGTGGCAATTTAAAATACGGGTGAGAGAGTAGCTGGGTTAGTAAGGTGGTATTGGGTGTGCCTTTTGTGGCAAAGGCTCCATTTTTGTCAAATGGGCAGTGCAGGTGTTGTTGACAAATTTCATCCATTAAGGCGTTGCCAGGTCCGGTATCGTAACCCAATGGCATCATGTTTTCCCCGCTCTGTTTTGCAGGCAGGTAGCTGATATTGGCAATGCCACCAATGTTGACCACAAAGCAGGGGGTTGTATGTTGAAAGAGCGTTTGATGAAACACAGGTGCAAACGGGGCGCCTTGTCCTGATAATGCCATGTCGTCTACTCTAAAATCCCCTACGGTTTGAATTTGGGTGGTTTTGGCAATTAAGGCGGGGTGGCCTATTTGCAGTGTCATGGGGATGTGAGGGGCGTGGTAGATGGTTTGTCCGTGGCTGCCAATGGCGGTGATGTTGTTGGCTTGAAGCCCATTTTTTGTGAGCAGTTGTTGTGTGGTCTGGCTGAATTGTTGGGCTAAATCAAAGGAGAGTTGTGCCAGTTGTTCAAGTGAAAGGGCGGCGGTTTGATTGAGTTGAAGCAGTGATTGTTTTAAAGGGGGGGGAAGTTCTGGGCTGATGAAGTCGTGCAATAAAATTTTCCCCCCCTTGAATTCAACCAGTGCAGCATCAATCGCATCGGCGCTGGTGCCAGACATAAGGCCGATCATGTATTGATGATAGAGGGGGGGAGAATTTTTCATAACACTTTGATGCCTTTGCTTGATCCATCATGAATAAAAAGGGTGATGGTTTTTGTTTCTCGACTTGGCCTTGTGGGCGCGGTCTTTTTCGTTATTCAAAACCTTGTGCGACCTTGGTTCGGCTATCTAATCTATTCAGTTGAGCCAATAGGAAGGTGGAGGTTTTATTAAATTCGGCACGGTATTTTTTGGCCAATGGTTCGGCGTCTGGGAATTTAACTTTAAGTGGATCAACGTGTTTGTTATTTACCCGAAATTCGTAATGCAAATGCACGCCTGTTACCATGCCAGTGTCGCCCATATAGCCAATGATGTCGCCCTGTTTAACGTAATTACCTTTTTTAAACTTACTGTATTTTGAAAGATGCGCGTATAGGGTGGTGTATTTTCCGGCATGTTTGATTTTGATATGGCGACCGTAGCCCTTACCCCAGCCCCTAAAGATAATTTTGCCATCTCCTGTTGCACGTATAGGGGTGCCTTTGGGACCGCCATAGTCTACGCCACGATGAGGGCGTGTGCGTTTTAATACGGGATGAAAGCGTTTTGGGTTGTATTTAGAGGTGATTCGAACATAGTCAACAGGGCTACGTAAAAAGGCTTTTTTAAGGTTGCGGCCTTTTTTATCGTAATAGCCAATGGTTTTTCCATTTTCACGCACAATAAAAGCGTTGTGTACTTGCTTTTGATTGTTGCTGGTAATTTGAGCCGCTAAAATACTGCCGTCACCAATGTATTTGCCTTTTAAATATTTGGTTTCATAAATGACTTTAAATGTGTCCCCTGCTTGCAGTTCGCGTGAAAAGTCGACATCCCAGGCAAAAATATCGGACAGATTCATAATGCTTCGTGCGCTGAGTCCTGCTTTTTTGGCAGCAATGTAAAAGGCACCTTCAATCACTCCCGTGGCGGTTTCAGTTCGTATTTCAACGGGGGCTTTTTTTTCAAGTAAGCGATAGCCTTCGTCGGTGTTTATGAGCTCATACGACAGCGTTTGGGATTTTGGGTACAGGATTTTCTGTAAGTTATGGTGTTTGTCGACCCAAACATGTAACTTGTCGCCTGCGCGCAGATTGGTGAGTAAGCGACTGTTCTTTAATTGGGTGATTGCATGCGTGGTGGCAGGGGATATTTTTAGGCGATTGAGTGCTTCACCGAGTGAACCGTTTTTACGAATATTAACAGCCAGTTCTTGCCACTCTTCATCGTTATGTTCTTGAGAGGCGTTGTCAGAGGGGGTATCTAATTCTGGCAGAGGCAATTGAACTCGGTTTGGGGTGGATGATGCGTTGACCTGTGTTGCCAAAAAAAGTAACACAAATCCAGTTGTCAAAAAAGTAACAAAGAGAGATGTCCAAAGGTCGGGTTGAGTTACTTTTTTATATTTCATTTTGTTTTTGGTGTAACTTTCTTGTAGGGGTGTTTTTTTATAGTAGAGGTGATTATACCGAAAACAAGGGGGGGAAATTTTGAAAAAGTATGGCGAATGGGGTGTGAAAAGAGCGTATTTTTCAAGTTTTTTCTTTGGTGGCTAGTAGAATTACGCAGCCAAAATCCGTCTGTTGTACGTTTTGAATAATATGTTTATTCACTTTTGCCCAACTGGTAATGTCCTGTTCGGCGGTTGGGTCAGTGCACTCAATCGCGATTAATTCACCTGCTTGGCTTTTACGCACTTGTTGTTGCAATTTAATCACTGGCATCGGGCATTTTAAGCCTTTGGCATCAATGGTGTGATTGGGGACGGGGTGATTCATTTTAATAGCCTTGCTTTCTTAATCAGAGGTTCCTTAAAAGTGTAACGAAAATACGGTATAATTTCTCGCTATTTTTTAACTCAAACTCTTGCATGGCGTTCGTGTTTTTATGTCACCCTATGTGAGGATTTGGGTTTAAGCAGTTTTTAAGCGTAAAGAGGTTTTTAACGGTGGCGGCAACAGCAGCAACAGATATTCGGACGTTTCAAGGGTTAATTCAAACGTTACAGGCGTTTTGGGCAGAGCAAGGGTGTGTGATTATGCAACCTTACGATATTGAAATGGGGGCGGGTACCTTTCACCCGTCGACTTTTTTAAGATCGATTGGCCCCGAGCCTTGGCGAGCGGCCTACGTTCAGCCTTGTCGTCGTCCAACGGATGGGCGCTATGGCGAAAATCCAAACCGTTTACAGCACTACTATCAGTTTCAAGTCATGCTCAAACCGTCGCCTGATAATATTCAAGAGTTGTATTTAGAATCGCTTAAAAAAATGGGCGTTGACCCACTTGAACACGATATTCGTTTTGTGGAAGACAACTGGGAATCCCCAACATTAGGTGCTTGGGGCTTAGGCTGGGAAGTGTGGATGAATGGCATGGAAGTCACCCAGTTTACCTATTTTCAGCAAGTCGGTGGCATCGAGTGTAAGCCGGTTACGGGTGAAATCACCTACGGTTTAGAGCGCATCGCCATGTATTTGCAGGGTGTGGACAGTGTTTACGATTTAACGTGGGTGGATGGCCCTGAAGGTAAAGTCACTTATGGCGATGTGTTTCATCAAAATGAAGTGGAAATGTCCACCTATCATTTTGAGAAAGCCGATACCGGTATTCTGTTTCGAACCTTTGATGAGTGTGAACAAATTTTTGCCAAATTGGTTGAAGACAAATTGCCTTTGCCAGCGTATGAGCAAGTTTTAAAAGCTTCTCATGCTTTTAATATGCTGGACGCACGTCATGCCATTAGTGTGACCGAACGTGCGCGTTTTATTGGACGGGTGCGAACCATGGCCAAGCAGATTGCTACTTCTTATTATGAGGGGCGTGAAGCACTTGGCTTTCCGCTGGTTAAAAATACGAAACAAAACAAGGCAGAAAACAAGGGGGGGGAAAAGTAATGTCGATTGCAACGGAGTCATTTTTAGTTGAAATTGGAACAGAAGAACTTCCTCCTAAAGCTCTTAAGCGCCTAAGTGAGGCCTTTGCTTCGGGCATTGAACAAGGTTTAAAAGACGCGGAATTGGCTTACGGTGACGTTTCCATTTATGCCGCGCCGCGCCGTTTGGCTGTTCGTATTGAGGCGGTGCAAACGGTTCAAGCGGACAAAGTGATTGAGCGCAAAGGCCCTGCTAAAAAAGCAGGCTTTGATGCCGAAGGTAACCCCACTAAAGCTCTGCAAGGGTTTGCTCGTGGCTGTGGTGCAACGGTTGAAGAGCTTATTGAAATTGAGACCGATAAAGGCATCTGGATGGCGTACAATCTTGAGCAAAAAGGCCAGACAGCCGAAAGCCTTTTGCCTGATATTGTTAGCCAATCCTTGGCAAAATTGCCGATTCCAAAGCGGATGCGTTGGGGCGATTTGGATATTGAGTTTGTTCGACCTGTACACTGGGTGTTAATGTTGTTAGGCGAGAAAGTGGTTCCCGCGACCATCTTAGGACATCAAGCTTCTAATACCACACGGGGTCACCGTTTTCATGCGCCAGCGGAGTTTGTGATTTCACATCCAAGCCAGTATGTAGAGGTGTTGCGTAAGCAGGGGTATGTGTTGGTTGACTTTGCTGAACGCGCTAAAAGTATTCACACACAAGTGATCGAAGCCGCCCAAAAAGCGGGTGGAACGGCCGTTATTGATTCGGCCTTGTTAGAAGAAGTCACCGCGTTAAATGAGTGGCCAGTGGCGGTAGTGGGTGATTTTGATGAACGCTTTTTAACCGTGCCTTCTGAGGCATTGGTCTCAGCGATGGCAGGGCATCAAAAGTATTTTCACATGTTGGATGAGCAAAACCAACTGATGGCTAAATTTATTACCATCAGTAATATTGAAAGCAGCAATCCAGCCGCAGTTAAATTTGGTAATGAGCGCGTCATTCGTCCTCGTTTGGCCGATGCCAAATTCTTTTGGGAGCAAGACAATAAACAGTCGTTAGAGCACTTCTTGCCTCGTTTAAAAACCGTCGTCTTCCAAAAGCAATTGGGTACGCTGTTTGATAAAGTAGAGCGTTTAGAAAGTTTAACGGTCATCATTGGCAAGCCATTGGGTGTGAGTGCCGAGATTGCGACCCGTGCCGCACGTCTGTCCAAATGCGATCTATTGAGCGAGATGGTCGGTGAATTTCCAGACCTTCAAGGCGTGATGGGGCGCTATTATGCCACTGAACAAAATGAGAACAGTGAAGTCGCTGAGGCGATTGAAGCGCAGTATCGCCCACGCTTTTCTGGGGATGAGTTGCCTAGCTCAGCCGTGGCGCAAGCCTTAGCGATTGCCGATAAGCTGGATACCATTACCGGTATTTTTGGTGTTGGTCAAATTCCTTCGGGCGATAAAGACCCGTTTGCACTGCGTCGTGCCGCACTGGGTTTGCTACGCATTATGATAGAAAAACAACTGAACCTGAATTTATTTGAGTTGATTCAAAGCAGTTTGGCATTGCATGAGTCGGTGCAAGCAACCAACGCTTTAACCGATGAGATTTACGATTTTATGATTGGACGGTTACGCGCTTACTATAGCGATCAAGGCATTAGCTCTGAGCAGTTTGAAGCGGTACGAGTGTGTCGTCCAGCACACCCGTTTGATTTTGCAAAACGCATGGAAGCCGTAAAACACTTTAGTCAAATGTCATCGGCAGATAGCTTAAGTGCCGCCAACAAGCGTATTCGTAATATTTTGAAAAAGAACACCGATGCCTTGCCTGAAACGGTGACCCCTTCTTTGTTTGAAAAGACGGCAGAAACCGATCTTTGGAACGCACTTGAAGCCTTGCGCGAAACCGTGAGTTTACAAGTGGCACAAGGCAACTACATGCCTGCCATTGAATCATTAGCCACCATTCGCGAAACGGTTGACCATTTCTTTGACGATGTGATGGTGATGGCCGAAGACACGCAAGTACGCCAAAACCGTTTGGCGTTACTGAACCAAATCTACCAACTGTTTTTACAAGTGGCGGATGTGTCAAGACTGTAGTACCTTAAGACCCCATTTTTACAGGAAGAGTTGGCGGTTAAATACTCGCTTTTTCTCCCCCCCTCTTGCTAGGGTTGGGGGGGCAAATAAAATGGCAACCCATCTTCACAGGAAAAGTAAGCGGTTAAATACTTGCTCTTTTACTCCCTCCCCTTGGCAAGGGGAGGGCTGGGGTGGGGTCTTTTGATAGAGAACACAATAAACCATGCAAAAAATCATTGTACTAGACCGAGACGGGGTGATTAATGTCGACTCGGATGCTTACATTAAATCAGCTGATGAATGGCGACCCGAACCAGGCAGTATTGAGGCAATAAAGGCCTTAAAACAAGCGGGGTGGCTGGTCGCCATCGCTACTAATCAATCGGGCATTCAACGTGGTTATTATGGTCGACACCAGTTGAGTGACATGCATCAAAAACTGCAAGGATTGCTTGGAGAACATGGCGTAGACTGGATCAGTTATGCGCCCTATTTGAGCGAAGATCATTCACCCGCCCGTAAGCCTGCATCGGGCATGTTAACAGCGATTGAACAGCGTTTTAATTTAAGCTTGGCGGGCATGCCGATGGTGGGCGATACGCTGGCAGACATGCAAGTGGCGCTCTCCAAAAACATGCGTCCCTATCTGGTTCGAACAGGAAAAGGCGAGCGAACCTTAGCGACTCAAGAGGCGATATTGAATGACATCCCCGTGTATTCTAATTTGCAAAGCGTTGTGGAGGCGCTGTTAAAATGAAAGTGATTTGGTTTTTGCGATCAACGGTGTTTGCATTTGGGCAAGGGGGGGCTTTGGTTGTGTTTTCCGTATTAGGGCAGTTTACCCGATTGTTTTCTTTTGGAACACGTTACAATTTTATGCGATATTGGGCGCGATTTTGTTTGATTTGGTTGCGCTGGACTTGCGGTGTGCGTTATCAGCTTCATGGCAAAGAGTACATCGATCCCAAGCAGGCGGGACTCATTCTTGCACGACACGAATCCGCGTGGGAAACCTTGGCGTTGCAAGAGATTTTTCCCCGTCAGGCTTACGTGCTTAAAAAGGAGTTGCTTAAGATTCCTTTTTTTGGCTGGGGCATGGCACTGTTAAACCCCATTGCCATTGACCGAGCGGCAGGGCGAAAAGCACTGACACAACTGGTTTCGGAAGGCAAATCTCGTTTAGAACAGGGTGACTGGGTGGTGATTTTTCCCGAAGGGACTCGAATGCCCAGTCAGCAACTGGGCAAAATTCATGGTGGCGGCGCACTGCTTGCCACGAAAGCCAAAGCCCCTGTTTACTTTGTGGCGCATAACGCCGGCGAACACTGGGCAAAAAACAGCTTTATTAAGCGCCCAGGTGTGATTGATATTTATATTTCCCCCCCCCTTGATGTTACCGGCATGTCCGCTTTAGAAATTAATCAAAAAGTGGCATCGTGGTTTACTTCTCATATGAAAACACCCAATACAGAAGTGAGGTTGTCGGAATGATTAACGTTATTTTACTACTGCTGATGGTCTCTGTTTTTACGGGGTGCGCCAATAGCATTCGCACCACAACCACAACCTTTTATGCCCCCGATCATCAACAGCGTGGGGCGATTATTGTCGTTGCATCTGATCACCAAACCAATCACTCCTTGGCCTTTAAGCACTATCAAGCTAAGTTTAATGAGAAGCTTAAAGCACAAGGCTATACGATTGCCCCCAGTATTGAGGCATCGGATTACATTGCGCTGGTCTCTTATGGCATTGATAACGGAAAGTCATCGATTGTTTCCACCCCGATTGTAGGTCAAATTGGCGGTGGAACGGAATATCGCTCGGGCACGGTATACGTGGATGGTAAAAAAACAAACTATTCAGGCTTTTATTACTCCATGCCGATTTATGGCGTGGTCGGGTCATCTACTCATACCGTCACAACCTACACACGTGCCATTGCGATGGACATTGTAAAAACCGACAGCTTTAAATCGAAAAACCCAATCAAAATGTATGAAATACGAGCAAAAAGTATCGGAAACTGCGCCATCATGCTCGAAGTATTTGATGAAATGCTTCAAGCCATGTTTACTAACTTTCCAAATGAAAGCGGCAAAGCCATTACTGTTTCGGTTGAATCGGAGAGTAAATGTTAAATAGAGAGTGTTAAACGGCATCTTAAGGCGGGTTATTCCCCCTTAATTTGAGACAGTAGGACAACTCTAACCCCTTTTTCCGCTCCAGAGCATCCGCTCTTGACATCCTCAATTCACCTTGTACTTCCCCTTCTTTTACGCCATGATTTTTTTACGTATATAAATACCGTTTATCTTTGGTTATACTCATTTTTTATTATTGCAGTGCGATGCATTGGCGGTACCGA
>WFPP01000117.1 GCA_015487495.1 Thiomicrorhabdus sp.
ATTGACTTTAAAGTATTTGCCGCACCAGCAAAAGACCCCAAAGGGCGTGTTGCCGCATTGCGTGTACCAGGGGGGGGTAAAATGTCTCGTAAAGAGATTGATGCCTACACCAAGTTTGTCGCCATTTACGGCGCAAAAGGGCTGGCGTATATTAAAGTGAATGACTTATCGGCAGGCATTGATGGCTTGCAGTCGCCAATAGTAAAATTCTTTCCCGATCAAGTGATGGATATTATGGCGCGAGTGGGCGCAGAAGATGGCGATATTGTCTTCTTTGGTGCCGATAAAGCAAAAGTAGTTAACGAAGCCTTGGGCGCATTACGCGTTAAAATCGGCGAAGACTTAGGCTTGCTCAATGGCGAATGGAAACCCGTTTGGGTCGTGGACTTCCCCATGTTTGAAGAAGATGAAAAAACCGCACGCATGACGGCCATTCATCACCCCTTTACCCAACCCAAAGCCACCACCGAAGAGATTTTAAACCACCATGCACCAGAGCAAATGCTCTCTAAGGCGTATGATTTAGTCATTAACGGTTTAGAAGTAGGGGGCGGTTCGGTGCGTATTCACAACAGTGACATGCAAGCGGCGGTCTTTAAGTTATTGGGCATTTCAGAAGAAGAAGCACGAGAAAAGTTTGGCTTCTTGCTAGATGCCCTTAAATACGGTTGCCCGCCACACGCGGGTATGGCGTTTGGTCTGGATCGTTTGATTATGATTTTTGGTAACATTGATTCAATTCGTGATGTCATTGCCTTCCCTAAAACACAGTCTGCCGCATGTTTATTAACGTCGGCACCCGGGTTAGTGGACGACACTCAGTTAGCGGATTTAGGCTTGCGTTATAGAAAGCCAGTATTAGAAACATCAAAATAGTAAAGAGCGTTTATATGAGTCAAAAAGAATTAGACATACCCACTCAATTGGCCTCTCGTATTGATGAGTTGGCGCTGTCTGTTGCTTGCCAACCGCCATTGGGTGAATCAGCAAAAGAGGCGTTAAAAACGGAGATTAAAGCGTTACTCAAAGCGCAAAACGCCCAAATTGTGGCGCATTTTTACGTGGATGCCGATTTACAAGCCTTGGCAGAAGAGACTGGTGGCGTGGTGGCGGACTCATTAGAAATGGCCAACTTTGGCGCACAATCCGATGCCGATACCATTGTGGTGTGTGGCGTACGTTTTATGGGTGAAACCGCTAAAATGCTCTCGCCCGAAAAAACCATTTTAATGCCCGATTTAGGCGCAACCTGTTCGCTCGATTTAGGCTGTCCTGCCGAAGAATTTGCCGAATTTTGTGCCGAACATCCAGACCACACCGTGGTGGTGTATGCCAATACCAGTGCCGAAGTAAAAGCCATTGCCGATTGGGTCGTCACCTCAGGCAATGCATTGCAAATAGTGAACCATCTGAAAGAACAAGGCAAAAAAATCATCTGGGCACCCGATCGTCATTTGGGCGACTGGATTGAAAAACAAACAGGGATTGAAATGTTGCGCTGGCAAGGGCATTGCATTGTGCACGATGAGTTTAAAACCTTTGAGCTGGAGGCGATGAAAAAAGAGCACCCAAATGCCAAAGTATTAGTGCATCCAGAATCACCTGCGGACGTAATTGCGTTGGCCGATGTTGTTGGCTCAACCAAAGTGCTCATTAATGCCGTTAAAACCATGGACGACCAAGAATTTATTGTGGCAACCGATTTGGGTATTTTTTATAAAATGCAACAACTCGCGCCCAATAAAAAACTATTGGTAGCCCCCACCACCGACCGAGAAGCCGCATGTAAAAGCTGTGCACACTGTCCGTGGATGGCAATGAACGGCTTGCAAAACCTAGCCGATTGTTTAAAAAACAGAACGGGCGAAGTATTGGTAGATGAAGCCGTGCGAGTCAAAGCACTGGGTTCATTAAATAAAATGCTAGAATTTTCACGCAACGCGGGGCTGGTTAAAAAGTAACACTCAGATTTTTGCGATTCCTTTTTCTGCTCAAGATCTTTCGCTCTTGAGCAAGCTCAATTCACCTCGTGCCTCTTTCGAGGCATGTTCTTTTTATTGAACTTATTAGATGGTTTTTTTACGTATATAAATACGACTTATCTTTAGTTATACTCATTTTTTATTATTGTATTGCTGTAGGTTGAGGGTTGATGGGCTTTATAGAGAGCTTTGTCAACGCGAAGCCTTATAGGCCAGAAATAGGTATCTTACAAGGAGTTTCATTAATTGAGTAAAATTAGCTGAATTTTAGTTATATTGCTTTTTAGTGTTTCTGTGTCTTCACTGGCGGAAGCTCCAGTTCTAAAGTCCAAAGAAGAATACGAAAAAGACTCTCAGCAAATTTGTTACGACAAATGGAATAAGCGCGGGGAGCTTGACCGAAGAATGTATAACCATTGTATGAACGGTCAAATGGATGGCTACGAAGAGCTTAAGCAACTCCATAAATACGCAAATCAAAGCTTCTATTCAGATACCGCATATCCATATTGCAGGGATAAGTGGACTAAACGCGG
>WFPP01000118.1 GCA_015487495.1 Thiomicrorhabdus sp.
ACCTTGTTAACGGAGCACAATGTGCAGCTTCGCCACTTTCCCGATTCCGTATTAAAAGCCCTCAAAACCATTTCGGAAGAGGTGGTGGAAGAGGAAGCGAAACGAGATGCCTTATCGGCTAAAGTGTGGGCTTCTCAAAAAGCCTTTAAAGCGCAGGTAATGCAGTGGACAGAAGTGTCTGAACAAACTTTCCTAAGAGCACGTTCGTTGTCATAAAAAAATTCCCCCCCCTATTGCTAAGATGAAAGAGGGGGGGAGAATTTATGATTCGCACTGTACGCAGTTAACGGGATTGATGTGTTGGTGCTTAAAGTCTAGGGCGTTTTGTAGCGTGGTTTCTCGAATGTGTGTCATGGCTTCTTGTGTAAAAAAGGCTTGATGGGCGGTAATTAATACATTCGGGAAGGTGGTTAAACGCTCAAAGACATCATCTTCAATGATCTCTTCGGAGTGATCTTCAAAAAACAGGTTCTCTTCCTGTTCGTATACATCAATACCCAAGTAACCAATATGGCGTTTTTTCAGTGCATTGATGACAGCAGGGGTATCAAGCAGTCCCCCACGGCTGGTATTGATGAGCATTACCCCTTGTGGCATTTGTGCAATGGCTCGGGCATTAATCATATGTTGTGTTTCGGGTAAAAGGGGAAGGTGCAGGCTGATGATTTGGCTCTGTTGGTACAGTGTTTCTAAAGAAACATAACGTGCGCCTAATTTTTCAGCTTCTGTAGAGGGGTTGGGGTCATAGGCGAGTACTTCCATGCCAAATCCTTTTAAGATTGGGATGAGTTGTCGTCCAATGCGACCTGTGCCAATAATGCCCGCTGTTTTTGAGAAGAGGTCAAAGCCCATCAGCCCTTCTAAACTAAAGTTGCCTTCTCGTACACGGTTATAGGCTTTATGTGTTTTGCGGTTTAGGGTGAGCATGAGGGCAGCGGCGTGTTCTGCAACAGCCATGGGGGAGTAGCTTGGCACGCGTAAAACGGTGATGCCTAAATCAAACGCTTTTTTAATATCGACGTTATTAAAGCCAGCACAGCGCAGTAGAATGAGCCGAATATTTGATTGGTGCAGTGCATTGATAACCTCGGCGTTGAGTTGATCGTTGACAAACACACATACGGCATCGTAGCCTTGGGTTAAATTTTTGGTTTTTGGCGTGAGGTGCTCTTCAAAAAAATGAAGGGTAATCTCTGTGGGGAGGGGGGGAGAAAAATTATTTTTATCTGTTTTTGTTGCACTAAAAAAAGCAATATTAAGGGAACTCATGTCCATTCTCCTGCAAAGTGGTTTTTACGCTTTGGCAACACCCTACAGAATTGTACAGGACGTGCTCTTCATGTAACTTATCTTAATTTAACTTAAAAAGGTAGGCTTTGTTGTGGAGTGCTTTCAATGTTTAATAACCGTTTTTTAACGGGTAAACTCCCTGCATAGCCAACGAGTTCGCCATTGGAACCAATGATACGGTGGCAGGGGATGATAATGCTGATTGCATTGGCACCGTTGGCATTGGCAACGGCTCGAACGGCTTTTGGGTTATTGATGTCTTTTGTGAGTTGCAAATAGGTTGAAGTGGTGCCGTAAGGTACATTCAGCAAAGCTTGCCATACGTTTTTTTGAAAATCACTGCCAACGGTGAGCAGTGGAATGGTAAATTTTGTTCGATTGCCTGCAAGGTATTCATCCAGCTGTTTTCTGGTTTCGAGCAAAATGGAATCGTCTTTTTCAACATACTCTGCCATCAACCCGTTTTGAAGTCGGCGATCAATGCGTGAACGCATTTTTCGGTATCTAAAATCCAGCAAACAGAGCTGATGGTCATAAGAACCAATCATCATTTCACCGATTTTCGTTTTATAGTACTGGATATGGATAGGGTTCATTGTGATGGTTACGTTTTAAAAAGAGCGCAGATTCAAGTAATAACTGCAATTTCTAAATTATGCTACAAGTAAATCCACTTGTAGCCCCATAAATAGTTCATTAGGTGTTTTTCCTCCTCGAGTTTTTCGAGGGCGGTTATTCAGTCTATCCATCACCATTTGAGCTTGTTCTACC
>WFPP01000119.1 GCA_015487495.1 Thiomicrorhabdus sp.
CTCCCAGCCTCCCCCTTGCCAGGGGGAGGGGCAATTACTTTAACTCCCTCCCCTGACAAGGGGAGGGCTGGGGTGGGGTAGCTATGTAACCGCCTAAGTTCATCAATTCAAATCAAACAGCTCAAGCCTTTTTAACACGTCATCCTCTGGCTTGACCAAGGGATCTCCAAAGGCCGTGTGAGATGATCGGATCAAGTCCGATAATGACGCTGTAATAAAAAATATTCCCCCCCTCCAATCAGATGAAAATAAGACCGCATCCAAGTCCATCAGCATGCCATTAGCGTAATAAAGGTCGGTTTGTGATTCATCGATATTTGCAAAAACATGGTTACTCATAAAAACCGATAGAATTAGGCCAATAATTAACTTTTTCATGGCTGCAACCCCATAGCTTCAGGCACATTAAAATCACAATCACTTTCAGAATCAGTGTAGTCACCTCCATATACCCCACCGCCTAAAGCATGGTTAAAACGCAAATACTTTTTAACTCGATCTTTAGTATTATATAGTTGATTTTCTATAAAACTAAAATCTCCGCCCTTGCCAGTTTTAAACGTAACATTGAAATTTTCACGTAAATACCGTATGCAAGAAATAGATTTAGTAGAAATTATTTTTTGCCATTGCGCTGCATTTTCTACCCCATCTGGGTCTGCCAAAAAAGACTGTCCTGCCCGAGCATCTTGCATTGCAAACTCTTGTTTTACTTTAGCGTCATACTTAACATAGATCGCCCGCTCCACATCGTCTCTTACACCATTATCATTAGAATCAATCCCCACCAAAGTGGCGTTATTCTCTTCAGGCAACGGCTCAGGCGGTAAGCGAACGCCGTTTATGATTAAGATGGGAAATACAGTAATGGTAATTTGGTCGTGAACAGGGTCGTCAAACTTGGCTTTTAACTCAAACACTAAATCGGTTTTTTCGGTGACGGTGGGTGCAGTAAATTTTAAAGTTGAAGCACGTTTATTCTCAATGGCAACAGCAATACCCGAAAGCTGTTTCCAACGATATTTCTTCCCCCCCTCACGGGCAAACACCTCAACTTGGTCGCCACTTTCTGCATAAAGCAAGTCATGAGTAATTAACGGTTCTTCTTTAAAAAAACAACCGGATAACAGTACCGAAAGCAGCACCAAAAAAGAGACTTTAAACCCAACCGATAAATAGTTCATAACCTTTCCTTAAAATAACCGCAGAATTAAATTTGTTACAAAGATGAGTATAAATCAGAATCAGCGAAAAGCATTTAATTAAGTAGCAAGTGACTCGATATACATTGGAGGTGAGTTTAAAAGAATTTATACAGGTTTTTATAAATCCATTACAATACTTTTTATGCATAAAGAAAGTATATTTTTAGTTGGCCCTATGGGGGCAGGAAAATCCACGGTTGGGCGTTTACTTGCTGAAAAATTGCACTATCAGTTTATGGACAGTGATCATGAAATTGAATCCCGAACTGGGGCAAGTATTCCAATGATTTTTGATATTGAAGGTGAGTCGGGTTTTCGGGAGCGTGAAGCGCAGATGATTGATGAGCTAACGCAGCGCACCGAGACGGTTTTGGCAACGGGTGGTGGCGTTGTTGAACGTGAAGTCAATCGTCAGCATTTGCGTTCACGTGGGTTTGTGGTGTATTTAAAATCGCCTGTGAAGGCGTTGATTCAGCGAACCAGACATGATCGTAATCGTCCTTTGTTACAAACGGGTGATCCCGCTAAGGTGTTAAGAGAGTTAATGGAAAAGCGCGAGCCTTGGTATATTGAAATGGCGGATTTGGTGGTTGAAACCCAGCAGGTTTCGGTGCATCGCGTGGTTAAGCAGGTGCTTGAGCGATTATCGGCTGAAAATATTGTTTAAAAATTTTTTCTCCTCCCCCCCCTTTCCTGAATTTGAAAAAAGAGATGTATTGATGAAAACGTTACGTGTTGAGCTTGGTGAGCGAGGTTACCCTATTTTTATTGGCCAGGGATTAATGGGTAATGCTGGGTTGGTTGCGCCTTATGTAAAAGGTAAGCAGGTGTTGATTGTGACCAATACTACGGTTGCCCCTTTATATTTAAGTGCGTGTGAAAAAGCCTTTGAAAGCTTTGATGTTAAATCGGTGGTTTTACCCGATGGTGAGGGTTATAAAACGTTAGAGACGTTAAATTTGATTTTTGATGAGTTGATTGGACAACGTTTTGATCGAAGTTGTACGCTGGTGGCGCTGGGTGGAGGTGTGATTGGCGATATGACGGGGTTTGCGGCGGCGTGTTTTCAACGGGGGGTAAAGTTTATTCAAATGCCCACCACGTTATTGTCACAAGTGGACTCCTCTGTGGGTGGAAAAACAGGGGTGAATCATCCGTTGGGCAAAAATATGATTGGCGCTTTTCACCAGCCTGAGTGTGTGGTTATTGATACGGAAACCTTAAATACGTTAGAGGATCGTCAGCTGTCGGCTGGGTTGGCCGAGGTCATTAAGTATGGCTTGATTCAAGACTGTGCTTTTTTTGAGTGGCTGGAAAGGAATATTGAGAGGTTGATGCGTCGAGAGCCTGAAGCGTTATCGTATGCAATTGAGCGTTCTTGCCAAGATAAAGCGGAGATTGTGGCGAAAGATGAAAAAGAAGCGGGTTTACGCGCACTCTTTAATTTGGGTCATACGTTTGGCCATGCCATTGAATCGGGCATGGGGTATGGTAATTGGTTGCATGGTGAAGGCGTGAGCGCGGGAACCATGCAAGCGGTGTATCTGTCGCATTTATTGGGTGACCTCACTTCTGGAGAGGTGGCGCGTATTCAGGCGTTATTTGAGCGGGTGCATTTGCCGATTAAGCCACCCTCTGTGGATGAAATGGATCATTCGACCTTTTTGGCGTTAATGGCGGGGGATAAAAAAGTGCAGGCAGGCACAATTCGTTTGGTGTTGTTAAAATCGATTGGGCAGGCTTATGTAACTGGTGATTATCCTGATGAGTTATTACAGCGTACTTTAATGGAGTGGCGTTAAACAGGTGTGGGATTGAATCCCATAATTTGTTGTTGCAGATTGCTCAAAAAGTGCGTTGTCAATTTTTTGTTATTAAAAATTGGCACAGGTAATGCTATACAACCTGTAGTAAAAAAACGTTAAATTACCATAGCCAAATTTAAAACGTTTATTTTAGATCCCTTTTAATATGTTTAATATGACAGAAGGAAGCGTTTCATGACATTAAATAATACAACTGCTCCAGAAATAAAAGCACCGATTCTTCAAGAGTATCAACGCAATCAAGAAGAAGAGAAGCACTTAAAAGAAAACCCCCGTAAAACCATTTTACTGCTTTTGCAAGGCGCTGTGGATAAGGGCAATATGGCCAAAGTGTGCCATCAAAGTTCGGCACTGGTTGAAAAAGGATTTCATTTGGGTCGAATGACAACGATTTTAGATGCACTGCGTGATCGCTTGGCTTTTACGCAAGACACTCCGTTAGCATTTGATTTGGAAGAGCTGTACCGTTATGCTGATCAGAGTATTCAAGAAGCGGTTTTTGAAAAAGACTGTTTTTATTTGGACAGCGCAATTGATATTTTAACCGAGTTACGTGATGCTTGGGTGGAGATGATGCAACAAACTGGCCAGCTGTCTGAAAATTCTTGAAATACATTAAGTTATATCGAATACTTACAAGATTATGACGATGATGTTTTAAGTTAGCACTCTTGCTAAAAGAGTGCTAAAATAATCACATTAAAAATAATTAAGGGAGGTATTTGATGATGTCGTACTCCATTGCACAAACCGTCTCTGCTTCAAAATTACCCAAACTTTCATTGGCTTCAAAAGAGCTTGTTCCTGGGAAAAATTTGGAGGCGTATTTACAAACAGTTAAAAGCATTCAAGAGCTTACACCTGCGGAAGAGCATGCTCTGGCTGAAAAATTTTATTATGAAAAAGATGTGGAGGCCGCACGTCAGCTAGTGCTGTCTTCCTTGCGCTATGTTGTGCCCGTGGCCTATAGTTTTAAAGGATATGGCTTGCCTTTGGGAGACATTATTCAAGAAGGTAATATTGGCCTGATGAAAGCGGTAAAACGTTTTAATCCAGAAGAAAATGTGCGTTTAATGACGTTTGCTATTCACTGGATTCGAGCAGAAATTAATGAGTTTGTTATTAAAAACTGGCGCATTGTAAAAACGGCTACCACGAAAGCGCAGCGTAAACTGTTTTTTAAATTACGTAGCTCTAAAAAATCGTTAGAATGGTTTAGCGATAAGGATGCAGACAAGGTTGCAAAAGATTTGGGCGTGACCCGAAAAGATGTGTTGGAAATGGAGTCACGTTTGTATGGTAAAGACATTTCGGTGGATTTATCGCCAGATGAGGATAATGAAAATGTGACGTTTCCTGTTTTAGTGAGCCAGGGAATGGATCCAGAAAGTGCGTTGATTCAGGAAGATTATGCTCAAACAGAGTTACAACGTATGCAGAAAGCGTTGTCTGAACTGGATGCACGTAGCCGAGATATTTTGCAAAAACGCTGGTTAAGTGATGAAAAAGTGGGCTTAAAAGCGCTTTCAGAACAATACGGTGTTTCGATGGAGCGAATTCGTCAAGTAGAGCAACAAGCCATTCATAAACTTAAAAGTCAGTTGGTGGCTTAATTTGATTTAGCTCTATTTTGACTCACCATCGCGTTATGATAAAAATCCGGGTTTATCTTTATTGATAAACTCGGATTTTTTATTTTTAGACTTAATCATTCCTAATCATTTGGTTAAAAGGAAACGTTTACCGCATTGGCAACCGCATTGGCTTTTTCAATCGCGCTTTCAATCGTATCGGAACGAGCGATGGCAACGCCCATACGACGGCGGCCTTGAATGTCTGGTTTTCCAAAGAGCCTCAGTTGCGTGTCTGGTTGTGACAGTGCCTGCTCCAGATTTGAAAAACAGGTTTGGTTTGAATGACCCGTCGGTAAAATAACACTGGATGCTGAAGCGCCATGTTGTGTGATGTTTGGAATCGGAAGCCCTAAAATGGCACGGGCATGTAAGGCAAATTCGGACAGGTCTTGTGATATTAATGTGACCAGCCCCGTATCGTGTGGGCGAGGAGAGACTTCGCTAAAGTAGACATGATCGCCTTTAATGAACAGTTCCACACCAAACAACCCCCGTCCTGTTTCACCACAAAGGTTCTCGGTGACTTTTCGGGCAATGTCTTGCGATGCTTTAAGTGCAATGGGGCTCATGGCTTGGGGCTGCCAGGATTGACGGTAATCCCCTTCTTCCTGGAGGTGGCCAATGGGTTCACAAAAAGAGATGCCTTGTTCGTGGCGAATGGTAAGGAGCGTAATTTCATAGTCAAAATCGACCAACCCTTCAATAATGACTCGACCTTTACCTGCCCGTCCTCCCTCTTGAGCGTATTGCCATGCCGTCTCAATGTCGGACTCCTTGCGTACCACGCTTTGGCCTTTGCCTGAAGAGCTCATAATGGGTTTGATGACACAAGGCATTCCGATGTGCTGGATGGCTACTTTAAATTTGTCAAGGGTGTCTGCAAATTCATAAGGAGAGGTGGCAATTTGAAGCTCTTCTGCGACTAAACGGCGAATACCTTCACGGTTCATTGTCAATTGTGTGGCACGTGCGGTTGGTATTATTTTGACACCTTTTTGCTCCAACTCCGCTAAGGTGTCGGTCGCAATGGCTTCAATTTCGGGCACGACCATATGGGGTTGTTCTAACTCAATGACTTTTCGTAATGCGTTGCCATCAAGCATATCAATTACATGGCTTCGGTCTGCAACCTGCATGGCTGGGGCATTTTTATAGCGATCAATGGCAATGACTTCAACGCCAAAGCGCTGTAATTCTATGGCAACCTCTTTGCCAAGTTCACCTGCGCCACAGAGTAAAACGCGTATCGCAGTTTCTGAAAATGGTGTACCAATGCTCGACATGGCATCTCCTTTGCTTATAGAGTTTGTAGGGTATGTAAAACCGTTTGAAATTGCCCAACATTATACGGTATTTGGGAATCAGTTGTGAGTAAGAGGTGTACACCATGTTAGAGTTAAACGATCGTTTATCAGAGAATGAATTGAGAGAGAAAACATCGTCCAAAGTAGAGCGTTTTATGGATGCAGAACGTTCTCGTACTCAGAAAATGATTGATCGTTCGCCCTTAAAAATGAAAATGGATTCGGATGTTTCTCAACTATTAGATGAGTTGCAAGCCCGCTTTTCCCATACGGATACCATCTCAAATGAAATTGAGGGTTTGATTGAAGCACAGGTGAAAATTCGTACTCAAGACTTATTTCAGCAGGCCAATTATGACGGTTTAACTCATTTACCAAACAGGCGCTATTTTCACTCAACCCTTGAATCATTGATGGTGGGGGCAAAAAAATGCGATGGTGAATTTACGTTGTTATTTTTAGATTTGGATGGGTTTAAAAAAATTAATGATACCTTTGGGCATCATGCAGGGGATGAACTGCTTAGGAATGTGAGTGCAAGAGTGGTTTCGACGGTACGTGAAGGAGATATTGTAAGCCGTTTAGGGGGAGATGAATTTGTGGTTTTGCTTGCGGGAACGCTTGAGCGGGAAGAAATTGAGAGCATTTGCCTTAGAATGATTCGTGAAGTGAGTCGCCCCTACTGGATTGATCAACATGACATTCGAGTTTCAACCAGCATTGGTGTAGCACGTTATCCAATGGATGCGGGCAGTTCAAGTGAATTGGTTGAAAAGTCGGACAAAGCGCTTTATGCCTCCAAGGATGCGGGTCGTAATACGTTTTGTTTTTACAGTGATCTTGTTGCTTGTGAAATCCGTTCCGACTGCACGGTGGTTGACCGTTTAAAAAAGGCGTTGCAACAAGGCCAAATTAAAATGTGTTTTGAACCTCAGGTGGATTTAGTGAGCCAAAAAATCGTGTGTGCCAGTGTGTCAGCTCTCTGGATGGAAAGCCGGCTTGAAACCCCTTACTTAAATGGCTGGATGGATGCGCTTAATCAAACAGGCAGAGGGGTTGCAACGGGTACGTGGTTAATTGATTCTGGCTTGTATTATTTACAGCAGTGGCGAGCTTTGGAAGAGGAGCTGGTGATTTCTATCCCTGTTATTTCCGCGCTTTGCAAAACTGAAAACATGGTTGGTTTTATGAATCAGCGTTTACAAATGTATCAAGTTCATGCAGGTCAGGTTCAATTAGAATTTTCTCTTGACGCCTTGGCCGATCAGGATGTGCAAAAACAGGTTAATGCGCTGAGCGAAGCCGGTTACCAAATTACGCTAACAGAAGTTGGTAAGGTGCCTTTAGATTTTGTTGCATTGAGTGGGTTGAGTGTGCATGAAATCAAGCTGGATGCAAAGTGGTTAAAAGAAGCGTTGATTTCTCAATCAGGCCAAAAGTGGCTAAAGGCTGTGGTGCAAATGGCGAGTGCACTCGATGCAGAAGTAATTGCAACGGGCATTGAATCTCAGGCAGAGATGAAGCAGTTACAAGCGGCAGGCTGTTTAACAGGACAAGGTATTTTATGGGCATTGCCTGTTGAGCCAGATGGTTTTTGCCAGGCATTAAGAGCGCAGTTGCCTGTTGTGCATTAAGAAATCTCTGATTAAGTCCCAATCAACATTTTCATGATTTTATTAATCAATGACTTACGTACTTGTTTCTGGTAAGGAATGGACTTATTCAGAGTTTCTTTAATGAAAAAAAATGCTTTTAAGGTTGATGTAGCGTGGAGGAGGATAGAGGGTGGATTTTTTTAAAGGTTAAATGTGAGGCAATAAAAAAGCCCTTAAGAAATGTTCTTAAGGGCTTTTTTGCAGTAGCGTTATCCTAAAAACCTGACAGGCTGTTTAGTCAAATGTTGGTCTTGGTGTGCTATCAGACTCTTCAGGAAGCTGTGGGTAGATAATGGTTGGTTTTCTGCCTTTTAGAGCCCCTAAGAAGGTTTTAATATCTGCCGCCTCTTGGTCAGAAATTGTAATTCCAAGTTGTGTGCTGCCCATCTCTTTAATGGCTTCTTCCAATGTCCAGATTGCGCCATTGTGGAAATAAGGTGCCGTTTCAGTAATGTTACGAAGCGTAGGGGTTTTAACAAACCCTCTTTCATCTCCTTTAAAGTCTCCAATGTGGGCAAACTTATATTTGGCCGCCTGGGCAAACGGTTGCATGGTGCCTCCGATGGCAATGCCTGTATGACAGCTTGAGCAACCTTTATCAATAAAGGTATTTAATCCTTTTTTCTCGGCATCCGTTAAGGCATTTTCATTCCCATTTAGGTAGTCATCAAAAGCTGAGGGGGTGACCAGTGTCTTTTCAAAGGTTGCAATGGTGTCGGCAATTTTTGGAAAGGTGATGTTAACATCATTGCCATAAGCCGCTTTAAATTCTGTGATATACGCAGGAATGGATAAAATGCGATCTATTACCAAATTAGCGGGTGCGGCCATTTCTGGTACGGCTTGAATTGGGCCTTGTGCCTGATCAGAAAGGTGAGGGCTTCTTCCGTCCCAGAACTGTGCCGTATAAAATACGGAGTTGTACACGGTTGGTGAATTTAAGTGGTGTGGGTTGGCAACCCAGCCGTGGCCAATAGCAGCAGGTATACCATCATCCCCCCCCATTGCCAGGTTGTGACATGTGTTACAGCTGATTAAGCCACTTCGTGATAGACGTGGATCAAAGAACAGCTTTTTACCAAGCTCTACTTTTGCATCGGTAATGGGATCTTTGGGGTCGTCAATCAGCTTCATTAATTCAGAAGTGCTTTCTGGAATGGGTTGCAGGCCTGCATTTTTGGCTTTATTTAACAGATCGTCTGCATGTGCAGAAGCGATGGAAAAACTGGTTGCTAATAGCGTAGCAGAAACAATTTTATTTAATTTCATTGTGCTTTCCTCTTGATTAAAATTTTTTGTACAAAAGTCTCTTTTTGAATTAGGAGGGTAAAAATGTTAAAAACATTTAAAAAACCTCTACTTATTCAGAGCTTCCTTAACTTGTTTAAACAAATCGTTTTAGTTTGTATTTTTTATGTTGGAAACAGTGTATAGAAGTTTTCAATATAAGGGAAATGAATATATTTAATTGAGTTGATAGCAAAAAACTATTAGGTTGGGGTGTCGATTGAAGCGATGCTGGATTAGTAGGCGCCTGTTGGGGTTTTGGGGTAACTTGGCGCCCTTTTTAAAGCATAACGTTTAAAGCGATTTTTTTTCCAGCTGTACCAGCATGGCTAAAATGACCTTGGCGGAGTGGGTTGCTGCTTGTTCAAGATACTTTTCAAAGGTAATGGCATTTTCTTTGCCTGCTATGTCGGATAAAGAGCGAATAATCACAAACGGAATACTAAAGCTATGACACACTTGTGCCACGGCTGCCGCTTCCATTTCACAGGCAATCATGTCTGGAAAGTTATTGCGGGTGTTGTTGACATCGTCCTGATGATGCATAAAGCGGTCACCTGTCGCAATGAGACCGTGCATGTGTACCACTTCTTGCAATGATTCAATGGCATGTTGTGCCACTTTAATGAGGTGTGCATCGGGCATAAAGCAGGGTGGGGAACCAGGAACTTGCCCTAGTTCATAGCCGAACGGGGTGACATCGACATCGTGATGACAAACGGAGCTACTGATGACAATATCGCCCACATTTAAATCGGTATGAAACCCACCTGCCGAACCGGTGTTAATGACGTAATCGGGTTGATAGAGTTCCAGTAGCAGTGTGGTGCTAATGGCCGCATTGACCTTGCCAATGCCTGAACGCAATAAAGCCACATCCAGTTGTCCAATTTGCCCCAAGTAATACTCAAACCCAGCATGCACTTCGGTGGTTAGGTTTGAGAGTGTGCTTCTTAACAGCGTTACTTCTTCTTCCATCGCACCAATAATCGCTACTCTCATAATGCATTCCCGAGTGATTTTAAGGTTTCTGGACTCAGCGCAATGTCGGCGTTTTTATTGATGCCAATGCCAGAGTCAATGATCTCTTTGGCAATGGCTTTGGCTTCATCCAGTGAGTGCATGAGGTACGTGCCACATTGATACTCATTCAGCTCAGGGATGTCTTCCATGCGTTTTACTGTTAAGACATCTTTCATGGATGCCAACCATGCATCGGCCACGGCTTGTTCAGAAGGTGCGCCCAATAAACTCATGTAAAACCCCGTGCGGCAACCCATTGGTGAAAGGTCAATGATTTCAACCGAATCGCTGTTTAAGTGATGACGCATAAAACCCGCAAATAGATGTTCTAGGGTATGAATGCCTTTTTCACTCAGTATGGCCTGATTTGGTTTGGTAAAGCGCAAGTCAAATACGGTGATGGTATCACCAGAGGGTGAGGTCATGGTTTTTGCAATGCGTACCGCAGGGGCCTTCATAATGGTGTGGTCAACGGTAAAGCTATCGAGTAACGGCATATTTAAAGTATCCAGTTTACAAATGAGAAAAAGTAGTGTCACTATTTTAGTCGCTAATAACGTGGTACGGAAAGTTCTTTTTTAAAACAGGGGAAAAAATTAAGTAAAAACAAGGGCTCAATGCGATTTATGCGATAATATTGGAGGGAGGTTCTTTGGCGTTTTTTTGAGTAAAGGGGTCAAAGCCCTTTTTTGTTGATAACTTATTTTCAGCATGCTAAAAACTACTTACCTGACTTTGCTGGAATAGAGTTAGTTATCGACCAAAGAATAAGAAAGCTACAGCGCGGAAGAGCAAAATACTGGCTTTAGGCGTTAAGTTGTTCACAGTAAAGGGCTTTGACCCCTTTATGCCTTTATGCTTTCTTTATGGACCCCTTTATGCTTTATAATAACCCCTTTATAATAAAAAGAAAATCAGCTTCGATAAATTTAGAGAAGTATTTGATAGGTTGAGGATAATTGTAGATGACTGTCGTGACAAAATTGTATAACGAATAAGGTTAGAGTTGAAATAAAAAATCCACCGGACTATCCATCGTAAAATGTGCAGTGGATTTGAAATTATTTGAAAAATTTAATTTTCAAACCCCCAAAGAAAAACAGCGAGTTAGATGCATAATGATCTAACTCGCTGTTAAAGTATGGTGCGGAAGGAGAGACTCGAACTCTCACACCAAAGGCACCAGAACCTAAATCTGGCGTGTCTACCAATTCCACCACTCCCGCGAATAAGTCGTTTAAATGAATGAAACGGCTTATTTAAATATATGGTGGCCTGACCTGGAATCGAACCAGGGACACAGGGATTTTCAATCCCTTGCTCTACCGACTGAGCTATCAGGCCAAAATAGAATGGGCGTATTATAGGTAGGGTGTTTATGGCTGTCAAATATTATTTTATAAATTCAGTCGAAATAGGGGGAGCTGTTCAAGTTGAACTTAAGGCTGGGGCGTTCGTTTTGTGTGGTGTAGTTTGGTGCATTTAAGATAAATAAATAGGGCGATACGGGGTTTTACGATTCAATTTAAAACTAAATTTAAAGGTGGTTTGATGTTAATGCGTTGAATTTAAATAAGAAAATAAGTTTTGGTGTGATATGTTCTTGTTTTTTATTAATGCGTTTCTCCAAAGGTCTGTTGGGCTTAGGTGATCGGCATTAAGGAAGCTCTGAATAAGTCCCTTAAAATTTTGTGAGTCTTCAATCCTTCCTATTCTAGGCTTGTTTCGCAGGGAATGGTTATTCCATTCACAAGAAGCATAACAATGAGGAGGAAGGCTTGAAGGCTCACCCTGCGGGGCGTTGCCAGAAGTTAAGGGACTTATTCAGAGTTTCCTTAAGGCAAACAGTACGCTTTATTTTTTAAATTTGTGCCTTCAAATAAAAAAAACGGTTTAGTGTGTTTTTTATTTGGAGCTCAGAATAAAAAGGATACATTTGATGAAAAAGTCTTTTCAGTTAAAAAGTTTATTGGTTTCAATGGCTATGGCGTCTTCAGTGGCATTTTCAATGACATCCGTGACTGCTCACGCAGGAGTAAGTGCGAATATTGGAATGGTCTCTAACTATGTGTTTCGTGGGGTAGAGCAAACAGACAGTGCATCCGGTTTTGCGGGACTTGATTATGAAAATGATTTAGGGTTTTATGCGGGTACTTGGATTGCAGATGTTACAGATGGCTTGGAATATGATTTATATGCGGGTTGGTCAGGAGAAATGGATGGCATTTCTTTAGGAGTGGGTGGAACCTATTATGGGTATACCGAGCGTGCTTTTGATGAGCCTTATAAAGAAGTAAACCTCTCTGTTGGTTTTGCGGGCGTCACTTTGGGGTATGATAAAGGGATTCACGAACTGGCAAAAGAAGAAGATTATTCTAATGCGTATATTAGCTATGAATACAACAGTTTCTCTGCAACGTATGGTGTGTATGATGCAAATATTGATGTTAAGAAGAATGCGGTGAGCTATCTTGACTTGGGCTATTCAACGGAGTTGTCGCCAGGCTTGGAGGGGGGGGTAAATTATATTTATGCTTCGCCAGAAGATTCAAATAATGACCCTAGAGCGTATCTGATTTTAGGAATTTCAAAATCGTTTGATGTGATGTAATAACCTTTTCTTGTTAAAAATGCTTTTGAAAAAGGAAAAAGGAGCTTCGGCTCCTTTTTTTATTGTATAGGAGAGCATGATAGAAGCAGGGAGGGTTAAATGCTCTAAAAAAGGGTTTAGGGAGGTGTTTTTGTGTAGAATGGGGATAATTCTGTTTTTTAAAAGTTTGTGATGTGTGTGAATTAAGGTAATAAACATATCTTTTAAGGTAGTGTTATGAAAAAACAAATTGTACTTATGACGGGTTGGCTTTCTCTTTTGTGGTGTGGAAGCGTGATGGCGGATTCACATGATGATTTTTTAGAAATTGGCGTTCCTAGTATACTGGTCATTGGTGCATTGGTTTTTTTATGTTTATTGGCTGTTACACGTTATCTTCCTCAATTTTTAAGCAGTGATCGTTTTGCTCGGCATTTTAGCTCCAAGCGGTTTCGGCTCTTTTCAATTCAAATTAGCAGTTTTATTGTCGTACTGGTGCTTGGGCTGGTTTGGTATATTGTCGAAACGGATAAAAAATCGACACTGTCTTCCGTAGAAGAAAAGTTAAAAATTATTTCCAATTCAACGGCTGAAAGTATTGAGTATTGGATTGATGAGCGTAAAAAAATGCTCTTGCAATTTGGGCGAGATCCCTTGTTGAGTGCCATTACTAATAATCTGTTAATCTCGTCTAAAGAAATGAAAGATTCAGAGGGCGTGGATCAGTTGGTTTTTCAAGTACAAGCCCGGGTTTATTTTCAAAATCGAGAAGATGAATTTGGTTCGAATGGGTTTTATATTGTTGATAAGAACCATGTTAATATTGCCGCCTTGGACGATGACAGTTATGGCTTGCCCAATATTGTATCGGACGCCTTTCCTGATTTATTAGCACAAGCTTTTGCAGGGCAAGCGGTTTTTATTCCTCCTTTCCATGTTAAAAATTCACAAACGCAAACGCGTTCCCTTGGTTATCAAGAGTTAAATCTTTTTATTGCGGCTCCTATTCGTGATCTGGATGGTTCCATTTTAGCGGTTTTATTACAACGGTTAAGCCCGTCGGGTCGTTTATCCATTCTTTTGCAAAAAGGGCGCATGGGAAAAACAGGAGACAGCTATTTAGTTACTCGTGAAGGAGAAATGGTAACGGGAAGCCGTTTTACTGAGCAACTGAAAAGCATTGGTTTATTGCCTGAGAATGCGTTGGCAAATTTAAAAATAAAAGACCCTGGTGGTAATTTACTGGAGGGGTTTCATAGTAATGTCCCACGTTCTGAGCAACCATTTACACTGGCCGTTGCCGATTTAATTGATCAAGCGGAGTTTAATGATATTTATGGCAAAGAGGTCGTGGCGAATGTTGATGGCTACCGAGATTATCGTGGCGTTAATGTTTATGGTGCATGGCGCTGGATGCCTGATTTAGGCATGGGACTGGTCACTGAAATGGATGAATCAGAAGCATTGTCGGGCTTTAATAATATTAAATACAATTTGTTTATTGTGATTTTTGTTACGCTGTTATTAATGCTGATTGCAACGGTTTTATCCGTCACAATGGGGCAACTTGTGGCGCGTTCAATGAAAAAGGCGAAGGAGGAGTTGGAGCAACGCGTGCAAGAAAGAACATTGGAACTTAAAGAGCGAGAAACTCGCTTGGAGGACTTGTATCAAAATGCCCCTGTTGCATATGCTTCAATTGATCCTGAATATTGGCGAGTTCAAAAATTCAACCATGCTTTTTTACGTTTATTGGGAGCTCGGTATGATGAGATTGAAGGACTTAACTGGAAAGCATTGTTATCAGAGGAGCTAGGCAATGCGGAAGGGGTGAATTCCGTTGATGGTTTGTTGTTTAAAGATCGTGAAATTAAAGCAAAAACCTCAGAAGGAGAGGCCCTGTATGTGCTGTTATCGGCAGCATGTGCATGCAATGATGATGGTTATGTAAATGAAGTACGATTGACCATGATTGATATTACTGAACGTAAACAGATAGAAGAAGAAATTGCTTTGGTGAACTTTAAAGCAGACCAAGCATTGGATTTAACGAAGTCAGGGTATTGGCATATCCCTTTAAATGCATTTAAAAATAAACAAGGCTGGATCTATTCTTCTGAAAAAGCAGCCAATATTTTTGGGGACATTCCAAGACCGCCCGATTGGCGTTATCGCATGATGGAAGAGTGGTTTGTGAATGCTCAGCTTGCGGATGAAGAAGCCGCCAATGCCACATTGGAATGCTTTAATAAAGCGCTTGCGGGTGAGGTTCCAATGTTTGATTCCATTTTTGCCTATAAACGACCAATGGATGGAAAGATTATTTGGGTGCATGCTTCAGGACGCATTTCAAAGGATGCAAATGGCAACCCGAAAGACATGTATGGGGTGTCACAAGACATTACCAAACAGCATCAAATTGAGCAAGAATTAATGGAAGCCAAAGAGGCCGCAGAAGCAGCAACGCGTGCAAAAAGTGATTTTTTGGCCAATATGAGCCATGAAATACGTACACCAATGAATGCCGTAATTGGCTTGTCCTATTTGGCATTAAATACCGATCTTGACCGAAAACAACGCAGTTATTTAACAAAAATCTCAAGTTCAGCAAATAATTTATTGACGATTATTAATGATATTTTAGACTTCTCTAAAATTGAAGCGGGCAAGATGGATATGGAGCTGGTTGAGTTTGATCTCATTTCAGTGATTGAGGATTTTTCCAATGTTACGTTGATTAAAGCAGAAGAAAAAGAGCTGGAACTGGTTGTGGATATGGACCCAAGTGTGCCATTAAGTTTAAAAGGAGACCCATTACGCTTAAATCAGGTTTTGATTAATTTGGCCAGTAATGCCATTAAGTTTACTAAAGAGGGGGAAGTTGCGATTTCCATAAGGGTGGAACAGCGGCTGGATGATGGCGTGGTATTAAAATTTTCTGTGCGAGATACAGGTATAGGGATGAGTCCTGAACAATTAGTTAACTTGTTTCAGGCATTTAGTCAGGCCGACGGATCAACCAGCCGTAAATATGGCGGCACAGGATTGGGATTAACCATTTCAAAACGCTTGGTTGAAATGATGGGGGGAGAATTAACGGTTGAATCGGAACTGGGCAAAGGGTCGACATTCTCATTTACGGCCCAGTTTTTAATAGGCAAAAAAGTTAAATATCGTTATGCACAGGTCTTGCCAGAAGATTTGAAAACCATGCATATTTTAGTGGTGGACGATAATGCCACCAGTCGTATGATTTTAGTACGCTATTTAGAATCGTTTGGTTTTGAAGTGGGAGAGTCGGCTAGTGGAGCAGAGGCTTTGGTGGAGCTAATTGAGGCTCAATCGCCTTATCATTTGGTTTTTATGGATTGGAAAATGCCTAATTTAGATGGCATTGAAACCACACAACTGATTCAAGCCTCAAAAGAGTTGAAGCAAATGCCAAAAGTAATTATGGTCTCAGCCTATGGGCGAGAAGAGGCAATGGAGCAGGCACAAAACGTCGGTATTGAAGCCTATTTGGTTAAACCCGTTAATCCGTCGGGGTTATTAAATGCCATTTTAGAAGCGTTTGATTATCAAGAAGCCTACAAACCGGAGCAAAATAAAGCAAAAGTGATTGAGCATATTCGCGGTGCACATGTGTTGCTGGTTGAGGATAATGAGATTAATCAGCAAGTGGCTGTGGAGTTATTAAGCAGTCAGGATATGTTGGTTGATATTGCAAATAATGGTCAAGAGGCACTGGATCAGTTGGAAGCGAATCCAACAAAATACAGTGTGATTTTAATGGACATTCAAATGCCAGTAATGGATGGTTATGAAGCGACAAAGCGCATTCGAAAACAAGCCCGTTTTAGTGAACTTCCCATTATTGCGATGACGGCGAATGTGATGGTTGGAGATAAAGAACATGCCACGCAAGTGGGCATGGTTGATCATATTGCGAAGCCGATTGATGTAAAAGAGCTGTTTAGAGTGTTGGGCAAATGGATTTCAGTGGTTAAACATCGCCCATCAGATAATAAAGAGGCTGTTAAAAAAGAAGAATTATTAGAGCCATTACACAAGAGTCTTTTGCCTAAAAAGTCTGTATTGCCTCACTTGGAAGGGATAGACGGTGCATTAGGGTTAAGACGGGTTGGGGGGAATGCAACCCTTTACCTTAAAATTTTAGAAAAATTCAGAACAGGCCAAGCGGATACAATGGCTCGGATTCAGTCTGCCCTAGATGCCAGAGATTTAACAACGGCTGAACGGGAGGTGCATACGTTAAAAGGGTTGGCAGGCAGTATTGGGGCAACTGAATTGCATGAATCTGCTAAAGTGCTTGAGAGAAAGATTCAAAATAAAGAGGATATGACAAATGCTCTTTCAACGGTGTCCAGCTTGCTGGATGCCGTTTTGAACGTATTAAATAATGTGTCTTTGCAACCAGAAGCACAAGAACCCCCTTCCATTTCCATGTCAGAAGAGCATATTAATACACTTGTTGTACGGCTAAAAACATTGTTGGAAGAGGATGATGCTGATGCGATTGAAGTACTGGAGCAGTTGGCTCCTGCTTTTTCAGGCAAGGAGCTTTCGAAGGATATTCAGCGAATTGTTACTTATGTAGAGCGTTATGAGTTTGACCAGGCACTGGAAAAATTAAATGAAATGGTCTTTCCCCATGAGTAACGAAGGAGAGTCACTTTAGTCGGCATGAGGGACTTCAGTGTATTTGGCTTTAATTTCTAAAATATCGGGTAGAGACGCTAAAAACAGTTCGACTAAATGAGGGTCAAAATGTTTGCCTGATTGTTCTTTTAAAAAAGTTAATGCTTCTTCAAGTGGCCAAGCCTCCTTATAAGGGCGTTTGGTTGTTAGAGCATCAAACACATCCGCAATGGCAGCAATGCGACCATGAAGTGGAATCTCCTCTCCTTTTAAGCCATAAGGGTAACCTGAACCATCCCACTTTTCATGATGAGAGATGGCAATGCTACGTGCCATATTGAGCAATAGACAGGTTTGTCCTCCCAAAATTTCTACTCCGATTTGTGGATGCATTTGCATTTGTTTGGTTTCTTTTTCATTTAATTTGGCGGGTTTTCGTAAAATATGGTCGGGCAGGCCAATTTTACCAATATCGTGCATCGGGGCGGTCTCTTGTAAGGCGCAGGCTTCTTCTTCACTTAGTCCATAAGCCAGCCCAAGTACTTTGGCATAATGGCTCATTCGCTTAACATGCATTCCAGTATCGTTATCTTTGTATTCGGCGGCTTTACCCAGACAAGCAATGATCTCTTTTCGAGACTCTTCCAGTTCTCGGGTGCGCGCTTGTACCTCGACTTCTAACAGTCGTTTCTCATTGTGTAAGGCAAGGTGTATTTGAATGCGTTTTTTGACAATAGCGGGGCTAATTGGTTTGGTAATGTAATCCACAGCACCGAGGTCAAAGCCATGTGTTTCATCATCCGTTTCACCTTTAGCGGTGACAAAAATAACGGGGATAGAGGCGGTGGTGAGTTCACTTTTTAAGCGACGACAAACCTCATAACCGTCCATTTCAGGCATCATAACATCCAATAAAATAAGATCGGGTTTTGGAATGGACTGGGCAATTTTTAGGGCTTTTTTACCATTAATGGCAACTTTGATTTTATAGTCTTCTTTGAGTAATCCCCGTAAAATATCAATGTTTTCCGGGGCATCATCCACAATAAGTATGGTCGCTTTTGATGATTCCATGCTGATTCCCTAAGGTTACAAACAAAAAGGTAAAACGTCTAAAAAAATGTTGAGATTCTGGTCATTATGCTTTTTTTAAAAAGAAATGTGTAAAAATTTCCCCCCCCCTTATTCAATCCTTTTTAGGAAAAAATAGAATCGATGCCCTTATAGCAGGCGTTGAGGTTAGAATAAGAGCATGAAATTATTATTAGTTGAAGATGAAACCGTGTTGGTAGAAACCATTCAGGCACGTTTACTGGAGCAGCAATATCTGGTGGATGTCGCAATGGATGGAGAGGAGGCTATGTATGCGTTACAGGAGTTTTCGTATGACCTTGTTTTATTGGATTTGGGATTGCCAAAACGTCCAGGGTTGGTTGTACTGGAAATGTTGAGAAAAGGAGAGGCTCCTTTAAATACACACACTCCTGTTTTAATTTTAACGGCTCGAAACTCGTGGCAAGAACGAGTGGAAGGGCTTAAAAAAGGCGCGGATGATTATTTAGGCAAGCCGTTTCAATATGAGGAGCTTTTAGCACGTATTGAGGCGTTACTACGAAGGCATTATCTGGATACAGAGTCGTGGCTGATTGCAGAGCATTGTCAGTTGAATCTGGAGACTAAGCAGTTAAAAGTGCATGACACGATATACGATTTAACGATGACGGAGTTTCGTTTGGCGAATGTGTTGCTCTCACATCCCAATAAAGTTTTTTCTAAAGAGGCTTTATTGTCACGTATCTCAGATCAAAATTATGATCGTGAAAGCAATATTATTGAAGTATATATCCGCAAATTGCGAAAAATGATGGGCAAACAGGCGATAGAGACATTGCGAGGATTGGGCTATCGCTTTTGTGGAGAACAAAATGACAAATGAAGCAGGGGGGGGGAGAAATTTTAAATCCTTTTTTTCACGCTCGCATTCGCTCGAAAAACAGCTCTTTAGCTCGCTGGTTATAGGCCTATTAATTGTTTTCAGTGCCTTTTGGTGGTTTTTACAGTCTGCGATGCATACGATTACAGAAGATTATCTTTTAACTCGGTTGGCGCATGATGCGGATAATATTGAACATAAATTAACGTATGAAAATAACCAGTGGCAATTAAATCTTGAAGGCATTAGTGCCATTTATTCCAGTCTTCATTCGGGGCATTACTTTGTTGTGATTACGCCAAAAAAGCGATTTTATTCCCCCTCATTAGAAACCTACCCTTTGTATGCAAAAAATTTAAAGATTCGTGCGGGCAAGATTCAGCATGCCTCCTCTAAAACAGAGCATTATGAGGCACCTGGCCCAGTGGAAGACCTGGTATTGATTTATCGTATGGAGGTGGTGAAAAAGGGACAAACGGTGCAAATTTATGTGGCCGAAGACTTGTCACGTATTCAGAATATGATTTTTAAGTTTGAGGTATTTTTTGGTGTATTAACCCTCTTTACATTAATCAGTTTGTATTTCTTGTTACGCTGGTTGTTAAAACGAACCTTTCAGCAGTTATCGCCATTAGAGTCCCAGTTAAGAGCTTTTCAGCTAGGGCACAAAGTTCACTTAAAACCTGAGTGCTATCCCTTAGAGGTTCGTTCGCTCATTGAAGGGTTAAATTTGGCACTGGCACAGTCTTCCTTGCAGTTTGAAAAATTTCGCCAGTTGAATGGCAACCTTTCACACAGTTTAAAAACACCATTAAATGTGATTTTTCAGCTTATAGACTCTCCTGATTTAAATGCATATCCCGCGTTAAAGGAAAAGTTAAAAAGACAAAGCAATGCCATTTTAATGTTGATTGAACGAGAATTAAAAATGGATCGAATTGCTCACCATCAAGCCATGACGCCGATTTTATTTATTGATTTATGGCAAGATTTACACCCCACATTTGAACAGCTGTATCGAGATAAACAGATTATTTTTAAGGCGACCATTTCAGAGTGTGCGCTGTTAAATATGGAAAAAGAAGATGCGTTTGAACTGCTTGGTAATTTGATTGATAACGCCTGTAAATGGTGTTTAACAACGGTCAGCATTCATTTTGAAGACAATCGTTTAGTGATTGAAGATGATGGTCAGGGCGCAACTGAGGAGCAATTGCATCATCTTGATGACCGAGGTTATCGAACGGATGAAACCAAGCCGGGTTACGGGATTGGGCTTTCTATTGTAAAAGGGTTGGTGGCGGCTTATCAGGCTGAGATGACGTTCTCAAATGGGGATTTGGGAGGCCTAAAGGTGGAGATTTTATTTAAAAACCATTCGTAATGTGTAAAAGTTACGTGTAGAAGTTCAGACTTAATCAGGCCGTTTCTCTTTTTTTTCAGGTTCAATTCAGTTTCATTTTGTATGCTTTTTGTAATCACTCAAAATGGACTGTAAAAAATGACAAAATCACGATTTTTCTTTTATTGTTCTTATTATTTTTCCCCCCCCCTAAAGTCAGTTTTCTTTCGAGATGAGTACTCAAGTCGAGTGAGGCGATTTTTTTCTGGGCTTTCTTTTTGTTTATTCGGCATTTCATTAGGCATCAGTTCGGTTTCTGCCTTGGCGGTGTCTTCGGATTATGTGTCGTTATTAGAGCCGATAACACAGCAACAGCCTGAAGCTTTGGCTACCGAAGGCTGGCAAGCGTTATCGTCTGCAAATCGTTCGCTTTCAGATAGCTGGTTAGCGGATCAAGTTGCGATTCGGGTGTCGCATGAAAATGATGCGTTAACGGATGATGTCGGCACTCAAAATTGGGCATTGGGTGCGGAGTTTTCATTGTGGCTGCCTAAGCAAAAAGAGGCTTTGAGTGCTCTGTCAAATGAGTATCAAACTAAATTGAATGCTCAGATAACTTATCGAAAGTGGTTAGCATCGGGTAAATTACGCCAGTTGGTGTGGGCGTATCGTCAGGCTCAAATCGAGGAGGTGCTGGCGGCATCGGCTTTGGAGAAAGCACAGGAGCTGCAAGAAAATGTCGCACAAAAAGTTCAGGTGGGTGACACTCCTCAGCTGGATTTATTATTGGCGCAAAAATTTGTATTGGAACAAGAGTCTTTTTTGGCGCAAAAGCGGGGGCAGAAAAATATAATTAAGGAACAGTTTCAATTTTGGACTCAAACCGATGTGTTGCCAGAGGGAATTTTGGAAACACTGAACCCACCTCTCTCACTTGACATGCACCCTAAACTGCGTTGGGTGGATGCTTCTTATGGTATTGCGAAAGCACAGTATGCACAACAAAAAACGCTCAACCAAACGGCACCCAGTTTTTTTGTGGGGGCACAAAATGATCGTGATAATACTTCGGATAATGTGTATTTAGTATTTGAGGTTTCGGTGCCCATCGGTAAAGCCCCTATGAATCAGCTGGATGTCGCAGAAAGGCAGCAAACCATTCAGCAACAAGAATCGGAACAATTAAGAGTTAAACAGGCTTTAATTCAAAGCATTGAGGCGGCCAAACAAACGGTAAGATTGAGTGAACAGAATCGTTTATTAGCACAAAAACAAAATGAGATTGCACAGGAAACATTGCATTTGGCTGAACAGGCGTATCAGTTGGGTGAATCGTCTATTCAGTCTTTATTATTGATTCAAAAACAAACGCTTGAAGCTAGATCCGCTCTTGAATTGGCGAATGCCCAGTTAGGTGAAGCGATTGCCAATGCGAACCAAGCGATGGGTTATTTGTTAGAAGCCTATGTTGATTAAATCGCTTTCCTGTCGGATTTGGGATAAACCGAGTGCAAAAAAGCCGTGTGGGCTCATTTTTTCTGATTAAACGACTTTCTTTCGTGACGATAATTTATAAGTTTGACCGACTCTTGGTAAAACCAGGTAAAAGGAGTGTAATGATGTTAAATATGCAAACAAAAAGAGTGAAGGCAACGTTTTTTACAGGGGTGTTTTCAGCTTGGTTGATGATGTCTGTGACTGTTAATGCTTCTGATTTGGTTTTAACCAGTGAACAATATCAAACACTTGGTTTGCAAGTGGCTGAGGCAAAAAAAGTTCAACAGTTTCCAAGCATGAGCTTTCCTGCACAGGCAATGTTTCACCCTGGAGCCATTCAAACGTTGTCGAGCCCTTTGTCGGGTCGGGTGTCTAAATTGAATGTGATTCATGGTGCAGTGCATAAAGGTCAGGTGATTGCAGAGATTGAAAGCCCTGAGTTATTGGGTTTACAGTCTCAACTTTTGGCCGTGATGCTGGACTTAGAGGTGGCTCAAGACGAACTAAAGCGTATTGAACAGTTGCGAAAAAGCGGTTCGGCTTCGCTTAAAAAATGGCAACAAGCACAGGCGGAAGTGACGAAGTTAAAAGCCGAAAAGAAACAGCAAATGAACGCATTGCAACTGGTTGGCATGTCCAGGCAATCTGTGAAAAAGCTAATGTCTTCCCAAACGATTCAGTCGGCGATTTTACAAATGGTGTCTCCTGTGGATGGACAAATTTTTGATTTGAATGTGCGTCTGGGGGAGCGAATTATGGATAATCACCCCTTATTTTCTTTGGGTAAAACTCAGTCGGTGTTATTTGTGGTGCGTGTTCCTGTGGCATTGGCAAACCAGTTAAAAATAGGTGATAAGGCAAAAATAAAACAGGTTGGGTTGGCTAAGGTGGAGTTTATTGATCCTGAAGTGGATAGCATGACTCAGATGGTGGATGTGCATGTGCAAGTGGATAATCAGGATAATCGCATTCGTTTAGGGCAACGTTTTCAGATACAGTTTTTAATGATGTCAAAACGTCATCAGGCTCAAAATGTGTATCAAATACCTTCTAATGCCATTAGTCAGTTTGATGGTAAAACGGTGGTGTTTGTTAAAGCAAAGGATGGCATTCAGCCGAAAGAAATTTTGGTGATGAATATCACGGACAATCAATTGTATTTTAGTTTTCAATCGCCTGATGAAGCAAAAGTTGATGTGTTTGTAAAAGGTTCTACTGCCATTAAGTCGGCATTTGAAGCGGCTGAAAATGGTGATGAAGCGTAAAAAATGCAGAGACGTTTAAATGAAAGGGCGTGTGGACCAAAAAAGTTGCAACCTGCCTACTTCTCGGCTTCGATTGTATTCTGACGACGTTGAGTTTTTTATTTCCCCCCCCCCTTGTGTACCGCGCCCAAAGAGATAAGGAAGTATTATGTTAGCAAAGTTTTTACAGTTTTTTCTTGTTCAACGAACATTGGTGTTGTTGATTGTCTTTGCTTTGGCGGCAGCGGGTTGGCAAGCGTTTCAAAAAATGCCGATTGATGCTTTTCCGGATGTGTCTCCCACGCAAGTTAAAATTATTTTTAAAGCACAGGGAATGACGCCTGAAGAAGTAGAGCAACGAGTGATTGCCCCGCTGGAACAAGAGTTATTGGGGCTACCAAAACAGCGTGTATTGCGCTCTCTTGCCAAGTATGGACTAGCGGACATTACCCTGGATTTTGAGGAAGGAACGGACATTTACTGGGCGCGTCAACTGGTGGCTGAGCGTCTGGGTGGAATGGAGTTGCCTATGGGGGTTGTGGGTGGCATGGCTCCGTTATCGACCCCTTTGAGTGATGTGTTTATGTTTACCATTGAAGGCGATACGCTGAATAATATGGAAAAACGGGATTTACTGGATTGGGTGATTCGTCCTGCGTTGCGCTCAGTAGACGGTGTGGCAGATGTCAATATGCTGGGTGGCTTGTCCCGAATTTTTGCTGTGAAGCCAGATTATCAAAAACTGGCCAGTGCCGAGGTCTCTTTGTCGCAGTTAATTACTGCATTAGAGGAAAATAATCAAAACGATGGTGCTGGGCGTTTAAACCAGGGAGAAGAGGTTCTTTTGGTTCGAACACAAGGAAATTTAACCTCGATTGAAGACATTGAAAATATTGTGGTTGTGTATAAACAGGGGGTTGCCATTACGGTAAAAGCGTTAGCGAGGGTAGAAGTGGATGCTCTTTATCGTAATGGTGCGGTGACACAAAATGGTGAGCGAGAAGGGGTTCAGGGGTTGGTAATGGCCTTAAAGGGGGTGAATGCACGTGATGTTATTTCAGGAATTGAAGCGCGTTTAGAAGCGTTAGAGCCTGCTTTGCCAAAAGGCATTTCAGTCAGTGTGTTTTACAGCCGAAGTGATCTTGTGAATACGGCTATCTTTGGTGTATCAAAAGTGATGCTGGAAGCCGTGGTATTGGTGTTGATTGTTTTACTTGTTTTTTTAGGCAATGTTCGGGCAGCCATTACAGTGGCACTTATTTTGCCTTTAGCCGCACTCATGACGTTTATTTTAATGAGCTGGTTTGGTTTGTCAGCTAACTTGATGTCATTAGGAGGGTTGGCGATTGCCATTGGTATGCTGGTCGATGCTGCGGTAGTGGTGGTGGAAAATATTGTCTCCCATCAAGAAAAAGACGCCAATAAAAAGCAGGGACAGTTGCCAAAGATGCATATTATTTTTAGAGCCTTGAAGGAGGTCTCTGTTCCTGTTATTTCAGGTATTTTGATTATTATGACGGTTTTTTTGCCCTTGCTTACTCTGGAAGGGCTGGAAGGCAAGCTGTTTGTTCCCGTGGCGTTAACCATTATTTTTGCTTTGGGCAGCTCGTTGCTGCTGTCTTTAACGGTTATTCCAACCTTATCCTCTTTTTTATTAGGCAAGCCCTCACACCAGGAACCGTGGGTGGTACGTAAGCTGGAAGCTTTTTACAAACCGGTGCTGCAATGGAGTTTGGTGCATGACCGCATTATTATTGGTGCGGCAGTGGTGGCCTTGGCTTTTGCAGGTTTTATTTATACTCAGGTGGGAAAAACCTTTATTCCTCAGATGGATGAAGGTACGGTGATTTTGCAGATTGAAAAATCACCTTCAATTAGCTTGGCGGCTTCTAATGAAATGGATTTACGCATTCAAAAAGCCATTATGGATCATGTGCCCGAGGTGATACGTATTGTGGCACGAGTTGGTTCGGATGAGATTGGAATGGATCCAATGAGTTTAAATGATACCGATACGTTTTTAATTTTTAAGCCTAAAGAAGCGTGGCGTATGGCAACCACAGAAGAGTTGATTGAGGAAATTCGTCAAGTATTGGTGACGCAATTTCCAGGTATTAATTATGCTTTTACTCAACCCATTCAAATGCGAGTGGATGAAATGTTAACGGGTGCTCGTGGGGATGTTGCCATTAAAATTTTTGGAAACAACCCTGTAGAATTAAATGAGGTGGCGAAGAAAATGGTTGCGATGGTTAAAACCATCGAAGGGGCAGAAGATGTGTTTACCCCAACCAATGAAGGGTTGCGTTATTTTCAATTAAAGGTAAATCGTGATATGGCTGGTCGTTTAGGGCTAACGGTCAATCAGGTTGAAAAATTATTACGCGTACAGGTGAATGGTTTGGAAGTGGGGACACTGTATAAAGGCATTCGTCGTATTCCGTTAATGATTCGTGCGCCAGAATCTTACAAAGCTTCTACGCTTGAAATGTTACAGCAGCTGATTACTGTTGAAACCGATACGGGGGTACACTCAATTATGTTAAACCAACTTGTGGATGCCATTGAAGTAGAAGGGCCGGTTTCAATTAAGCGCGAGCAAAGTAAGCGTTTTTCAGTGGTGGTTTCTAATGTAAAAGGGCGTGATCTGGTTGGATTTGTAGAAGAAGCCAAGCAAAAAGTCATGGAGTTGGATATTCCCGCTGGCTACTATTTTGAATGGGGGGGGAAATTTGAAAACCAACAAAGAGCGGCGCAAAAACTGACTGTGGTTATTCCAGTTGCTTTGGTTTTAATTTTTCTTATTTTATTCAGTACCTTTCGCTCAATTCCTCAAGCGGTAATGGTATTGGTTAATGTTCCTTTTGCCTTGATTGGTGGCATTGTGGCTCTGTGGATAACGGGTGAATACCTTTCTGTTCCCGCTTCGGTTGGTTTTATCGCATTGCTGGGGATTGCGGTATTGAATGGTGTGGTGATGTTGACGTATTTTAATCAATTATTGGCGAAGGGAATGGATGTGGCGCAAGTGGTTGTGGAGGGCGCATTAAGACGTTTGCGTCCAGTTTTGATGACGGCTTCAATTGCGGGTTTGGGGTTGGTTCCATTGGTGTTTGCAACAGGGCCTGGATCGGAAATTCAACGGCCATTGGCCATTGTGGTGATTGGTGGCTTGATTAGTTCCACCATTTTAACCCTATTGATTTTGCCAATTATTTATAAGCGCTTTGGGCAGAATCGTACAGGAGAAATAGGATGAGTACGGCGGTAACAACAAAAAATAGAGTCGATTCAAATGATGAAAATTGCATTTTAAAATTGATTTTTGATCTTCCTCTTTATGATGAAATGACGGATGTATTATTAAGTTTTCCAGGGCGTCATCTGGAATTTATTAGTCTGGATAGTCAAGCACACATGCAACCGCTGGAAAACATTACTGAACAGGTATCTGGCTTTAAGCGCAAAAAAATAATTGAAGTGAATACCAGCGTGGCTGAAGCCAAGCAGTTGCATCGCTATATATTGGATGCTCTTCCCAGTGCGCACCTTCAGGCACAATTGTTGCCATTGCTGTCACTGGATTAATGGAATTTGGTTATGGGCAGGGGGGAAGGTTTTTTATTGGGCTTTCTTTTTTTAGCGGTCGCAGATTCAAGTAATAACTGCAATTTCTAAATTATGCTACAAGTAAATCCACTTGTAGCCCCATAAATAGTTCATTAGGTGTTTTTCCTCCTCGAGTTTTTCGAGGGCGGTTATTCAGTCTATCCATCACCATTTGAGCTTGTTCTACC
>WFPP01000120.1 GCA_015487495.1 Thiomicrorhabdus sp.
CTTGTGTATATCCCACCACTACGCACTCTGCATCTTGCTTTAATTTGACCTTCACGGCATCCGAAGAACGCCCAGTATGATAAAGACGCTCAGGGTGACGAAGCACTAAACCCTCTCCTTTTAAGGCGAGCACCTTTTGTAACTGAATATCCACCTCAGATACCTCTTGAATCACAGACTGTTCAATCAACTTTACATGAGGTATGGAGGTTGTTTCTAAATAGCGTTGTAATACATCAAGCCGTTTTAATAAATGACCAGGTTGATTGGGCACTTCAAAGATTTGATAGGTTACGTTTTTCCAACGTACATCAGGCGTTTGCTTTCTTACCACCGAAACCGTTTCTTGAAACTGATCGCGCCCAATCCACAATTCTCCATCCAACTCAAAGGGGGGGAAATTTTTAATAAACCACTCTGGCGCCATAATTTGATGCCCATTACGACTTAACAGCTGCTTACCATTCCAGTACGCTCGCACACCATCCAGTTTCTCACTCAGCAACCATTCTTTAACATCAATATCTGAACGGTACTCTGTTAATAAAATTAAAGCGGGTTTTTGTGCAACCAAACTGGCATAAATAACCGCTGAAAAACTGGTCAGAAAACAGAACATAAAACCTAAAAGGCACTTAAAAGTAACCATTCAACATGTCCTCTGCACATTAATCAGTACAAATAATACGTAACGATTAAGAAAGCTTTAATTAGAAAACCAAAAAGCCCTATCATATTAGGCAATAACACAATATGATAGGGCTTATAATATTACGATTAAACGTCTTTCCAACCCGATTTATTTACCTTTAAAACGTAAATCTTTTTTGATTTTAGCTAACGTTTTTTCACCAATGCCTTTTATCGCCAATAAATCTTCAGGCTTTTTGCACTTTACTTTTTTACAGTGTTTAGAGATCGCTTCTGCCTTCGCTGGACCAATACCACTCAATGCCGCTGAAATTTCATCCGCTGATGCTTTATTCACATTAACAGGTGCCGCTGAAACAGAAAAACCAACAAATAAAAGTGCCAAAACCGCCAAGTACTTTATAACCATATCCTATTCCTCTCTATTTTGAATAAACAGCATACTCAATGTACGCCGAAACAATCATAACAAAACAGAAGAAAAAATGGGCAAAATACTTAGTTAATAAGTTAAATCCACTCTAACAAAACACCGAATAGTACTGTTTTTAATGTTACCGATTTAAAAAAATCTCATCAAATCAATCTAAATAGTCAACAATACCACTATCATGCTTAAAGCCTGATACAATCTGTGTTAGCTGCGTTATAACCGCTTGATAATCATAATCTGCCAGCTGTTGTTGCAACATGGCCAATTCCGCTAACAACTGCTCATAACTTAAAAAGTCTTCATGCGCCTTCATAATTCTAGAGTGATCTGTCCCATCAACGTTGTCACCAATTAAAAGCTCTTCATACAATTTTTCGCCCGGCCTTAATCCAGTATACTGAATTTCAATATCACCATGCCCCTCTGCATCCACCACTTCAAGACCAGACAAATGAATCACTTTAAAAGCCAAGTCGACAATCTTAACAGGCTCTCCCATATCTAATACAAACACATCCCCCCCTGTTCCCATTGAACCTGCCTGAATAACCAAAGAGGCCGCTTCTGGAATGGTCATGAAATAACGAGTAATTTCCTTATGAGTTACCGTAACTGGGCCACCCTGTGCAATTTGTTTTTTAAATAATGGAATAACCGACCCTGAAGACCCCAGCACATTGCCAAAACGCACCATCACAAAACAGGTATTAGGGTATTCTACTTGCAGTGCTTGCAATACCATCTCTGCTAGCCGTTTACTGGCTCCCATAATATTAGTGGGCCTAACCGCTTTGTCGGTTGAGATTAACACAAAGTTTTTTACCCCCCCCTCAGCGGCTACCTTGGCTAACGTATGCGTGCCAAACGTATTATTAAGCAACCCCTCTTGAATATTATGCTCCACCAAAGGCACATGCTTATACGCCGCTGCATGATATATGGTTTCAACACCATAAGAAGAAATTAACCGTTGGAGTTTTTTCTCATCACAAACAGAACCCAATACCGCTAATATTTCCAGTTCTTGACCCAATGATTGAGCGTATTTTGAAAGTTCATGCTCAATATTGTAAAGAGCAAACTCACTTATCTCAAAGAGCACCAATTTTGCTGGTTTTAATTTTAATACCTGACGACAAAGCTCTGACCCAATCGACCCCCCAGCTCCTGTCACCATCACCACTCTATTTAAAATGCATGCCTCTAGTAAATCCGCTTTAGGGGGAACCGAATCCCGACCTAACAAGTCTTCAATATTTAATTCCCTAACATCGGAAAACGAGACCTTTCCATCAATAATTTCATCCATGGCAGGCAAGGTCGAAACCTTGACAGGAAACTTTTCTGCCCAATCAATAATTCGTTTGCGCTCTTGCCCAGTAAGAGATGGAATCGCAAGTAATAATTCCGTAACCCCGTAATTTTCAATTAAATCATTTAACCCTTCTCTAGGGTAAATACGGATGGATGCAATCTCACTTTTTTGCAAACTCACATCATCATCAATAAATGCCACGACTTTTTTACTCGGTATTTTTGAAAACGCGCCCAATAACTGCTTCCCGGAAGAACCGGCACCGAAAATGACCACCTGTTCTACTTCTGTACCATTACACCCAACATAATCCAATAAAAACCACCGTGCAATAATCCGAGTACCCGAAATATACAAAAGCGCTAATAACCAGGTAATGATAATAGCTGTTCTCGGATACGCTAAATCAAGCATATAAATTGCCGCCATCCACAATAAGATGGTAAGAGAAACCGACAAAAAAACCGTCATCGCAAAACGATGACCAATATAGCGCACAACCGCTCGATACAGCCCCAACCTAATAAATACCGGAATGGCCAGAAGAGGCAATAAGGCAATCGCCATCCAATAGCTTTCTAAAGAATATTCAATATTACCCAGTCGTAACGCAATGGAAAGCGTAGCAATTAGGGTCAAACCGATCAGGTCAACAAACGCTGAAATCAATCGTTTTTGCCAACGGGGTAACACCAATAAATCAGATAAATTAAACACTAATTAAAACTCTCTATCATTCTTGTTTTCCCACCTCTTGTAACAAATCAACTGTTTTATCCACAACCCTGCTTTTAAATTCATCTGATAATCGAAACCAATCCAGTAAATCCACTCTAAAATTTAACGTTGAATATTCAAACGCATCTTTTAATTGATAATACACTGGTAAAGAAAAAGCGGATTCCGCTTTCACAATCAAATCTAAATCAGAATACGCTTCTGCCGTTCCATCAACACGCGAACTAAATGCCAAAATTATCGGCATATTTTCAAGAAAAGCCTGTTTAAAAATATGAATTACCTTCAAGTAGTCCTGTTTTGACAACACCATAGACTAAGACTTCTTTTGCAAATTAGAGAGCAGATTCTCTGCATCATTCAAAAAGCACTCTGTCACCCCAAATACCTCAAGGGCTATTTTGGGATCATAAGTATGAGATGTTTCATTTCTAGCACGATGATATATCATCCATGTATCTACTGATAACCTAAATTGTAAAAGTTACGACTTAATCTGACACAGCTCTTGAAAAAGAGCGAGTTCCTCGTTTTGATATGAAGGTGTTCAATCATCAATCAAAACGAAGGAAACTCACAATGATTAATAGTAATCAAAAAATCATTAAACATAAAGTCGGATTGTTA
>WFPP01000121.1 GCA_015487495.1 Thiomicrorhabdus sp.
TGGGTAATTTCCATTTGGTTTCCTCGACAGGCGGCATGAGTTTGTCATTATAGAGAACCTAGGAATTAAATAGAACCCAAAGTTTGAAATATAAAAACGGTTACTGTCGTAAATGTCTTAATAAGATTCGGTATAATGCTTGTTTTTAAAAATTTGCCATTTAATAAAGTAAGCAAAGCGATTGGAGTATCAGGAATGGATCAAAAGCAAGGTATGCACGCTTCTGAAGATGAGATTGATTTATTTGAACTGTGGGAGGGATTGGTTCAAGAAAAATTAACAGTTTTTTACGCTTTTTTAACTGTGATTGCGATAGCGGTGGTTTATGTGTTTGTTTCAACGCCAGTCTATCAAGCAAAAACCTATTTATTGCCACCAGATGCCGCCAATGTCATTCCAATGAATGTCTTGGCAGAAGTGTTAAAGGGTAGAGACGATAGAGATGGCGAGAATAACGTCAACAGTGCTTTTAATACGGTGGATTCCGTTTTCAAGTCTTTTGAAACGGTGCTTACGTCTCGAAGAGTTTTAAAAGAAGTTTTTGATCAATACGGTTTAGATGAAATTTATGCCCCAAATATTCAAGCTTTAACTGGAACGGAACAGTTGAAAGCAAAACAAAAAGCTTTTGAACAATTTATTAACGCGTTTTCGGTCGTTTCGGTGGATAAAAAGGACGAAAAATCAGGCGTGATTGCACAGCTTTCTTTAGCGTTAAGCGACGCCAAGGTGTCTGAGGTGTTAAATGAATTAGTGTTTAAGGCAAAGCAACGTACGATTAGGGAAGTGACATCAAAAATAATCGCTGAAAAAGAGGCGCGTATTCGCTTGATTCAGCAAAAAATTTCAGGGGCAAGACAGGTTGAAAAAGACCGTCGTTTGGATCGTATTGCACAACTGAGCGAAGCCATCGCCATTACAAAACAGTTAAATTTAAAAAAACCGCTTTCTTCAGGTCCTACTTTGAATATTAACAACCTGAATGAAAGTGGGCAAAATGAAAGTGTTGCGCTGTATTTGTTAGGGTCAGATTTATTAGAGGCTGAAAAGCGTGTGTTGGAACAACGTGAAAATGACGATGCCTTTATTAAAAACTTAAGGAGTTGGCAAGAGCAGTTGCAACTGTTGAAGTCGCTTAAAATTGAGCCTACTTTATTTGGGGTGGTACAGATTGACCAACCATCTAATTTTGCAGAGAAAATAAAACCTAAAAAAGGATTGGTGCTTGCGGTTGCAGGGGTACTTGGTTTGATGCTGGGTGTGTTTATTGCCTTAATTCGACGAGCAATTAAAAAGCGTAAAGCAGAAAACGCGCTAGAGTTCGTCTAAGCCCCACGCAGCCTCCGCCTCCCTGTCAGGGGGAGGAAAAACAGGCAAGTTAAAAGCCTATTTTATGTACCGTGGGTTCAATGCCTTGTGCTTTATAGGCTTTCCAGCGTTCACGTCCCATTTGAATGAGGTAATCAGATTGATCCAGTATTTCGATGGTGCGTTGGTAGCCTGAAAATTCAGTAGGAAAGCGAGGGTGCAGATTGATTAACACGTCTTTACAGGGGTGTGCAATCGTTTCACCGTAAAGTTGAATCGGCGCACTGGGAATGTGTTTCGCTACGCTGTGTGGAATAAAACTCTGCGGTTGAATATTCCACAGGGTTAAGTCATAACGCTGTGCTTCCTGTTCGTTATCAAAACGGACATCGCACATTCGTTTTTCCACCCAAATCTTTTTAATCAGTTTGCTTAAAAAGGTTTGGCGTGCTTCGGTATTGGTGCTGTTTAATACATAAAACAGCACATCCTTTTCAACACGATTCATCTGGTTAGGCTTTCAGGTCGTTTAATAAATACTGTACCAGTGCCGCAACGGGGCGACCTGTTGCGCCTTTTTTGCTGCCACTGACCCAAGCCGTACCAGCAATATCCAAGTGTGCCCAATCGGTGTCTTCAATAAAGCGTGCTAAAAATTGAGCGGCGGTAATCGTGCCAGCCGCTCGACCACCAATATTAGCCATGTCCGCAAAGTTGGATTTAAGCTGCTCGTCCCACTCTTCGCCTAGTGGCATTTGCCAAAAACGGTCGTAGGTGGTTTCACCCGCTTGAATGAGACTATCGACCAATGCTTGATTGTTCCCCAAAATAGCAGAAACATGATGCCCTAGCGCAATAATACAGGCACCTGTGAGGGTTGCCATGTCAATGATTTTACTGGGTTGGTAGGTTTGTTGGGTATAGGTGAGGGCATCGCATAAAATAAGACGACCTTCGGCATCGGTGTTGAGTATTTCGATGGTTTGGCCAGAGAGAGAGGTGACCACGTCGCCGGGTTTGATGGCGTTGCCAGAGGGCATGTTTTCGGTCGCGGGAATCACGCCCACCACATTGATATTCGGCTTGAGTTCGCCCAGTGCTTTAAAGACGCCTAATACGGTGGCCGCACCGCCCATGTCGTATTTCATCTCATCCATAGCGGCACCGGGTTTTAAAGAGATCCCCCCAGTATCAAAGGTAACACCTTTACCGACCAGTGCGATGGGCGCTTGATTTTTTTCCCCCCCCCTATAAGACAAACAGATCATTTTAGGCGGGGTGTCACCGCCTTGTGCCACGGCCATAAACGACCCCATGCCCATTTCAATCATCTCTTCACGATCTAAAATATGGATGTCGTAACCATAGGTTTTACCGAGTTCAATGGCTGTTTCGGCTAAAAAGGTTGGGGTACAAAAGTTACTAGGCATATTGGCCAGCTCTTGTGTTAAGGCCATGCCAATGGCCGTGGCTTGGCCTTGTTGAGCCGGTTGTTCTTGCTTATGGCAAGGATAAATAATGTGTTCAACCTTAGGTTCTTTGGGCGAATGTTCACCACGACTTTCATGGCTGTAGTCGTAAAAACTGTGTTGAAAAACTTGGCTGTGATGGTAAATCGCCCATGTAAGATCCTGTTGAGAAGGGGGGGGGGAAAAAATCAAGGCACTCACAACTTGCGTTGCCCCCGAGTGGTCTAAGGCTTTAGCCGCACTGTTTAAAGTACTTAAATAGCCTTTAACGGTGAGTTTTTCAATATCCCCCATGCCAACTAGGAGAACACGTTGCATCTCAATTTGGGTGGGTTGAACCAGCAGTAAGGTACTGGCCAGTTTGCCTAAAAAATCGCCCGATTGATGTAGTTGTTGTATTAACGTGGTTAAAGCTGCTTGATTGGACAAATTTTGTACAGCGGGGTGGATTTCGCCTTGAGAATTAACAGGAAGAATCAGGGTGTCTGCTTGAGGGTATTCGGTCTGAAAGGTAAATTGAATGTGTTTCATCTAAAGGTCTCGTATAATAAGGTTTTTATTTATGGTCGCTATTTTAACGTGACTGGAGTGCTTTTTGCGAATTCTCGATAA
>WFPP01000122.1 GCA_015487495.1 Thiomicrorhabdus sp.
ATAGCATGCAAGAACAACTTCAAAACATTATTTCACAGGCAAAAAAGGCCGTTGAGTCCGTAACCGATCTGGTTGCGCTGGATGAAATTCGAGTTCAATACCTTGGTAAAAAAGGTGAATTGACGAATATGATGAAAATGCTTGGAAAACTCTCTAAAGAAGAGCGCCCTAAAGCCGGTCAGATTATTAACGAAGCGAAGCAGATGGTTCAGGGCATGTTAAATGCAAAGAAAAGAGAGCTGGATGATGCAAAATTAGCTAAGCAGTTAGCGGAAGAGAGTATTGATATTACGCTTCCTGGACGACAAGTTGATTTAGGTAGTCTTCATCCTGTTACGCGAACGCTTCAACGTATTGAAACACTGTTTTCAAAAGCGGGATTTGATGTTGAAACGGGGCCAGAAATTGAAGATGATTGGCATAACTTTGAAGCGTTGAATATTCCAGAAACGCATCCTGCAAGAGCGATGCACGATACGTTCTATATTAATGAAAATACGGTATTGAGAACGCACACTTCCGGTGTTCAGATTAGAACGATGGAGAATAAAAAACCGCCATTAAGAGTGATTGCGCCTGGGCGAGTGTATCGTTGTGATTCCGATCAAACTCATACCCCCATGTTTCACCAAGTGGAGGGACTGATTATTGAAAAAAATGCCAGCTTTGCCCAATTAAGAGCACTATTAATTGCGTTTTTACGTCAATTTTTTGAAGATGAAAACTTGAAAACACGTTTTAGACCTTCTTATTTTCCATTTACAGAGCCTTCTGCCGAAGTGGATATTGCGACCGACTTGTTTGGTGACGGCCGCTGGATTGAAGTTTTAGGGTGTGGCATGGTACACCCTCAAGTACTGACGAATGTTGGTATTGATCCTGATGAATATACGGGTCTTGCATTTGGTTTAGGGGTAGAGCGTTTGGCGATGCTCCGTTATAACGTAAACGATCTTCGTCAATTTTTTGAAAATGATTTACGTTTTTTACAACAATTTAAATAAATAACCCAAGTTTGGTGAGATTAGCAAAATGAAAATAAGTGAAAACTGGTTAAGAGAGTGGGTTAATCCAGACTGGGATACGGATACATTAACAGAAGCGTTAAGTTTAGCTGGGTTAGAAGTAGATGGCACGGAAGCCGTAGCGGGACAGTTTACTCATGTGGTTGTCGGGCATGTATTGTCGGTGGAAAAACACTCTGATGCCGATAAGTTAAACGTAACCCAAGTGGATATTGGAGAAGCGGAACCGGTTCAGATTGTGTGTGGCGCTAAAAATGTTGTAAAGGGCATGAAAGCCTGTTGTGCAAAAGTGGGTGCGGTATTACCAGGTGGTTTTAAAATTAAAAAAGCCAAACTACGTGGTGTTCCCTCTCATGGTATGTTGTGTGGCGCAACCGAGATTGGGTTGCCTGATGATGGGGTAGATGGGCTTTATGTGTTGCCTGATGATGCACCTACGGGCATGGATGTTCGTGTATTTTTAGATTTAAACGATGTGACGATTGATGTGGATTTAACCCCTAATCGTGCTGATTGTTTAAGTGTTGAAGGCATTGCCCGAGAGCTTCATGCGATCAGTGGCGTTGAATTGAAGCCACCCTTTGAGCTGACAGCAGTACGGGGAAGTAACCCGTGTGTTCAAAATATTCGGGTTTTGAAGCCGAAAGCTTGCCCTAAATATTTAGGTTGTGTGGTGTCAGGTTTTGATGCCTCGGCACCGACTCCATTATGGATGGTGCAAAAGTTGCAACGTTCAGGTCTGCGTTCATTAGGTTTGGTTGTGGATATAACCAATTACGTGTTATTGGAGCTTGGGCAACCTATGCACGCGTTTGATTTGGCTAAGTTACAAGGTGATGTGTGTGTAAGAGAGGCTGTGCAAGGCGAAACTCTGGTGACCCTGGATGAAAAAACATTAGAGCTAAAAGAAGGGACTTTAGTGATTGCTGATGACTCGGGTGTGATTGCATTGGCAGGGATCATGGGTGGGTTATCAACTTCGGTGACCGCTTCAACAACAGACATCTTTTTTGAGTGTGCTCATTTTGCACCTTTGGCAATTGCTGGTAAGGCACGTCAGTATGGTTTGCATACGGACTCTTCTCATCGCTTTGAGCGTGGTGTCGATCCAGCCTTGCCTGAGCGAGCCTTGAATCGAGCATTGCAGTTATTTACGGACATTGCAGGAGGCGAAGTAAGTCAAGTTCGGGCTGAGCTTTCAGAAGCCGATTTACCTAAACCAGCCGTTATTGAATTACGTCGTTCAGCGGTATCCAGTCGTTTGGGAGTTGATATTGAAGATGAACGGGTGTGCCAAATCTTTAATGCATTAGGGTTTCAAGTCATACCGGTGACTGAAGGTTGGAAAATAACGGCACCTACTTATCGTTTTGATATGGCGATTGAAATGGATTTGATTGAAGAGGTAGGTCGTATTTTTGGGTATAATAATTTACCTGAAACTCCAGTTCATACACCAATGGTTCTGAATGAACTGCCCGAATCGGAACAGTCGTTGTTGGCCTTAAAAACTGCATTGGTACAACGGGGTTACAACGAGGTGATGACTTATAGCTTTGTTGAAGAAGCCAAGCAAATATTACTGGAACCGAACAAGCCGTATGTTTTATTACAAAATCCTATTTCGGATGATATGAAAGCTATGCGTACCAGTTTGTTTCCTGGTTTATTGCAGTCAGTGGTTTACAACCAAAATCGCCAGCAATCCAGAGTTCGCTTATTTGAATCCGGGCTGGTTTTTTATAAAAATGAGACTGATCCAACAGGGGCAACACAAATCCCTATGTTTGGCGGTGTTGTGGTTGGAAAAGTTTCTGCTTCTGGCTGGGATGAAGACGCACGTGCCGTTGACTTTTTTGATTTGAAAGGGGATGTGGAAACGCTTATCCGAATGAGTCATCAGTTAGCAAATATTCGTTTTGAGCCATGTCAGCATCCGGCGTTGCATCCAGGACAGTCGGCGGTCATGATAAAAAAGGGTAAAGAAGTTGGGATGATTGGTCAGTTGCACCCTTCTTTGGTGAAACCAATGGGGGTAACGGGCAATGTTTTTTTATTCCAGATTCGTCAGGATGCTTTGATGACAATGAAAGTGCCTGCCGCTCAAGCCATTTCTAAATTTCCAGAAGTGCAACGCGATTTGGCATTTGTGGTCGATGAAGCGGTTGCGGTACAATCATTAATTGATGCTGTGATGGCGGTGGAATCCAATATTTTAAAGTCTGTTGAATTATTTGATATTTATCGTGGCCAAGGGGTGGGTGAGGCTCAAAAAAGCATTGCATTAACTCTTAAGATTCAACATCAAGAGCGCACTCTTCAGGATGAAGAAGTGGATGCGCTTGTTGAGTGCGCTTTAAAATCGGCTAAGCAAGCGGTTGGCGCTGAGCTAAGGTAATTGAATCAGTGCTTCTTTAGTATAAGGTTATAAAATTTAATACAGGATAGAAATATGGCATTAACCAAAGCAGATATTGCTCAAAATTTATCAGATACATTTGGATTTAATAAAAGAGAGTCAAAAGAGCTGGTTGAGCAATTTTATGATGAAATCAGTGAGGTGTTGATTTCAGGAGAGCAGGTTAAGTTGTCCGGATTTGGTAATTTTGAGCTTCGTGATAAAGCCGCTCGTCCAGGACGTAATCCTCGAACAGGAGAAGATGTTCCCATTTCAGCCCGAAGAGTGGTAACATTTAAGCCTGGACAAAAACTACGTGCGCAAATAGATAATTATGGCAAAGATTAGTCAGAATACTACCGATTTAAAGCAACTGGGTGAGACGTTGCCAGATAAAAAGTATTTTACGATTGGTGAAGTAGCCCAATTGCTTCAGTTAAAATCGCATGTATTACGCTATTGGGAACAGGTTTTTCCGCAGCTTGAGCCAAGTAAGCGCCGAGGACGGCGTTATTATCAACGCTCTGATCTTGAGTTGGTTTTAGAAATAAAAACGCTGTTGCATGATCAGGGATTTACCATACCAGGCGCAAAAGCAAAGTTGGCTAAAAAGTCGGGTGCTTCTATTGAAGCAACATTGGATGATGAAACGGCTTCTGTTGTGAGTTTATTACAAACAATGAAACAAGAAGCGCAAGAGTTTAATGCATATATTCAACAAAAATATTTATAGAAAGCTTCTTTAAACGTGTGTTTTGAGCGGTTTTTTGTTGTGTAGGATAAAATAGTGATAAAGCATTTCATTTAGGGCTTTTATTCAAAATTTTTAAGGTTATAATACGCCCAACTCTTTTCAGAGTTCTGTTTTTCGGGGTGTAGCGCAGCTTGGTAGCGCACTTGACTGGGGGTCAAGTGGTCGCAGGTTCAAATCCTGTCACTCCGACCAATTTTAGTTTTCTGTATTTTTTTCTTGTTTTGTAAACTCTTTTCCGCTTACTTGATAGGCGAAAATCAGCACTTGCACAATTGCTTCATACAACTCTTCTGGAATTTCATGATTTAATTCTACTTGGCTTAAGAGTCCAACCAATGCTTTATCTTCTTGAATAGGAATGCCTAGATCAATGGCCTTTTGAATGATTTCTTCCGCAATATACCCTTTTCCCTTTGCAGTCACTTTTGGGGCTCCAGACCCTTCGTATTCAAGGGAAACTGCGACTTTATCTGCGAGGGTTTTTGGGGGAGAGTGTTTCATGTTTTTTGTATTTCAGGTTTAAAGAAAAAGAGGAGGGGCTGGCAACTAGAGTTGTTGCCAATGTATTTTGTTTGGCAGGAGAAAGATTAAGACAAGACAAGTGCTTGGGATAAGCCAAGTTTTTCAGAGCTGGTTTGTAAAATTTCAGGAGGGTTTTTCCAAGAAATGCTTTTTTCATTATCTAAACTGTTCTTAATCAAGATCAATAAGGTTTGAAGTCCAGCACTATCAACGGTTTCAACAGAAGATGCCTCAAGCGTAATGTCTTTTTCAGCATCGTTAAACTGCTGATTTAAATGATTAAAGTGATCATCAATGTGATGAATGGTTAAGTTTTCGGGAAGTTTAATCTCTGTGCTCATAACAATGTGTCCTTATGCTCAAATAGAGCCATCATGCTGGATTACAGTACTCGACTAATAACAGACAGTAACTTTTCAGGGCTAAATGGTTTGACTATCCAGCCTGTTGCACCCGCTTCTTTTCCTTTGGCTTTCATGTCACCTGATGACTCTGTGGTGAGGCAAAGAAGGGGGGTGAATTTATAATTTGGCATGGCTCGAAGTGCTGTGACTAGCTCAATACCGTTCATGTTAGGCATGTTGATGTCTGTTACGACAAGATCAAATTGTTCTTTTTGCGCTATTGCGAGTGCAACGGCACCGTCTTCGGCTTCTGTTACATCATGTCCAGCTGATTTTAGGGACATGCTGACCATTTGTCTCATGGACTTGGAATCATCTACTGCTAAGATTTTTGGCATCTTATCTTCTCGCTATTTATTTTCTTAATAAGTAACTGTTGTTCGCAACATTATACATAAGGGTTAGTTTATATTTAATGCTTTTTTAATACGGGATAGAATGCCGTCATTTATCAATGGGTCGACATGAAGGATAATAATCAGTTTTTCATTTAGGGTAGCCAGACCTTGAATGTATTCAGAGTGTACTTTGCCAGACATGTCTGGCGCGGTTTGAAGATCTTTTTGTTCAACACCATAAACATCGGATACTCCATCCACTACAAGACCGATAATTTTTGGCGTACCACTGGTGTCTTCGGAGCGAACAATAATAACAACGGTTGTGTCATCATAGGTCATTTCTTCTAAGCCAAAGCGTATACGCAGGTCAATAATAGGGACGACCGCACCGCGTAAATTAATGACACCCATAACATAGTCTGGGGTATTTGGAATGGGAGTGGTTTTTTCCCAGCCTTTTATTTCCTGTACCCGTAAGATGTCTACGCCATACTCTTCATGTCCTAAAATAAAACTGAGTACTTGATCATTTTCACTGCTATTTTGATCAATTTGTTCTTGGATGGCGTCTAGATTTTTTTCCATTTGTGGACGTCTCTCTGTAGTTGGCAGGATGAGATTCTAAATTAACCGATTCATTCCAAAAGGTCTAGCCTTTGTCGGTAAAAATTGGTTAAAAAAATTGAAAGGTCTCTAAATATGAATATCAATTAATGCAACTTGGGTGGTTTTTTGCGCGCTTGAAGGTTTTTGTGCAACGAGTTGTATCCAGTTTAGATTCAGTTGATTGTCTGCAAAGGATTGAGAGAGGTTATCCAATTTCGGTTTAATGGTGTTTTCCAATGCATTGGTTTCACACCAAAGAAAACAATTGATTTCATTTTGATGGTTCATCGTAAGTTTGGTTGAAAGGTTGCCCAGAGGCAGTTCAATGTCCATTAATACCTCCCAGGAGGGCGGAGAGGTGTGTTCGTTTTTTCGCAATTCAATGCTGTTTTTATACACTTGCCGGTCTCGACTAAAAGGCAATTCCAGAGGCGTTATTAAAGGATTTTCGTACAGTTGTAATTGCTGAACAGTTAAACGGTTAATGGCTTGGGTGAGTACGCTGGTAAGTTGTAATAACTGAGGTGTTGCGCCTTTGGTATTAAGACTTTCTGTTTGTTGTTTTAGAGCAAGCAGTTGTGCTTTGATGTCTTGTTTTACATTGGGTGGCTCGTTTTTTTTTAAGTTAGACTCTAAAAATAATCCACTTTGTTCCAGTCTGTTTTTGAGTTCTTTTCCCGATAGAGTTTGTCCCGGTTTAAGGGTTTGATCGAGTAACTGGTTAAGGGGGGACAGTAAAGAAGGGGGCAGTGACTGCAATAAGGAGAGTTGTTGAAAGGCTTGGGTGAGATTGGTTTGTTGAGGGATAAGTTGTCGATAAGCGGTTTGTAGGATGTGTTGAATTTGGTCTGATGCTTTAGGTGCGTTGGGGGTCATAATGGATAGAACAACGGAGGGTTGAACTTGCTTGACTTGCACTTGAACTGTTCCTGTATTTTGAATGGATTCTTTTGTATTGGCCAATAGCGTTTGGTTGCCAATATTGAGTTGTACCTGTTTTCCTTGAACGGTTTCAATTGTGGCACTGAATACTTGCCCTACCTTAAATAAGGCATTGGCTTGATTTGCCGTATTGAGTGTCAGCGTTGAGGGGGGGGGAGTATTTGGTATATACATTACATATTAGATAAAAATAAAAACTTTTAACTGGTATCCCTTGTAATTATTGTAATTACGATTATATTGACTGTCATTATGACAGATTAGATGGATGGTTTCATAGTGATGAGTGAGAGAGAATTTAATTTTACGGATAATGACTTTAAGCGTGTACAAAAAATTGTCTATGATTTTGCTGGAATTGATTTAAACGACTCGAAGAAAAACCTTGTATATAATCGATTAGCCAAGCGTATTCGGTTTTTAGGGCAAACGCACTTTAATGAATATTTAGACTATGTTGAAGAACAAGGCGAGTCTGAGTTTATTCACCTTATTAATGCCATTACCACCAATCTGACTTTTTTCTTTCGGGAAACCCATCATTTTGAATTTTTAGCCGATACGGTTATTCCCGAGTTGCTTCAAAAAAATGCATCCACTAAAAAAATTCGCATTTGGTCAGCGGGTTGTTCAACGGGTGAAGAACCTTATTCATTAGCTATTGTGTTAAAAGAAACTGTACCAACTGGTTGGGATGCCAAAGTGATTGCAACTGACTTGGATTCTAATGTGGTTAATACCGGGCTAACAGGAATTTATAAAATTGATCGTTTGAAAGGGGTCTCTGAAGAGCGAAAAAGTCGTTGGTTTATGAAAGGAGAGGGTTCTAAGGCAGGGTTTGTTAAAACCAAACCTGAGTTACAAAAAATAATTGAATTTGGTCAACTGAATTTAATGGCAGACTGGCCTATTCAGGATGCAATTGATGTTATTTTTTGTCGAAATGTGGTTATTTATTTTGATAAACCAACACAAAGTAAGCTTTTTAATCGTTATGCCGATAAGTTACCGATGGGAGGACATTTGTTTATTGGGCATTCAGAATCACTGTATAAAGTTTGCGACCGTTTTGAGTTATTGGGAAAAACGGTGTATAAAAAAATTAAATAATTGGAAGGGATTTTAACACGATAAAATTACGAGTAAAAAAAGGGGGGGATATTTCTCTTTTTATCGGCGGGGTTTTTCGTGAAAATGTCTCATAACAAAACTGGACTAAAAAGGATCTGTTTGTGAAAAAGCCAATTCGAGTATTGATTGTAGATGACTCCGCATTAGTTAGAAAGATGTTAAAGGAAATGCTTTCTTCTGATCCCGAGATTGAAGTGATTGGGGTGGCATTTGACCCTTTTGATGCACGGGAAAAAATTAAAGAATTGCATCCTGATGTGCTGACATTAGACGTTGAAATGCCCAAAATGGATGGCGTTACGTTTTTGCGAAATTTAATGCGGCTGCACCCATTGCCTGTTGTAATGGTTTCAACGCTCACTGAAAAAGGAGCTGATGTTACGTTTGAAGCGATGGATTTGGGAGCGGTTGATTTTGTAACCAAGCCAAAAATTAATTTGGTTAATACGTTTGAAAATTACACACACGAAATTTGCAGTAAGGTGAAAGTTGCCTCAAAGGTCAAAAAGTCACTTTTGGAAACACAATACAACCGTTACGTTGCAAACTTGGCATCCCCCCCTGTTGTTGCACAAACCAAACCGCAAAAGTTACAAACTCCCTTGGGGTCTGAACCGCAAAAAACCAAAGCAGTTAAATCCAATAAAATCATTGCACTGGGTGCTTCAACGGGAGGCACGGAAGCCATTAAAGAAGTATTAATGCGCTTACCAGCGAATACGCCTCCCATTGTGATTACACAACACATTCCTGCTACATTCAGCTTACCGTTTGCTAAACGAATGAATACGGTTTCTGAAATGACCGTTTTTCATGCAAAAGATGGGCAACCCATTTTACCTGGAAACGTTTATATCGCTCCAGGCGACAAGCACTTACGGGTGGTGAAAGAAGGGGGAGGGTATGTTTGCCGTTTAGATGATGGGCCACCTGTTAATCGCCATAAGCCGGCTGTGGATGTGATGTTTCGGTCTGTAACACAAAATGTGGCTCAAAATGCAATTTGTGTTCTTTTGACGGGTATGGGAGCAGATGGTGCGGTTGGCATGAAAGAGATGAAAGCGGTAAAAGCCTCTACGATTGCACAAGACGAAAAAAGCAGTGTCGTGTGGGGAATGCCTGGTGAAGCCGTTAAGCTAGGTGCGGCTGACTATGTCTTGTCTTTAAACCAGATTCCTGAAAAAATTCTTGAGTTGGCATCTTTATGATTTTGGCACTAAAACTGCTTTAATACCCTCAGAGTTATTTATGGTGTTAATCAGATTGTCATTTGAGTGTAATTTAAGGAAATTAACATGCCAAACCTTCTTACTGCATATTGGCCTGCTTGGCTAGCAACGCTAATAGGTGTTGTTTTAACATTACTGGACATTCCCTTTATGGGGGTGGTGATGCTTATTTTAGTCTCTGTTATTTGGGCGGTACTTGTGGCAAGACTTGCCAGCACCGAGACAACCCAGCGAGTGGCGTCTGTATCGCAACCTATTGCACAATCGTATACCACGCCATCTCAAGAGAATGAAGCGATGGTTCGCGTAACGGTGGCAGATGAAGCACTGCAATTGATTATGAGCGATGTGGATTCTGTTGTTGGCAATGAAGTGTGCGTGGTGCGTGATGAGCTAGGACAAATTAAAGAGCTGATTGCAGAATCCATTGAAACCTTAAATGGCAGTTTTTCAGGCCTGCATGAGCAAACAAAATCACAATATGAGTTGGTATTAGCCCTGCTTGAAAATCTGGGTGGGGAAGATTCTCAGTCTGGTGAGATGAGCATTAAGCAATTTTCATCGGAAATTAAGCTTGTCTTGCAGTACTTGATTGATTTATTGATTGAAGCCAGTGAACGCAGTACTCAAACCGTTGCGAAAATTGATGATATGGTTGGGCAAATCGAATCGATTTTTCATTTGTTGGAAGATGTAAAAGGCATTGCAGATCAAACCAATTTATTAGCTTTAAATGCTGCTATTGAAGCGGCAAGAGCAGGCGAAGCTGGGCGAGGATTTGCCGTGGTAGCCGATGAAGTACGTAAATTATCGATTAATTCTAATGTGTTGAATGAGCAGATACGTAAACAGGCAGAAAAAGCCAGAAGCACTGTGGATCAAGTGCGTTTTATTGTTAGTGAGACAGCCACAAAAGATATGGAACATGCAAAGTCTTCCCAGAAAAAAATGGATGTTATGCTGTCAGATTTGGATGGCATGAATGATGGCATTTCTAGTAAGCTAGACAGTTTTTCAGGCATTATTGCGGGCATTGAAAGCAGTGTTTCAGATGCCATGCGTTCTTTACAATTTGAGGACATTGTGCGTCAATTAGTTGATCAAGTTGCCAGTCATTTGGATAACTTAAACCTGTTTTCTGCTGAAATCAGTGAGTTTTTAGAAGAAAATCGTGCAAATCCAACGCAAGATGAAGAGGAATATAAACAGCGTGTTGAGGTTTTTCGCCAAAAAATACATCAAAAACGCCAAGAAATTGAAGACACTCGAATGAAGCGTGTTAACTTAGATTCAATGGATGAAGGTGAGGTTGAGCTGTTTTAACCCCTTTTTTATTGAGAACCTTGTGAAGGGCTGGAATGTTCGGTATTTTATTTGTAATCGAGTAAAAAGAAGCCCTGTTTTTTTATGAGCTTTTTAAGGAATCTCTGAATAAGTCCATTTTTTACCAGAAACAAGCATGTAAGTCATTGATTAATAAAATTATGAAAATTTTGATTGGAACTTAATCAGAGTTTCCTTAAAGAAGGAACCGTCATAGTGAAAAGAAGCACTAAATCATATTTCCCATATGATCGTTCCAGAAGCTACCAAATAGTAAGCTAAAGAAAATTCCTGTTCCAGCAACAACATACCAATAACGACGAAGTTTCACTTCTTTTTCGCTTTCATGATCACTTCGGTCTTTAAAAAAGACAACCAATAAACTCATGGCACCAATAAAGCCTGCAACATTGGCCAGGTGGTGAATGCCTGACATCATGGCTGAAATACCTAAAATTAAAATAATACTGTAGGTGATTAGAAGTATACGCATAAGAGAAAAGTGTCCTTTAAACTATTAAGTCAGCTTATTGTATTGAATAAATGAGAGCAGGGTTATTTTTTTTATAGAAATTAGGAGTGAATTATGTACAAAATAGGCATTTATATTCCTGAAATGCATTTGGAGAGTGTTAAGCAGGCACTTTTTGATGCGGGTGCGGGTAAAATTGGACAATATGAGCACTGTGCGTGGCAAGTAAAAGGAAAAGGACAGTTTAAGCCAATGCAAAGCAGTCAACCATTTATTGGGACACAAGGAGAGCTTGAGTTTGTAGAGGAGTTTCGGGTGGAACTGGTGTGTGATGCAGCTTGTATTCAAGATGTCATTAAGGCTTTAAAGGCGGCGCATCCTTACGAAACGCCTGCTTATGATGTAGTGCAACTTGTTGAAGTTTAATGAATTGCACTTAAGTTCTGAATAAGTTCATTTTTTACTAGGAGTCTGTTGAACTTAAGTGATCGTCTCAAAATGGCTTTTTCGCAGTAGATTCATCCTAAATCCGACAGACTCCTAGGAGCAAGCATGTAAGTCATCGATTAATAAAATGACGAAAATGTTGATTGGGACTTAATAAGAGGTTCCTTAATGTTGTGTTGAGCCATTTCTTAATGGTTTCATAAAGATTACATGGAATGGCTCATGTACGGTTTTTACTTATTTGGAGGCTGGTTTTTCAAAGTCAACCAGCTCAATGGTAAAAATAAGTGTTTGATTTGGCCCAATTGCTTTACCCGCACCCCGCTCACCATAAGCCATGTTAGATGGAATATAGACTTCCCATTTAGACCCTTTTTTCATGAGTTTAAGTACTTCACCCCAACCTTTAATAACGCTGTTCATTTGTAGTTGTAATGGGGTGCCACGTTGATACGAACTGTCAAACTCGCTTCCATCAATTAACGTTCCCTTATAGTGAGCCGAAATGGTGTCTTCTGGTGTTGGAGAATCTCCTTTTCCTTCGGTTAATACTTTGTACTGAACCCCGCTTTTAAGCGTAATTACGCCTGGTTTTTTTGCATTTTCAGTTAGAAAGGCTTCACCCTCTTTACGATTTTTGTCGGCAAGTGTTTTCATTTTTTCAAGCTGTTGTTGTTGCATGCGTTGTTTGACTTCATCAATGGCGACCATCATTTCATCTTCGGTGAGTTTTAGAGGACGCTCTTTTAAGGCATCTTCCAAGCCAAGAGAAAATGCGTTTACATCAATTTTTAGCCCTTGATCACGAAAGTTTTTAGCAATGTCAGCCCCTAATGTATAACTGGCTTTTTGCTCAAGTGTCTTCAGGGGGGATGGGTCAGTAGAAGTCGTTGAAGCAGTAGAAGCGGTAGAAGTTAAGGCAAGGCCAAGGGAAATCAGGAGTACTTTTTTCATAATATTTTTAAACTCTTAAAATTTATTTTATTTATTTGGTAGAGACCTTTCGTACCTGTATGACGTAAAGGTTTCTGATAAAATCAAAGCCATATTAAAACCATAACTTTATATGTTGTGTGGCTTTTTTATGGCATTATACGGATCTGGCTACAGATTATCTAAGTATTTTTCTGCATCCAAGGCGGCCATGCAACCTGCGCCAGCTGATGTGATTGCTTGTTTATATTGCTGATCCATAACATCTCCCGCAGCAAAGACACCAGGAATAGAGGTAAGGGTTGCGTTTCCTTGTAGACCACTTTGTACGGTTAGATAACCATGCTCCATCTCAAGTTGGCCTTCAAAAATGCCTGTATTTGGACTGTGCCCAATGGCAATAAAAACACCTGATAACTCCAATTCTTTGGTGCTGTTGTCCTGAACATTTTTTAAACGTATGCCGGTTACACCCATGTCGTCACCTAAAACCTCATCCAAGGTACTGTTAAATTCAATGGTGATGTTACCTGTCTCGGCTTTTTCAAGTAGTTGTTTTGCCAGGATTTTTTCACATGAAAATTGATCACGACGGTGCACAATGGTGACTTCTGCTGCAATATTGGATAGATAAAGAGCCTCTTCTACCGCCGTGTTGCCGCCGCCAATAACAGCCACTTTTTGGTTGCGATAGAAAAAACCGTCACACGTTGCACAGGCTGAAACCCCTTTGCCTTTAAACGCCTCTTCCGACTCAAGCCCTAAATATTTGGCGGATGCTCCCGTGGCAATAATCAGTGCATCGCAAGTGTATTCGCCTGAATCCCCTGTGAGTTTGAATGGCTTTTGGGTTAATTCTGCTGTGTGAATATGGTCAAAGATAATTTCAGTTCCAAAGCGTTCCGCATGTTTTTGCATACGTTGCATCAGATCAGGGCCTGTTAAGCCTTCTGGATCGCCTGGCCAGTTATCTACTTCGGTGGTGGTGGTCAGTTGTCCACCTTGTTGCATGCCTGTAATCATGACGGGTTCAAGGTTTGCACGGGCGGCATAAACCGCTGCTGTATAGCCTGCCGGGCCAGTTCCCAAAATAAGTAATTTGCAATGCTTTGTTGCCATGCGATTTTCCTTTTATGATTTATGAAGGGTTATGTGCTAAAATTCTAGCAGTTTTTGAGAGTAAAACGTGAATTAAATACGACCCGTCGTCTCTGCTTGTAAAAGCGGCACTTGTGTGAGTTCTATCCTATAATTTTAAACCTTTAGATATTCAATGACCTTTAAAACAGCAAAAATAAAACCTTCTAAATCCAGTAATCCTGTGGCCTCTAATGCAGAAAATTCGCAGGATAATGTGAGGGCGAATCATATTGCATGGTTGGTAAAAGATGGCATTGTTCTAAGCTGTATTGGCTTGGCCTTTTTTTTGTTTATTGTGTTATTTAGCTACACTCCTCAAGACCCTGGGTTTGATTCAGTGGGCAGTGTGCATACCATCTATAACTATGGTGGAAAAACCGGTGCGTGGCTTTCCTCTATGGTGTTGTATTTGTTTGGCGTGTTTGGATTTTTGATTCCATTTGGTATTTTATTTGCCGGCTGGGTTACACTCAGAATACGTTCAGGAAGCGATTTGGATTACGTTCGTTTTATCATCAGTTTATTAGGGTTAGTGCTGTTAATTACCGCAGGAGCGGGCTTGGCCAATCTGTATGTAGAGCCTAATATGTCTTTAATTCAATTGCCTTATTCGGCTGGGGGTGTTTGGGGATATGAGTTCAGTCAATGGTTGGTTAGTCGTGTGGACTTATTGGGAGCGACCCTTGTTTTACTGGTTCTTTTTGCCGTAGCATTCAGTATGTTAAGCAGTTGTTCGTGGTTGACTATTTCAGAATTTACAGGAAAAAAGGCGTGGCAAATAGGTCGTTTTTTAAATGCACAATTTCAAGCATTTACAGACCGAGTCAAAGCAGAAAAAACAGCAGATTCTTCGGACTCTTTTTCTTCTAAGGTTAACGCTTTTAAGAAAAAAATTCCACAAGGTTTGTCTCCAAATACATCCCCAGGTGCAGAGAGGGGTATGGATAACAATGATTCTTCAAAGGAATCATTAAATAAAAACGTGCCATCCAGTTCGCTGAAAAAAATTATTTCAGAAAAATTGGCTCAAAAAACAACCCAAAAAATAACTAGGGAAAAAACTTCAAAACATTCGGAAAATGCACTTTCTGTTGAAAGTGAAGTGGCATCAAAAGCTGTTCATTCTGAGGTGAAAATTGGGAAAAAACAACATACTTCTTCTACCCTTCCGATTGTTCAAACGGGAGATTTGCCTTGTTTAGACTTGCTGGACATCGTACCAGAGTATGAAGACAGTTTTTCACAAGATGAACTGGCCACATTATCGAGCTTATTAGAGCAACGGTTATTGGAATTTGGGGTGACGGTGAAGGTTGAATCAGTACAACCTGGCCCAGTGGTGACGCGTTTTGAAATTTTACCTGCGGCAGGGGTTAAAGTCAGTCAAATTAATAATCTTTCTAAAGATTTGGCACGGGTTCTGTCGGTTCAATCGGTTCGCGTGGTGGACGTTATTCCAGGAAAGGCCGTTGTAGGGATTGAGATTCCGAACGAACAACGTGAGATTGTCAGTTTTAGAGAAGTGTTGTCATCGGATGAGTTTCAGAGAGCCAAGTCACCTCTTACTGTTGGATTAGGTAGAGACATTGCAGGGAAGCCTATTGTGGCAGACATTGCCAAAATGCCCCATTTGCTCGTGGCAGGTACGACGGGTTCGGGGAAATCGGTTGGAGTGAACAGCATGATTTTAAGTCTGTTATATAAAAGTACTCCCGAACAAGTGCGTTTGATTATGGTGGACCCTAAAATGTTGGAGCTGTCTGTGTATGATGATATTCCGCATTTATTGACTCCCGTGGTAACCGATATGAGTGAGGCGGCCAATGCGCTTCGTTGGTGTGTGTTTGAAATGGACCGGCGCTATCAGCTCATGGCAAAATTAGGGGTAAGAAATATTGCGGGCTTTAACGAAAAAGTACAAAAAGCCATTGATGAAGGCAAGCCCATTATTGATCCGTTGTATCAACAGGTTGCCAATTACGGTCATGAATTGGGTGAAAAGCCCCCCACGCTCGAAACCTTGCCTTTTATTGTGGTTGTGGTGGATGAATTTGCCGATATGATTATGGTGGTGGGCAAAGAAGTGGAACAACTGATTGCCCGTATTGCACAAAAAGCACGAGCCGCAGGCATTCATTTAATTTTGGCCACACAGAGGCCGTCTGTGAATGTGATAACGGGATTGATTAAAGCCAATATTCCCACACGAATCTCTTTTATGGTGAGTACCAAAATTGATTCTCGAACGGTATTGGATCAGGGGGGAGCTGAGCAACTTTTGGGAATGGGCGACATGTTGTTCTTGCCACCCGGTTCAGGTAATCCAAAGCGGGTGCATGGTGCCTTTGTGACCGATGAAGACGTGCATCGAGTGGCCGATTTTGTACGAAGCCAGGGTGAGCCTCAATATTTAGAGGCCATTACACAGGGCATGAACAATAAAGAAAGTGAATCCCCAGAGAATGGGGATGCGGAGCAGGACGACCTTTACGATGCCGCCGTGGCTTTTGTGGTTGAGGGGCGACGCGTTTCAATTTCTTCAGTACAAAGACAGTTTCGGATTGGCTATAACCGTGCTGCCAGAATTGTCGAAGCAATGGAATCTGCGGGGGTCATTTCCTCTGCTGGAGCAAATGGTAATCGTGATGTACTTGTCCCAAAATCACAGGAATAAGGTAACGAATGATAAAGCGTATATGGAAACAGCCTCTTATGGCATTCACATTAATCAAAACAATGGTGTTGTTTGTTTGTTTCTCCTCACTGGTACAGGCACAACCCGTTTTGCAAACGTATGTAAATAATTTAAAAACCTTCAGTGCCGATTTTGAGCAAGTACAACCGGATGAAAGTGTGTTTGCTTTAAATAAATCAACGGGGCATTTCAAACTTAATCGCCCCGGCCAGCTTGTGTGGCAGTATGTTTCGCCAACACCGCAAAAAATTGTGATTGATGGTGTGAATTTGTGGGTGTTTGACGAAGACCTGGATCAGGTTACGGTGCGACCGATTGAAGAAATTAAGGGCGATATTCCATTAAGTTGGATTTTATATGATGAAAATATTGAAGATAAATTTACTATTTTAGATGCAGGTCATCGTAACGGCATGGATTGGTATAATCTCACGCCTAAAAAAGCCACTTATTTTCAAAGCATTGAAGTCGGTATGAAAGAGGGAGAAATGGCTGAAGTTTGGATGTATCAAAGTGCTGACAATATTACCAAAGTGCGTTTTTTTAATATTGAATCGAATCATGTGATTCCCCTGAAAAATTTTCAATTTAATGTGCCAGAAGGGGTCGACTTGGTGGGCGAAGCACTTTAATGGCCATTTACCGTCCGTTATCTGATTGTTTAAGGCCTAAAACCCTTGCCGATTACGTTGGGCAAACCCATTTACTGGGTAAAAACAGGGCACTCTCTCGAATGCTGGATTCAGGGTCGTTGCACTCCATGATTTTTTGGGGGCCACCAGGTGTGGGTAAAACCACTTTAGCACGCCTGATTGCGCACCAGTCCGATTTGCAATTTATTAATCTCTCTGCCGTGTTAGGAGGGGTAAAAGACGTTCGTTCAGCGGTAGAGCAAGCACAACTGCATCGTGAACAATTTCAGCAAGGTACCTTACTGTTTGTAGACGAAGTGCATCGTTTTAATAAAGCGCAACAAGATGCCTTTTTGCCTTACGTAGAAGACGGTACCTTTATTTTTATTGGCGCAACCACTGAAAATCCGTCGTTTGAGTTAAATAACGCTTTACTGTCTCGTGCAAGAGTGTATGTGTTGCGTACACTGGATGAAGAAGAGCTTGCTCAAGTATTAGAACAAGGCCGAAAATGGTTGGAGATACATTTTACTCCAGAATCCCCACTCTTGAGCAAGCCCAGTTCACCTTGCCCCACAGATCGTTCAAATGAGGCAAAAGAAGCCACGTTTACACTGGTTATAGATGACAAGGCTCGCACATTATTAATTGCCTCAGCAGACGGGGACGCACGCCGTTTATTAAATTATCTGGAACAAGCGGTTGATTTTGCCGAGTGGGATGCGCAAAATAAACAGATGCACTTAACGCACCAAGCCTGCCAAGAAGTGGTTCAAGGCGGTGTGCGTCGTTTTGATAACAAGGGCGAAGTGTTTTACGACCAAATTTCCGCTTTGCATAAATCCATTAGAGGGTCTGATGCCAATGCCGCACTGTATTGGTTAGTGCGTATGCTGGATGGGGGGGCTGATGCACGTTATCTGGCTCGTCGTTTAATTAGAATGGCCAGTGAAGAGATTGGCAATGCCGACCCAAAAGCATTGCAAATGGCTGTAAATGCTGCCGAAGCGTATGAGCGTTTAGGGTCTCCCGAAGGCGACCTGGCTTTGGCGCATGCTGCATCGTATTTGGCAGTTGCCCCCAAATCGAATGCCGTTTACATGGCTTATAAAGCCGTTTTGGCCGATGTAAAAGAGCACGGTTCTTACGACGTTCCCTTACATTTGCGCAATGCACCAACAAAACTCATGGCCAATTTAGACTATGGTAAAGGCTATCGTTATGCACACGATGAACCCGAAGCGTTTGCAGCAGGAGAATGTTATTTTCCAGAAGAGATGCCTGAAAAATCCTACTATCAACCCGTCGAACGCGGACTGGAAATTAAAATTATTGCCAAGATGAAACACCTTGACGAACTCAATCGCCAAGCAATTTATCAACGCCGTTCATAGAAGGATGTCCTTATGAGTACAATGACAATGCTTGGGTGGCTTGCCATTGCGGCAGGGGGCGCATTGGGAGCCGTGGCACGGTTTGCCATGTCGCATCAAGTATACCAGTGGTTTGGGCGTGAATTTGCATGGGGAACCTTATCTGTTAATGTATTAGGCTCGTTTGTGATGGGACTGGTAGCGATTTTGCTGGTTGATAAACTGGACACGTCACCCGAGTGGCGAGCCTTTATTATGGTGGGTTTTTTAGGTGCGTTTACCACTTTTTCAACCTTCTCATTTGAAACCATGCAATACATTCAAATAGGCGAACTTAATAAAGCACTGCTTAATATGGCCGTAAGTTTGATAACGTGTTTGCTTGCCGTATGGGGTGGCTTACTATTAGGGCGATATTTTTTAACCTCTTAAAAAATTTTCCCCCCCCCTTATATTTTAAAACGTGACTTCTTTAAAAAAATTTAAAAACAGGTTAAACATGCTAGATCCTAAAAAATTAAGAGCCGACCTTAACGGCGTTGCAGAACAATTAAAAAAACGTGGTTATGAGCTGGATGTTCACACCATTCAAACCTTGGAGGCGCAACGTAAAGCCTTTCAAATAAAAGCTCAAACCTTACAAGCCGAGCGCAATAGTCGTTCAAAAAGTATTGGTAAAGCCAAAGCACAAGGTGAAGACATTGCCCCATTGTTAGCCGAAGTTGATGCCCTAAAGAAACAGCTTGAACAAGCCGAACAAGATTCAGAAGCCGTTCAAGCCAAGCTGGACAGTATTTTAGCAAGCGTCCCCAATGTGCCACATGCCACCACACCCAACGGACAAAGTGAAGACGATAATGTTGAAATCAAACGGTGGGGTGAGCCAAAATCTTATGATTTTGACGTAAAAGACCACGTTGATTTAACCGAGAGTCGTGGGTGGTACGACAATGACGCCGCCGTTAAAATCACGTCATCTCGTTTTTCCGTATTAAAAGGGCCTTTAGCAAAGCTACAACGTGCCTTAACACAATTTATGCTCGATACCCACGCCGAACACGGTTACGAAGAGGTATACGTGCCATACATTGTTAATCAGGACAGCCTGCGTGGCACAGGACAGCTTCCCAAGTTTGAAGAAGACCTTTACAAACTGGCCAAACACGAAGAACACGACACCAACGACCGCGATCTGTATTTAATCCCCACCGCCGAAGTCCCCATTACCAACCTCGTACGAGGCGACATTTTAGAGCAAGACGAATTGCCCCTTAAAATGGTCGGTCACACCCCCTGCTTCCGTTCCGAAGCAGGGTCTTATGGACGAGACACGCGTGGATTAATTCGTCAACACCAGTTTGAAAAAGTGGAAATGGTGCAAATCGTACACCCCGAAAAATCCAATCAGGCACTTGAAGAACTCACCGCACATGCCGAAGTGATTTTGCAAAAACTGGCACTGCCTTACCGACTCATGGCACTGTGCGCGGGTGACATCGGCTTTTCAGCCGCCAAAACATACGATTTAGAAGTATGGTTACCAGGGCAATCCGCCTATCGTGAAATTTCATCTTGCTCCAATTTTGAAGATTTTCAAGCACGCCGCCTTATGGCAAGGGTTCGTACAGAAAAAGGAAAACCACAACTGGTTCACACCGTAAATGGCTCAGGTTTAGCCGTTGGACGTACCCTGGTGGCCGTACTTGAAAACTACCAAAATGCAGACGGTACCGTTACCATTCCAGAAGTGCTACAACCCTATATGGGGGGGGGTAAAATTATTTAAAAAAGTCATAAAAAAACGATAAAGCGTATTGCATTAATCTCCAAGATCTCTATAATACGCCACATCAACACAAGGTGGACTGGCTGAGCGGCTTAAGGCGGCGGTCTTGAAAACCGTTGTAGGTTTGTAGCCTACCTGGGGTTCGAATCCCTAGTCCACCGCCATATTCGATAAAGAACCCTCGAAAGAGGGTTTTTTTATGCTTGTCTATAAATTTTAAGAAAACGATTTAATTAAAGATTCCTTAATTGGGCTTGGGTGACCAATACGCTAAATTTTAAACAGTCAATCAATTCGTCGCTTATTCTATGTTTCATGCTTTTCAAGGGCGTCGGTAATTTTCTGTACCAAGAACAAAAGTGTTGTAATTCATTGAAGTCTGAGGAAAAATCGCTAAAATGGGGCTTCATTTTAAGATAAAGACATTGAACGTTCCTTATGCGACGAATTATTCGTAAGATTAGCTCTTTTTTTTCAAAACCATCCGACCTTTCTAATACGCCAGATGATATGAAAGCCCCATTAATTTTGTCTCGAGATAAGCATGGTCTTTCTCGTCAAGACATTGATAAATCAGCTTTAGATGTGTTGTATGGTTTTAAACGAGCGGGGTATGAAGCGCACTTGGTGGGTGGCTGTGTACGTGATTTGTTACTTGGATTGGAACCTAAAGATTTTGACGTTGTTACGGATGCAGAGCCGGATGAGGTGAAATCGGTATTTCGACAACGTTGTCGTTTAATTGGTCGTCGTTTTCGTTTGGCACATGTGCGTTTTGGTCGTAACGTTATTGAGGTAGCAACGTTTAGAGGTGCGGGAGACAATGCCTCTCAAATCAAGCGTAAAGATAAGTTTGGTCGTAATGGAAAGTATTCGGGTAAGGCACGTGAGATCGATGATACGGGACGTTTGGTTCGAGATAATGTATATGGCACGATTGAAGAGGATGTTTGGCGACGCGATTTTACAGTAAACGCACTGTATTATAATATTCGTGATTTTTCGATTATTGATTATGTTGGGGGAGTGGATGATATTAAAAAAGGCCAGTTGCGCTTAATTGGCGATCCTGAAACGCGTTATCGTGAAGATCCCGTTCGGATGATTCGTGCCATTCGTTTTGCGGCGAAATTGGGCTTTAACATTGAAGAAAAAACAGAAAAACCTATTTTTGAATTAGCTCCTTTGTTATTGGATGTGTCTCATGCCCGTATGTTTGAAGAGGTGTTAAAGCTGTTTCATAGTGGGGTTGCGATTCAGGTTTTTGAGAAACTTCGCCATTATGGTTTATTTGAGCATTTATTTCCTCAAACGGAATGCGTGTTGTCTGGGGAGCAGAATGGTTTTCCTAGAATGTTGGTGATAGAGGCACTCAAAAGTACGGATAGACGCATTAGAGAAGGGAAGAGTGTGAACCCTTCTTTTTTATTTTCGGCTTTGTTATGGGAGCCGATGTTACAACGCAGAGCAACGTATTTGGAAGAGGGTTTGCCAAAACAAGAGGCGTTGTATGCCGCGGCAGATGATGTGATTGGTGAGCAAATTAAGTGTACGGCGATTCCAAAACGGTTTACGGCTCAAATGCGTGAAATTTGGAGTTTTCAGTATCGTTTGCCCAATCGACATGGTGATCGGGCTGTGAAATTACGAAGCCATGTACGTTTTAGAGCGGCCTATGACTTTTTGGGTATTCGTGCGGCTGCGGGTGAAACCGATTTGCAAGAGGTTTTTGATTGGTGGACAGTGTACCAGGAAAAAAATCCGGTTGAACAGGTTGTGTTTGCAAATGACCTGAAAAGACCAGAGCGTAAAAAAAGACCAAGAAAGAATCGTAATTTTTATCGTAAGCGTAGTCAGTTAGCACGTCATAACGATAGCGAATAACATTGAATGGCACGGGTATTTATTGGATTGGGGAGTAATTTGTCGGATCCCGTAAGGCAATTAAAGCGTGCTATTGAACATTTGAAGTTACTTGAAAAGACATCTGTTATGAGGTGTTCTTCGTTTTATTGCTCCAAACCTCAAGGGCCACAAGATCAACCTGATTTTGTGAATGCCGTTTGCTTAATTGATACGTTGTTGTCTCCCGAACGGCTATTGCTTGCTTTACAAGACATTGAGCAAACTCAAGGACGTGTTAAGCAACGCCATTGGGGAGAGCGTTTAATTGATTTGGATATTTTATTATTTGATGATCGCATTATTTCATGGCCCCATTTAACCATTCCGCATAGTGAAATTGCTCATCGAGATTTTGTTTTAGTTCCTTTGTCTGAAATTGCACCAGATACGGTGATTCCAAACATGGGAACTGTGACTTCCCTGATTGCACAACTAGACAACTCTTATTTATACCCTATTCAACCCTAACTGTTTAACTGAGGTTTTTATGAAAACAACGCTTTCAAGACTACAAAAAATGAGACAGTCGGGTGAAAAAATAGCGTGTTTAACCGCCTATGATGCTTCATTTGCACACTGGTTGGATCAAGCGGGAGTGGATGTTATTTTGGTGGGCGACTCTTTGGGGATGGTCGTGCAAGGGCATGGTTCAACCTTGCCTGTCTCAACCAAAGAGATGGTTTACCACACTCAAATGGTTCAACGAGGTAATCTGAATGCCTGGTGCATTGCCGACCTTCCTTTTATGTCAGATGCCACGCTGGAAAATGCATTGGAGTCGGCCAGCCTTTTAATGAAAGAGGGGGGGGCAAATATGGTGAAGCTGGAAGGTGGGGCGCGGGTATTAAATACAGTCGCACACCTTTCGGATTTGGGGATTCCCGTGTGTGGGCATTTAGGGTTATTACCTCAATCGGTTGAAAAGAAAGGCTATAAGGCTGTGGGAAGAGATCGGGATTCGGCTGAAAAATTGTTAAAAGATGCGTTGGCATTGCAAGCGCATGGTGCTGAAATGCTGGTATTGGAGTGTGTGCCGTCGGCATTGGCGAAAACGGTAACCGAAGCATTGTCTATTCCTGTGATTGGTATTGGCGCAGGCGGTGGTACTTCTGGTCAGGTGTTGGTGCTATATGATCTGTTGGGATTGACGGTGGGCAAGACACCGTTGTTTGCTAAAAATTATTTAGAAGGGCACGATGGAGAGGGTTCGATTCAACGGGCATTGGCAGCTTATGTGGCTGAAGTGAAATCGGGTGAATTTCCTGCTTCTTGTCATGAGATTCACTTATGAACGTGGTAGACACATTAAAAGCATTAAGAGCGCAGATTACGCAGTGGAAGCAGACGGGTTTAAAAGTCGGGTTGGTTCCTACTATGGGGAATTTACATCAAGGGCATTTGAGTTTGGTTCAACAAGCGCAATCCTTGTGTGACCGTGTGGTGGTGAGTGTCTTTGTTAATCCCATGCAGTTTGGTCCCAATGAAGATTTTGAGCGTTATCCAAGAACCTTTCAGGCTGATAGCGCAAAATTAAAAGATTTAAAGGTGGATTTGCTCTATCTTCCTTCAGTGGATGAGATGTACCCCAATGGTTTGGAACAGACTCGTGTGGTCGTGCCAGATGCATTGACGACCTTGTTAGAAGGGGCAAGTCGTCCAGGGCATTTTGATGGTGTGTCTACCGTGGTGTGTAAGTTATTTAATATGGTGCAGCCTGATGTGGCGTTGTTTGGTCAAAAAGATTATCAGCAGTGGTTGGTGATTCTCCGAATGGTTCAGGAGCTGGCTTTGCCCGTTGAGGTGGTTGCATCGCCTATTGTTCGGGATAGGGATGGTTTGGCATTAAGTTCTCGTAACCAGTATTTATCAAGTGCTCAGAGAGGTATAGCTTCTAAACTGAATGTGATTTTACAAGAGGTTGCGATGGCGATTGCATCGGGTAATCGGTATTTTAAGATGTTGGAAGAAACCGCTTCTCAAAACTTGTTGCAAGCGGGGTTTGATGATGTGGATTACATTTGTATTTGTGACCCTGATACCTTACAACCTGCGACATCTGAACAGGTAAAGTGTGTGGTTTTGGCGGCAGCCCGTTTAGGTGAAACGCGACTGTTGGATAATACGTTAGTGCGCGTTAATTCACCTGTCAAAGAGCCATTGTCGCGTTGTTAAGGAAGCAACTTCGTTGTTGGACGTTTAGCTGGCTTCTTTAACCTGAACAGGAATGGTATTTCTTGTATGAGTAATGCGATTTTGCTCGTTAAAATAGACTAATTTAGGTTTAAAGCTTTCTGCTTCCGATTCACTCATGGTGGCATAGGTGGCAATAATAAGCAGGTCTTTGGGGCTGGCTTTATGTGCTGCTGCACCATTAACAGAGATGATTCCGCTGTTGTCTTCGGCACGAATGGCATAGGTGGTGAAGCGTTCGCCATTGTTGACGTTATAAATCTGAATTTGTTCGTATTCACGAATGCCAGCTACATCTAAAAGGTGTCCATCAATGGCGCAGGACCCTTCATAATCCAGTTCGGAGTGTGTGGTTGTCACTCGGTGTAGTTTTGATTTTAGTAACGTTACTTGCATACTGCTCTCTTAATTCGTTCTCTTGTTCTGACGATACATTTTTTGAGTCCTGCTCTTAAAGTAGCCAAATATTATACTATTTTTGTTGTAGGTGGGGGGGGGAGAATAGTTAAAGTTTGTTTTTTATACTCTTTGTTTTCACTTGCTTGCATTAAAAAATAAGGGGCATAACGCCAAAAGCTCCCAGTAAAAATACGGGGAGGTGGAGTCATGCTTTTTATAGGTGGGCTGAAGGAATGGCTGAGGGTCTTATCCGGTATTACGCATGCCTGCCGCAATGGCATTAATGCTGTTAAGCAGTACGGGCAACCAAATTTCTTTCTCTTCATCCGGCAAATCATCGGATTTATAACGCCTTAACAGGGCGATTTGAATATTATTTAATGGCACTAAATACGGATTGCGCCGCTGTAGAGAGAGCGCAATGGTTGGTGTATCAGCCATTAAGGTTTCATTTCCGCTAATTTCTAAAATACGCTGTTTGGTGCGTTTATACTCTTCTGCAATTAAGTTATAAACTTGATTGGCAACCACAGGGTCTTTTCCAAGTTCTTTGTATTGTGCACCAATGTCTAAGTCGGTTTTAAACAGCGCCATTTGAATGTTGCTCATGAGTGCTCTAAAAAACGGCCAGTTTTCATACATCTCTTTGAGCTGTGCATCGCCATGTTTTTGGATCCAGTTGTCGAGTGCGTAACCTGTACCTTGCCATGCAGGGAAGGTCAGGCGTGCTTGTGCCCAGCCAAAGACCCAAGGTATTGCACGAATAGAGGACTTGGACAGGTTGCCTTTTTTACGGTGAGAGGGGCGAGATCCAATGTTGAGTAACCCAATTTCGGTAACAGGGGTGGCTTCATAAAAGAAGTTAAAAAACCCTTCTGTGTTATCGGTTAGCTCTCTAAAGTTATGTTCCCCATCTTTCGACAGGGTTTTCATAACGTCAAGGTATGCGGGATTGTCGGCTTTTGGGGCTTGAACAATGCCGGTACTGGCTTTCATTAAGCCTGTCACACCAAGAGACAGCTCGTACATTGCTGTTTCTGAATTGCTGTATTTGTATGAAAGAACTTCACCTTGTTCGGTAAACTTAATCGAGCCACGAACAGTTCCAGTCGGTTGTGACAGAATTGCAAAATGGGTTGGTCCTCCGCCACGGCCAACGGTGCCTCCTCGTCCGTGGAACAGGCGGCAGTCTACTTGATGTTGATCGGCCAGGGTCATAATCTGTTGTTGTGCTTGATACAGACACCACGCTGATGACAGATTTCCACCGTCTTTTGCTGAATCGGAGTATCCCAGCATGATTTCTTGCTGGTTTCCCGAGGCTTGTAGCAGTGCTTTGTAAGTGCTGTTTTCAAACAGTGCTTGGGTTACAGGCACGATGTGTTCCAAATCTTCAATGGTTTCAAACAGGGGGGAGATTTGAATATCGCAATAAGGCTTGCCTGCGTTATAGCCAGCCAGACCTGCTTGATGTGCTAGAAACAGCACTTCCATTACGTGGCTGGCTTGGTGTGTCATGGAAATAATATAGTTATTAAAGGCTTTAACGCTGATCTCTTTACGCATTTCACGGAACACGTGAAAGACTTCCAGCACTTCTTTGGTCATCTCTTTTAAATCAAGATGTTGGGTGTCTACAATGGTAGCCGAGGCGACATGGCTGGCTAACAGGTTAAGTTTCTCTTTTTCGCTTAAGCTTGGGTAGTCGATACCCAGATGAGAGAGTAGGTCAGCTACAGCATCGCTGTGTACATTGGACTCTTGACGAATATCTAGGCGCATTAGGTAGAAACCAAACGTTTTAACCAGGCGAATCAGATCTTGTAATTCCGCATTGGCGACATTTTTATCACCGTGATTGCAGAGTGAATCATAGATTAGTTTCAGGTCAGAAAGCAGGGTATCTTCATCAGGGTAAGCCAGTGTGTTTTTATCAATATGTTTATTATTTAGGCGTGCTTCAATGTAGTTAAGGTTATGATTGAGCTTGCCATGAATGAGGTATAAAAAACGACGATAGGGTTCGTCCTTAAAACGGTCAGGGCGGGTTTTGAAGACGCTGTTGATGAGGTCGGTATCGACAATCATGGAGCGGTTAATGACGTCTTGGGAGATATTGCTGATAAAGCGAGAGTGTGTCAGTTGTGAACTGAGTTCAAAAATACGTTTTTGGTACTCATAAATAACCGCGCGTGATTGCAGTAACAGTGCTCTAACCGTGGTTTCATGGGTCACAAAAGGGTTGCCATCACGATCACCACCAATCCAGGATCCAAAGGTCAGGAAGTCGGGGGTTTCAATTTTATCGTCCGGGTAGTGTTTAGACAGCGCTCTTTCCATGTAGCGATATACGCTTGGTACGGCATCAAACAGTGATTTACGGAAAAAGTAGATGCCATTGCGAATTTCATCTTCAACGGTTGGTTTTTGATGGCGTACCTCATCGGTTTGCCACAAGACTTGAATTTGAGTTTCAAGTTGTTGATAAATCGACTCTTTAGCGTATTCATTGTTGTAGGTATCGGCTTCATTTAAGGCGCTGATGTCTAAAAAGATACGTCTTAGGTTGTCCATAACCGAGCGACGCTTGGATTCGGTAGGGTGTGCGGTAAACACAGGAATATAGTGCAGTTTATTCAGTAACGTTTGGACTTGTGTGGCGTCTAGCCCTTGTTCTTTAAACTCTCCAACAGTGTTTAAAACAGAGCCTGTCCAGAGAGGGCCGTCGGATTTTAGTTGACTTTGTCTTTCGTGATATTGGTGCTCTTCTTCTGCAAGGTTGACGAGACTGAAGTAAAGATTGAATGCGCGAATAATGGGGGCTAACTCTTCAGCAGATTGTGCTTCAATAAATTCGGTGAGTTCGGTACGAAGGGTGGGGTTTTCTTCTTTTTGTAGTTGTAGGTAGCCTGTTCGTAGCTTTTCAACCGCATCGTAAGTCTTTTTTCCTGCTTGTGATTCAATCACTTTTCCCAGTAAATTACCTAATAACTTAACACGTGCTCTTAGTTGTTTATCACGACGTTCTGCGACCATTTTTACTCTCAGTTTCTTAAACAAAATTGAGCGGTATTATAACAGAAAATTTCTCTAAAAATGGATGTTATATGGGTGGGTTTGAGTGCGGGTTTATACGAATGAAAAAAGGAGAGAAATAACAGGGGGGGGAATATTTTCCCCCTGTTATTATGTGTAGGTGCGACTTTTAAAGTGCATTGCACGAGAAGGGGGTTATTTATTTTCCTGGTAGGTTTTCGCGCCGTTTAAGATCTCTTCTTGTGCCGCTTTGAGGTCTCCCCAGCCATCTACTTTGACCCATTTTCCCGGCTCAATGTCTTTGTAGTGGCTAAAGAAGTGTTCAATTTGCTCTTTAAGCAAAGGGATGTCTTCTACTTTCTCAATTTTAGAGTAAATAGGTGTCAGTTTATCTATTGGTACAGCAATGACTTTGGCATCTTGTCCGCCGTCATCGGTCATATTGAAAATGCCGATTGGACGACAGCGAATGACAGAACCAACAAGCAGTGGATGGGGGGTGACAACGAGCACATCCACCGGATCCCCATCATCAGAAAGCGTGTTATTAATGTAGCCGTAGTTGGCAGGATAGGACATAGTCGCCCCTTGCAGGCGATCAACCCATACGAGATCGGTTTCTTTGTCTACTTCATATTTTACAGGTGGTGCAAAGGCTGGAATTTCAATAATGACATTAATGTCGTTTGGCAAATCTTTGCCTGCAGGTACAGCAGAATAACCCATGATTTGTTCCTTATTGTTTAATTTTATATAAAAACACCCGCTGGAGCGGGTGCAATCGTTTGATTAAGTCAGCTCGATTTATTTGTGGTAAGCAACCACTTTAGCGACTTCATTTTTGGAGCCAAGTACAACTGGTACGCGGTCATGAATGCCTTCTGGTTTGACATCCATAATGTCCATACGACCTGTTGAAGAAGCGCCACCCGCCTGCTCAACAATCATGGACATCGGGTTGCCTTCATACATTAAGCGTAATTTACCGGCTTTTGACGGATCACGATTATCGTAAGGGTACATAAAGATACCACCACGCATTAGAATGCGGTGAACTTCGGCCACCATTGAGGCTACCCAGCGCATATTGTAACGTTTGCCTAAAGGCCCTTCTTCTCCTTTTAGGCAGTCATCAATATACTGCTTCATTTCGGGTTCCCAGAATCGCTGGTTAGACATATTGATGGCAAATTCAGCGGTGTCTTCAGGGATTTGAACGCCTGATTTTGTGAGAACAAATTCTCCGATATTTTGGTCAAGCGTAAAGATGTTTACGCCGTTACCGGTTGTCATAACTAATAATGAAGATGGGCCATAAAGAACATATCCGGCAGCAACTTGCTTGCGACCTTCTTGCAAGAAAACGTCTTGCTGGTCACCAGTACGGTCATCTTGTGGTGCCTCTAAAATTGAGAAAATGGTTCCAACAGAAAGGTTAACATCAATGTTGGACGAGCCGTCTAACGGATCAAAAGTAACAAGGTATTTTCCGTCTTGATTTCCTGCAATGGTATAGTCTTCTTCTTCTGACCCTACGCCTTTAACAGATGGGTTGGCAATAAGAATGTCCTTTAAAAGGTCGTTCGAAATAACGTCAAGCATTTTTTGAGTTTCACCTTGAACGTTCTCATCTTCGGTTGCGCCCAAAATTCCCGCCAGTTCTCCTTGACCCAGTTTGTAAGCGATGTCTTTACATGCAATCATAATGTGGTTGATTACAAGTTCCAGTTCTGCAGGAACACCGTCGTTTGCTAATACTTGGTCTAGTCTTTTCATTGAGGTTCTCTCTTAATGTTTAAAAAAATATCAAAATTAATTTCGGGGATTTTACCATAAAACTGGATATTTTTAGTAAATTCTCCAAGCCATTGAATTTGCTTCGCTGTTTGTATGGCAAACATGTGTACAATAACGTCTATTTTTCAAATGTTCTAAAAAAAGAGTTTTGCCATGAGATTTATCGTTAAGCTATTTCCAGAGATTATGATTAAGGGTGCACCGGTTAAAAAGAAGATGATTAGCCAGTTGAATGATAATTTACGGACGCTGTTGCACCGTATTGACGATCAAATTATGGTGAAACGTTTTTGGGATAAAATTGAAGTGGATTCGGATGATCAATGGAATGAGGCGGTTCGACGAGTGTTAAGTAAAACCCCCGGGATCGAGCAGTTTTTGGAGGTGGTGCAGTATGAGACGGGAGAAAATTTAGACTTCATTGCTGAAAAAGTAGCGGAGCACTCTTTGGAGAGTGTGGCGGGCAAGTCGTTTGTGGTTCGAGCCAAAAGAACGGGAGCGCATGAGGTAACATCATTTGAGCTGGAGCGTTTTGTTGGGGCATATTTTTGTCAACATGGTTCCCCCCGAAAAGTCGATCTGCATACCCCGGAGGTGAAGGTTGAGTTTGAGTTGCATCAAAATACTTTAAATGTCATTACTCAACGCAGGGCGGGGTTGGGCGGTTTTCCGATGGGTACGCAAGGAGAGTTGTTATCCCTGATGTCGGGTGGATTTGATTCAACGGTAGCCAGTTATTTGACGATGAAGCGTGGGGTAAAAACGCATTTTATCTTTTTTAATTTGGGAGGGGCTGCACATGAAATGGGTGTGAAGCAAGTGGCCTTGTATTTATGGGGGTGCTTTGGTTCATCTCATCGGGTTTCTTTTGTTACGGTTCCATTTGAAGAGGTTGTGGCAGAAATTTTTCGTTCAACCCATGAAAGTTATATGGGGGTGACATTAAAGCGTTTGATGTTAATGGCGGCAGAAAAAATTGCAGATGAAATGGGAATTGATGCATTGGTAACCGGAGAGAGTGTGGCACAAGTAAGCAGTCAGACATTGCGTAATTTGGCTATTATTGATAAAGCAACAAGTAAGCTGGTATTGCGTCCTCTTGTGATGATGAATAAGCCTGAAATTGTGAACATTGCCAACCAGATTGGTACTCGCCATTTTGCAGAAAGTATGCCTGAGTATTGTGGTGTGATTTCAAAAAACCCTGTGATTCATGCTTCATTTAAGCGTATGGAAAAAGAAGCTAAACGCTTTAATATGGAGGTTTTGGAGACGGCCATAAACCAAGCTGTTACCATCCCTGTGCACACGATTATTGCGGATGTTAATGCTGCTGAGGCAGTAGAGGTACTAAAAGAGGTGCCAGAAGGCTCGGTGGTGATTGATATTCGCCGAACAGATGAGCAGGTCTCTGCTCCATTAGCATTAGGGAAGGTAAAAACAATTCCTTTTTATGAATTAAAACAAGTATTTAAAACATTAGACCAAAAAGTAGAGTATCTTTTGTATTGTGAAAAAGGGGTAATGAGTCAATTGCATGCACAGTACTTAAGGGATACTGGTTTTAAAAATGTGCGCGTTTATCGCCCCGAATAGCTCTTTTGTTTTTTGGGGGGGATTATTTTGAACTTTTTTTATGCTCATTGAGCTTTTGTTCCTTTAGTCGGTTTTTATCTTTTGACAGGTTCATGGAGCCTTTTAAACCAATCATTCGCTTCTGAATTTGTGTGACATAGTCAACGGTTTCGTGGCCAATTTCCTCGCGTGCCAGTGCTTCAACATTATAAAACCATTTATTTGGATTAAGACCAAGTGCTTCGGCTTCTCGCTGGAGCTTTCGAATACGGCCTGGTCCCGCATTATAGGCGGCTAAGGAAAAATTTATTTGGTCTTCTTTGCTGTATTCAGGTTTGTTGAAATAGTAATCTCGAATAAAGGCCAAATATTTTATTCCTGCATGGATATTGTCTTCCAGGTTTTGAATGTCTGGAATGTCTACAACTTTTGAACGGGCGGTAGAACGCTTTATCTGCATAATGCCTTGAGCATTGGCTTTACTGACAAGGTGATGCTGAAATCGAGACTCTTGATAAGCCAAAGAGGCAATTAAAAACCAGTCAAAATCATAAAATTCAGCGTATTTTTCAAAATAATACTGTAAGCAGGGGATTTCATCTAAGGCCGTGAGAGATAAAGGTTCTTTTATCCAAAAAGGGTTTTTATAGTATTTTTGGAAAATACTGTTGCCTAAAAACTTACCAGGTTTGGCATAGGTGTTAATAAAGGTGTTTAATGAGTTTTTAAGATTGGGCAAGTTTTTATTCAGTGCCCAGGCGATTTGGCCACCATGATGAAAAATAATATTATTGTGTATGTTCAGGTTGGAGTAAATATGTTGATAGATGTGGGCAATGTGGTCATCTACAACGGTGTAATCAAATAAACCGGCATTAACCATTTCAAGCAGATCTTCGGCTTCAAGTATTGGATTAGCCTGGACTATTTCAATTCCAGGAAGACCTAAGCGTCCAAGAGCCTGATTCATTTGTTCAATGTGAATAATATAGCTGCTGTTAGCAACGACAATGATTTGTTGATTGGATAAATCTTCCAGTCGAGTGATATTGGTAGCATTATTGTTGGAAACTAAAATTTCTTTAACATCTTTAATATAGGGGGTTGTGAAGTCAAACAGAAATGCCCTTTCAGGTGTGATCGTCAGTCCTGAGGCGATCAGGTCGCCATGTCCAGAAAGAAGTTCACTGAAAAGGTCTTTGAATGGATGGGTCAGGAAGATAACATGTGTTTTGTAACGCTCTTTTCGGGGGCCACGATTTAAATACTTTTCGTATGCTTTGATTAGGTCGTGTTCAAGGCCGCGTTGCCCCTTTATGGTGTGGAAGAAGTTAGTGCGATTATAGCTTACTAATACTCTTAATATGCGGCGTTCACGTATGGATTGAAGGTCGCCAATAAACGCCTCATTTATTCGGTCTGAGAGAGAGTGTCGTATGGATGCTTGTTGTATAGGCGCGCTTGATTCTGCTAACGTTTCGGTTAAAAAAATACCTGTGAGCAGGATGGGAAACGAGAGCGTTTTTAGATAAACATTACGAGACAGCAAAAGACCTTCCAGATGTTTAAAGCGATTGAATGTATTCTAAAGGAGATGGCATTGGAAGAGTACTTTTTTTTAACTCGTATTGAATGAATTTAAAGTAATGCAATAGGTCTATTTAATGGGAGTTGTCTGGAATACCATAAAGTTTGGTAACTATTTGTTATAATACGCGCAATTTTTTAAATATAACCCCCTTTATTTCTATTTTGTACTCTGTTTTTTGTGTGTTTTGAGCGATTAATGGATTTAGGGTGTTTTAACGGTTAGATGGTATCGAGTGACTACAGAAAATACGACGGGTCAGCAAGACCCACATGCACAGCGTGAAGCTGAAAAATATGATAATCCCATTCCAAGCAGAGAATTTATTCTTGAGGCACTAGAGAAAGCTCAGAAGCCCTTGCGGTTGTATCAGGTGGCAAAGGCTCTTGAGGTTTCGGAAGAAGACGAAGAGCGTTATGAAGCATTGTCTCGCCGATTAAAAGCGATGGTTCGTGATGGGCAGCTGATTCGTAACCGTCGTGGTGCATTTGGTTTATTACGCAAGATGGATTTAATAAAAGGTCGAGTATTGGGGCATCCTGATGGTTATGGCTTTTTGGTTCCAGAAGAAGGCGGAAAAGATCTTTTCCTTTCTGAAAAAGAGATGCATAAAGTCTTGCATGGCGATATTGTGATTGCTTCTGTTATTGGCGAAGATCGTCGAGGTCGTCAAGAAGGGACAATTGTTGAGGTTGTTAAACATGGTACAAAGCAGGTGCTGGGGCGTTTGGCATGTGAAAATGGTTTGTCTTGGGTACGTCCAAATAATAACCGTTTAACACAAGATGTTTTTATTCCTAAAGATGGTTTGCTGGAAGCCACTGAAGAGCAGGTGGTTTTGGTTGAAATTTTAAGTCAGCCAACGGCGCGTTCAGGCCCAATAGGTCGAATTATTGAGGTTGTAGGTGACTATATGGCACCTGGAATGGAAATCGATTCGGCCATTCATGCTTATGGTATTCCAAATGAATGGTCAGAAGCGTTATTAAAAGAGCTGGATGCGATTCCAGATGAGGTAACGGAAGCCGATCTGGAAGGACGTAAGGATCTTAGAAGCATGCAACTGGTAACCATTGATGGCGCGGATACCAAAGACTTTGATGATGCTGTTTTTGCAAAACGCCGTAAAAATGGTTGGCGTTTAGTGGTTGCGATTGCAGATGTATCGCATTATGTGAAGCCTGGAACTGAATTGGATAAAGAGGCCTTGAATCGTGGAAATTCGGTGTATTTTCCCCAACGAGTTGTGCCAATGTTGCCTTCAAAATTATCGGATGGCTTGTGCTCTTTAAATCCCCATGTTGATCGTTTGTGTATGGTTGCTGACTTAGCTATTGATGAAGATGGGCGTTTGGAACGCAGTCAATATTATCAGGCTGTAATGAACTCGAAAGCGCGTTTAACGTATGATCAAGTGCATGATATTTTAACCAATCCAGAGAGTGAGTTTAGGGAGAGGTTCTCTGAACAAGTTCCTCATTTGGAAGACTTGAATGCGCTGTATAAAGTGTTGCAAAAAGCACGTGAAGCTCGAGGTGCATTAGAATTTAATACCACTGAAACGCGTATTGTTTTTGATGATGAACGAAAAATTAAAGAGATTGTGCCTGTTTACCGTAATGAGGCACACAAGCTGATTGAAGAATGCATGTTAATGGCCAATGTGGCAACAGCAAGGTATTTAAAATGGCATAAAATTCCAATTGTTTATCGTGTGCATGAAAAGCCGACGGAAGAACGCCTTAAAAACCTAAGAACCTTTTTAAACGATTTTAGTTTAACCTTGGAGGGAGGAGATGAACCCACTGCTCATGATTATGCGGCAGTAATGGAAAAAATTCAGGGGAAACCTTATGAGCATTTAGTGCAAACGGTGTTGTTACGCAGTATGAATCAAGCGGTGTATCAGCCTGAAAATAAAGGCCATTTTGGTTTAAATTACGAGCATTACACACATTTTACTTCACCTATTCGTCGTTACCCTGATTTATTAGTGCATCGTGCGATTCAGCATGCCTGGAAAAAGGTTGGAGCAGAAGGATTTGAATATACAGAAGCACAAATGCAGGAGTTGGGTCAGCATTGCTCGGATACAGAAAGGCGTGCAGATGAGGCAACGCGTGATGCCGTTACCTTTTTGAAATGTGAGTTTTTATCACATCGATTAGGAGAAGAGTATGACGCAGTGGTGACGGCAGCGACGAACTTTGGTTTATTTGTTGAAATTGACCCGCTGTATGTTGAAGGTCTGGTGCATATTACTGAACTGGGTGAAGATTACTTTCATTATGATAATGCTCGCCATTGTTTAAAGGGGGAGCGTACAGGGAAAGTGTATCGTTTAGGGGATCGTATTCGTGTGCAGGTGGCTCAAGTTAATTTAGATGATCGGAAAGTGGACTTGCGCTTTATTTCAGGTGGTTCGAGTGATGAGCCTGTTTCAGAAGAGACAGAAGCATCACCGGAAGAAGAGACGCAAGATTCCCGTTCCCACAAAAGACCACGACGTAAACGCTATTATCGTAAAGGTAAAAAGTCTCCCGTTAAAAGTCAGGATTTGTTGTGAAGCAAGAAACCATTTATGGATTGCATGCGATTGAAAAATTTATTAAGCAAACGCCGCATTTGGTTTATCAACTCTCTTTTGTAAAGGGGCGTTTAAATAATCGACAGCAAGCATTGTATGATTCGGCAAAAGCATTAGGTTTATCGCCTAACTGTGTTGCTAAGTCGGATTTTAATAAAGTTGATGGTAATCATCAGGGTGTGATGGCGCTTGTGGCTAAACAACCTGATTTAAAAGAGTCTGATTTATTAAGTCTGATGAATCAGGCTTCAAACCCATTATTTATTTTTTTGGATGAGGTTCAGGACCCCCATAATTTAGGGGCTATTTTGCGAACTGCCGATGCGGTAGGTGCGGATGCTGTAATTATTCCCAAGCATAATTCATCGGGAATGAATGCAACGGTTCGTAAAGTGGCTTCTGGTGCTGCGGATAATGTAAAATTAATCGTGGTATCTAACTTAACGCGTACTTTAAAAGAGATGCAACAAGCTGGCATGTGGATGGTGGGGCTGGACGGTGAGACTGAGCAAACCATTTATGATCAAGATTTTACGGGTTCAACTGGAATTGTTATGGGGGCAGAAGGACGAGGCTTAAGACGTTTAACAAGAGAAGCCTGTGATTATTTAGCTGCCATCCCGATGTTAGGGGTTGTCGAAAGTTTAAATGTATCGGTTGCAACGGGTATTACGGTTTATGAGGCCTATCGCCAGCGCCAATTATTTGCTCAATCTTCAGATAGGTAAATATCTCCGTTTTTATCAATCAAAATGTCAACGGGAGTAAGGGAATCATTCCAGCATGGCCCCTCGATACAGACCCCATCATCAATCTGAAAGAAAGCATCGTGTACGGAACATTTGAGTGTTTTCTCAAAAGGGTTTACCTCTATTTTGTAGGCTTCATCCAGTGGTACGTTTTGATGAGGACAATTATTTTCATAGGCTTTGACTCCATTGATATGCTTGATCAGGATGATTGGGTAGAGCTTTTTTTCAGATTGAACAACCAGTGTTTTCGCATTGCTTAATTGTGCAATATTGGCAATGGGCGTGTCATGTTCGGTTATTTTAAGTAAGTTATCCAACCCTATTTGTGTGCACTTTTTGCCTGCTAAATTATTTGCATGTTGTACTGCATTGTCCAAGGTTTCTCCATGTATTAAGTGGTGTATTAAAGAGGCATTAAACGTATCGCCAGCACCAAGTGTGTCAATGGCGTTAACGGGAGTGGCATGCAGATGTTGAATGGTTTGGTTGATGTCGGCAAACCATACCCCCTGTTCTCCCCAAGTGCAGACTATTCTGGCGTTTGGTGCGACTTGTTGAATGTTCGAAAGTAGAGCATGTCCATCCTTAAATCCTTTTTGAGTGGCATAATCGTGTGAAAAAATAAGTAGGTTCGCCTGGTTAAATAGGGCTTCAATGCCTTTTCTTGGTTTTTCAATTTCAAGAGAAATAGGCTGATTGGTTAGAAATGTTTTTGCAATATTAAGCATGCCTGTTAGATTTTCGACATTTCGCCCTTCAAAATGCAACCAGTCAAATGTTTCGATTGCAATTTTAGCAAAGTGTTCAAAACTCACTTCAGGTAAATCACGATAATGAACAATGGTTCTTTGCCCGTTTTGTTTGTTAAGGATGATAAAAGAGTTGGGGGTTTTGCCTTGAATGAATCTCTGTATATGAGTGGTGTCGATATTTCGGTTTTTTAGTCCGAGTAGAAGTTGCTTTGCTTCGTTATCGGCCGCAACGGTTGTGCAGATGCTACTTTGATGGCCGAGTTGGTTTAAGACGTATAGAGTATTGTTGATGTTACCACCAGTTGAAAATAGGCGAGTTTGTGCTCTTAGTTCTTCATTTTCCTTGGGGTAGTGTAAAACGGTAAAAATGGTATCTAATACGCTATTGCCAATGCCAAGTATCTTTGCCATATGTAGTATTGCCTGAGATTAATTTCGTAGTTTCGTCTATTTTTGTCTTGTGTAAGAGAGGTAAGTAAGGTTGTTGCGAGTCTCTCAATTCTAAATATGGATTTTAGCATAGCTTGCCTAGTACTTCTCTTGGGAGGAGGAATTAATTTTAAAGTGCATAAATTTAAAAAAAGGTTTGACATAATATTAATTAAGATTAATCAGGCTATTTGAATTGAAATGGTTTAATGTTTATCTAACTTATTGAATATTAAGTGTATTTTGTGAGTGTCGTGAAATAAAAGATGGGGTGTTTAGGGGGGTATTTTTTTCCACAAAAGTTGTGGATAACTTTGTGTGTAATTCAATGAAAATGCTCATAAGTTCTTTATTTTAGCTGGTATTTGATAACTTGCTTAAAAAGTAGACAGTATTTTAGCAAGCCATTATTTTAAGTATTAATACTTGCATTGATAATATAAATCCATATCATTGTGATTTGTTTGAGCAAAATTTACTTGTTTAGGATGACAAACGCGATAAAAAGGCTACAATTCACCTACAAAAAATAAAACAGAAAATAAGTGAGCGATTGGTATGGCTGAAATTAAGTCTGCGTTTAATGCAAGTTGCCGAAACTGTGGTTTGCAAAAAGTATGTTTTCCTACAGGGCTTGTGAAATCAGACATTGATCGTCTGGATCAGGTTGTTGATCGAAAACCTCCTCTTAAAAAAAATCAATATCTATTTAAATCAGGTGAAGCATTCACCTCTTTGTTTGCGATTCGTGCTGGCGTGATTAAGCTGTACTCTTTTTCTGAAATGGGTGAAGAGATTATTCATGGTTTTTATTTGCCAGGAGATGTGTTGGGGGTGGATGCACTGGCATCCAAAGAACATAAGTTAAATGCGGTTGCCATTGATAATGTAAGTGTGTGCGCTTTGCCTTTTGATCAACTAACTGATCTTTCTTTACAAATTCCCAGTTTGAATCAACAAATTATGATGGTGATGAGCAAAGAGGTTAATGAGGGACGATCTCATTCTGAAATGTTGATTAAACGAAATGCCGATCAACGAGTGGCACAATTTATTTGGAGTATGGCAGAACGTTATCGTGTTCGAGGGTATGTGTGTGATGAATTTCGTTTGAATATTTTACACAGGGATGTTGCCGTGCATTTAGGATTAACCCCTGAAACCGTTTCGCGTATTTTGGCTAAATTGCATTCTGAAAATATTGTGACGTGGAAAAAGAAAGAGGTCAAAATCTACAATGAAGAAGCATTACGTATTGCAGCAGGTGGTGTATGTGAAGAGGTTGAAGGGTTTGCTTAAAAATACGAAACAACTCCTGAATAACTAATTAATAAGCATCATTCGTCATTCATCTTCTTCATAATAGGTCAGATAAGGCATTGCAAGAGATTGACTTTTATGTAAAAAGTCAGGCATTGTTTGTTACTTTACGGTATATTATTGTTACATTTATTATTAATTGAATTAGGAAGTGGAAGCATGTGGGTAAGAAATATTAAACAATTATTTTTGGTTGGGTTTTTAGGATTGGCGCTTATTGGTTGTAGTTCATCCCCAAAGCCTACGGAAGAAGCTCCTGAATCAACCCCGATGGTAAATGACGTGGCTGTTGAGACGATTGTTGAAGAGGATATTGATGCTGTTAGAGCGGCTAAAGCCAGAGAGTTAGCCGCGCAAAAAGCAGAGCTTTTGGCTACGATTCAAAATGGAGTGGTGTATTTTGACTTTGATCAATCGGATGTTAAATCCCAGTTTTACTCTATCATTAAAGCAAATGCAGATTATTTGTCACTAGAGCCAACAGCAACGGTTCGAATTGAAGGGTATTGTGATGAACGCGGTACGCGTGAATATAATATGGCATTAGGAGAACGCCGAGCTAACGCTGTCAAGCGTGCATTGATTGCGGAAGGGGTGAGTCCTAGCCGTATTACAGTGATCAGTTATGGTGAAGAAAATCCGGCTGTTGAAGGGCATAATGAAGCGGCGTGGGCTAAAAACCGTCGAGCAGAGTTTTCTTACTAGAGTTCGTAATAGAGGTTGCGTTCTCTGAAAGTTGAAATAGTATAACGCCTCTTTGAATGAGGGTGTTTTATTTAAGCCTTTCTATCGTTTTAGATAGAAAGGCTTTTTTATTTGTAATCATTTCATTCCTTTAAAAAAGGATCTTGTTCGATTTGAGCCCCTTTTTTTCAGGAGTAATTTAAACGCTTTCCTAAACACATTAAGTGATTAATTTTAAACACTTTTCTCCCTCTTGCACCAAGTTGGAGAGAGATAGGATTGATTAAATGTTGGTTTTTATGAAAAAAAATGCACCCAAAATACAGTACCTAAAAGATTATCAAGCTCCAGAATTTATCATAGAGTCGGTTTTTCTTGAGTTTGACCTGCACCCAACCGAAACCCTTGTTAAGAATACAATGCGGTTAAAAAGCCTTAAAGAAGGTGAGCATTTACTGGTTTTAAACGGTGAAAATATCACTTTGTTATCGGTTTTATTAAATGGGGTTGAAATCATTGAACAGTGTCGAAGTGACGATGAAACACTTTCGGTTATGACGGCATTACCTGAATTTGATTTAACCATTATGACTCGAATTTCACCTGAAGGTAATACTGCACTGGAAGGGTTGTATCGTACAAATGGCCATTATTGTACGCAGTGTGAAGCGGAAGGCTTTCGAAAAATTACCTATTTTTTAGATCGGCCAGATGTGTTAACGCGGTTTACGACTAAAATAATTGCAGATAAGACTCATAATGCTGTTTTATTATCCAATGGAAATTTAATTGATTCAGGTGAATTGGAAGATAACCGTCATTATGCTGTATGGCAAGACCCATTTAAAAAGCCTTGTTACTTATTTGCATTGGTTGCAGGTAATTTAGAGTGCATTGAGGAGGAGTACATTACACTGGATCAACGGCACGTGGCTTTAAAAATTTATGTTGAAGCACGTAATGCAGACAAATGCCAGCATGCCATGACCTCTTTAAAAAAAGCCATGGCATGGGATGAACAGCGGTTTGGTTTGATATACGATTTAGATATTTATATGATTGTCGCTGTAGATGATTTTAATATGGGAGCGATGGAAAATAAGGGATTAAATATATTTAATTCTAAATTTATTTTGGCAAAGCCGGAAACAGCAACGGATACAGACTATGAAAATATTGAGGCGGTGATTGCGCATGAGTATTTTCATAACTGGACGGGTAATCGTGTGACATGCCGTGATTGGTTTCAATTAACTTTAAAAGAAGGGTTGACGGTATTTAGAGACCAAGAATTTACTGCGGATATGCTTTCTCCAGATGTTAAGAGAATTGAGGATATTAAACGATTAAGAAGTAATCAATTTCCAGAAGATGCAGGGCCAATGGCGCACCCTATTCAGCCACAATCTTATATTGAAATGAATAATTTTTATACGATGACGGTATATGAAAAGGGGGCTGAAGTCGTTCGCCTTTATCATACGTTGTTGGGTGAATCGGGCTTCCGAAAAGGAATGGATCTTTATTTTAAACGGCATGATGGTCAAGCAGTGACGGTGGTTGACTTTAGAAAGGCAATGGAAGATGCGAATGCCGTGGATCTTGCACAAATGCATCAATGGTATATTCAGGCAGGAACACCTGTGCTTGAAGTTTCAACTGAGTATAATGCGGCACTGCGAACGTATTGCATAACTTGCCACCAAACAAGAGTGCATTCCGATCAAGTATTTAAGCCTCTACTCATTCCTTTTAGAGTAGGGCTGTTTTCTCAGAAAGGAGACAGAATCGATCTTATTCCTGATAAAAAAACTGCTGAAAAAATATCAGGAAAGAAAGGGGAGCGATTATTGCATTGCACTCAACTAACGGAGTCTTTTACCTTTATTGAGGTTCCCTGTCAGCCGGTTCCTTCTTTGCTAAGAGGGTTTTCTGCTCCCGTCTATTTAAAATATGATTATTCTGATGCCGAATTAAGTTTGTTGGCTCGTTCGGACACGGATGCCTTCGTCCGCTGGGAATCTTTTCAGGTTTTGGCATTAAATGAAATTAAATACAATATTCGTCGATATGAATCTGGTCAGCCTTTAGAGCTTTCAAGTGCTTTGCAAAAGGCTTTCTCAGGCATTTTAAATGTGGCTTTAGAAGAAAGAGCCTTAACGGCCTTAACCATAACATTACCTGACTTAACGTATATTGGTGAACAGTTTTCAGAGATTAATGTGGATGCAGTTTATCATGTTCACCAGTGGTTACGAGTGCAGTTGGCGAGGTGTTATGAAGCCAAGTTATTGCATATTTACCATGCCTTAAAAGGGCTGGAACCCATTGAATATCGCTATCATAAAGAGGATATTGCCTGTCGTAAATTAAAAAATGCGTGTTTAGCCTACTTGGCGTTATTGCCATGTGGATTCGAATTAGCGAAGGCACAATATGAACATAACCATAATATGACGGATGTTTTAGCGGCTTTAAAAGCCATTTCTCATATGGATCATTCACAACGTGCGGCATGTCTGGCGCATTTTTATGATAAATGGCATGAAGATGCTTTGGTATTGGATAAATGGTTTAGCTTACAGGCTGCATCGCATCACCGTCATGCGCTTGAGCATGTAAAAGCGTTAGTGAAGCATGCCGACTTTCATTACACCAACCCAAACCGAGTAAGAAGTGTCTTGGGGGTCTTTGGTCGATTAAATTTATTAGGGTTTCATCGAGAAGATGGGGAGGGTTATGTTTTTTTGGCCGAACAAGTGCTTAAGCTGGATGCGATTAACCCTCAGGTAGCAGCAAGAATTGTTGCGCCATTTACTCATTGGCAACGTTATGATGAGAAAAGACAATTTAAAATGAGAGAGCAATTAAATCGCATTTTACAGCATGAAGGGTTGTCTAAGGATGTGTATGAGGTTGTATCTAAAACACTTAAAATTTCCTAAAACAGCTTTTCACAGTTTTTCTTAATTATTGATGTTGATGGGATGGTGAATGAAGAAAGTATTGCTTATTTTTTTTTTAGTGGCAAGTCATATACTTTTGCCTACGGCAATCTTTGCCAATGATGTAGAAAAATTATTGCCTTCTGCTTCTTTGGAGACATTAACCATTGAATGGGAGGCTTTTGATAAAGAGCCTAGCAGTACAGCATCACTTTCAGAACAGCAAGTCGAAGATCAAATTATTCGAATTGATCAAGAAATTTTGGTTTTAAAAGCAGAGTTGGCTCAAAAATACAGTCATTTTAATGAGTTAGAAAACTATTTGACTCAGTTAGATAAAATGACATTGTTACCGATGTTTCATCAACGTGTGGTGTGGTTAAAACAGGCTTTATTTAGTCATCAAAAAATAAGGGGGGGGGATTTTCAGCCAGAAACTCAATCTCATTTAATGGTTACAGGAATTCAGCCTCTTAAGTTTCATATTGGCGACAAAGAGACGGTTATGGCTGTTTTATTGCCTTTAACAGGCAGTTATGAAGAGGCTGGATATCAACTGCTGGAAAGTGTTACTGATGCTCTTGAACGTATCGGATTTTTAGGGTCATTGGTGGTACTAGATACGGCGATTTATGATAGCGCATTTGAGATTTGGCAAGCGCTCAAATATGATGCTCCCCATTTTATTTTTGGGCCACTTCGTAAATCAATGGCGCAACAGTGGCATGCATTAAATACAGGTGTTTCAACTTTGTATTTTAATGAAATGAAAGTGCTTCATGGTTATGAGAGAGCCCTTTCGCCTAGCAAGCGGAAAGGCATGGTACAAACCATCCAGTTTTTGCAAGAAAATCAGTATCAAAACGTATTGGTGTTGACTGATGAAACGCACGCATCACAAGCATTGGAATCTTCTTTTTATACAGAATGGCAGTCGCAAAATGAGGTGGGTTCTTATCAGCATCAATCTGTTGAAAAGACGGTGGGAGAGGCTATTGAGCTTGTGAGTCATATTAAACGTTCCAAGCAACGGCATCAATGGTTACAAAAAATCATTGCTTCGGATTTGTTTTTTAAGCCTAGAGCAAGACAGGACTTGGATATTGTTGTTTCCTTTTTATCTAAAAACAAAGCCATACAACTTGCGCCAGTACTGGATTTTTATCACCTTGAATCTCTTCCTCGTATTTGGTATCCCCCTCAAAACATTGAGCCGGATTTTTTGAGTAAAAACCCTTCTTCATGGCAAAATTCTTATATTGTCCTTCCTGCCTATCGAGAGATCGTATTTCCTAAAAGCGCTTCTGAAGAGAGGTCATCTAAAAAAACTGGCCTGTTTTATGCTTTGGGGCAAGTGGCGGTTGAAATTGTCAGTCATTCAGAGATATCGGACGGATTGGAACTGTACGTAGAGACCCAATTTGGAACGGTTATTTCGAATTCTGTTGGACAGTTTTATTTATTACCGCAGATTTATTCAATCGATAAAGCTCAGAAAATGTCTGTTCTTGATGATTGAAAGGCTGGAAACTCCCGCCTTAAAGAGGTTCTGAATAAATCCATTTTTTACCAGAAATAACCATATAAGTCATTGATTAATAAAATGACGAAAATGTTGATTGGGACTTAATCAGAGCTTGCTTAATGAAATGTATTTTATATTTACTATTTGTGTCTTCAGTAAAGGAAGTAGAGTGTGGCCGCTTCAGATGAAACAATTGATCCTAATGATTTAGACAGCATTGATGCCTTATTGGATGAAGCTGAGCTGGAGGTTACAGAACGTAATGGTGATGTTGCATCAGACTCTGAAAAGGATGCGATTGATACATTGCTCGATGAAGCAGAAGCAGAATCGGTAGACTTACCTGAACTGGAGCCAGAAGAGGGTGATGTGAAAGAGGGCTCTGAATCTCAAAGCCTTTTTTCTGAAGACAGTGATGATAGCATCGTTAAGGAAGAAGCACAGAATAAACAACCTGCTGCAAAAGAGGTTACGTCAAAAGAACGTGTGACTAAGTCAGCAACAGCACAATCCACCCCAACTACAGAAATGACGGCGGAAGATATGGAATCGATAAAAAAACTTATTATTATTTTTGGTTCAACATTGATCGTATTGGCTTTTATTGCGATTGGTATCGGGGTATGGAGTGCATTGGCGGCTCAGGGAGCGGCACTGGATGAAGAAACTCAAACAATGATTGAAACCATACAGGTTGAAACCGCACGAGTTTCCTCTAGTGTCATCGACTCCAAAGAGTCCATTCAAACGATGGAAAAAAAATTAGATGCACTTAATTTCCAGTTAGAAGAGTTGTCGTCAGAGTTATTTGTATCGCAAGTGCCTGGTGTCTCAGCTAAAAAACAAGAAATGATTGATCCGTTAGGTTTGAATGCACATGACGCTACAGTGGCACCAAAAACCGCAAAAGTACCCGTGCTAAATTCTGTTGTAGATCAAGAGCAACACTCCAATTCTGAAGCAATGAAACTGGCCAGTTCAGTGAATAAAAAAATGATTTCAGCGCAGCGGCGTATTGATGAAGTGAATCGCAGAGTGAAAGATATTCAGTCCAAACATAAAGCTTTGTTATTAAGCATTAAAAGTCTTGAAAAGCAATGGGTTTTACAACAGAAAAAAATGGCCGTAAAAGAGGCCGAAGAGAAAAAGAAAAAACAGTTACATAACCCCTATCAGTACCGTGCGCCAGATGAGTCGTATTATGACCAGTCTGTAGGGGACAGTTATCCCTAAACTCGGGATTGCAAGCCAAGTTTAGGGTAATTGAACTGGTAATTGAATTGTCATGCAAAAAAATAAAAAAATGGAGTAGAGAGCAATGAAAAAACAAACTGTTCTAAAGGTAAGTTTAGTGGGGTTGGCAAGCATTTTTGTCTTAAGTGGGTGTGTTCAAAGCACATCATGTTGTTCAGGTGATGATGTAAAGCCTAGTAATCAATCCGCGGTAGCTGTGCAACCTGCCATAAAGCCTTCAACTCAGGTTGCAGAAAGTAAACCTGAATTAATGAAAATATCAGGCATCGGTTATGGTGCAGAAAGTACCTTTGGGGCTTACACGCCGGGTCAACGTCGATTAATGGCTATTAGAGCCTCCAAGCTGGATGCATATCGTGCTTTAGCAGAGCAACTGTATGGCATCAAAATTGATAGTAACACCTCTATTTCAACACTTACAGCTAAAAGTGACAGCTTTAGAGCGCGAGTTAATGCTGTGGTGCGCGGTGCCCGAATTGTGAGTGTTACTCCAATGGCCGATCGTAACTATGAAACGATTTTAGAAGTGTATGTTGATAAACGCTTTTTTGAGCAAACATTTGTGTATAGTGCGAACAAAGTTAATATTTTAAGTCCAGAGTCGACTTATCAGGTTAATTCATATTAAATGAATATTTTGAACTGAACGATACCATCACGACTAAAAATGGGAAATAAAATAGCAACTCATTTTTTTGACTTACCCTTATGGGTTCTAAACATCTCTAAAAGAGTGAGAAGTGATGCCTTTTTGGAGGGGTAGGATGACAGAATATAAAGTAATAATACCGCTGGTTTTAGGAATGTTTGTATGGCAAGGCATTGCGGAAGCCGCCAGCATTAGTACACGAGTACGTGTATTAGAAGCAAAGGTTGCAAAGCAGGAACGTGTGATTAAAAATTCATTAAACTCCGTTACTTCCCGTAATGATAAGGCAGAAAAAAGTCTTGCCAAAGTGAATGCGTTGGAGAAAAAAGTCGATAAATTATTAAAAGAACAAAAGGGTAAAAAACAATTTGAGCGTGCGGATAAGCGCTATGCCTATCCTTAAAACATGCATTTTTTATAGAGTTGAACTAATCTTTCCCGTTATTTTTAGGCGCTGAATGTCTCTGTTGAAGAGGTTTTTTTTTGACGTCTATGGATAGAGGCGAATAACATCAATGTACCCAATCCAAATAACAGGATAGAAGACGGTTCTGGAACTGGCGAAACTTTTGTGAGCGCTTGTGTTCTGGAAAGGGTGTCATAACTAAATAGTTGTAGCTCGGAAATGGCGTATAAATGATCTCCTCCTGATGCGGACAGTCTAAGGTAGCGGGCATTAACAGCATCAAAGTCCAAGTTGGCAACGTATTCACTGTTGAGTGCATCACTGCTCATAATATCCATTCCCCATCTTGTTTCGCCATCGTTTGGATTGATGGTAAAAAGATTGGACCAGTTGAGGTTATCAATAGAGTAGTCTACTTGATAAATGTCATTATCATTTACTTGTAAAAGAATGTCTTGAATTAAAAAAATTTCTTTTAGGTCAACAGTAATATTTAGGTAGTCAGATTGCCACCAAATACTATTACTCATCATTTTTTGATTAAAGATGTCCTCTTCTTCACCAAGCATGATGCCATCCGTTAGGCTATTTGATGTGATTGAGAATAATTGATTCGTAGAAATATTATTTTCTGATAGTGTAATGAGGTGTGGTTTTTCTGATGCTCCTGCTTGTACCCCTGTAAAAGTTAAAAAACTGATAAGTAAAGGTGAGAATAGCTTTTTCATTGGAACCCTGTTTTAGTCGATTTTATTAATATTTTATACTAATGAGCAACGTATTTTTTAATAGGGCATAGGATAGCTTGTATTAAACGACATGTCCATAAAACAGTTAAGGGATTTAATGACTTGTAATAAGTTTTTTATGAGTGAGTTTAAGCAGAACTGTGTAACAGGTTTAGTTGGCGTTTTTGGAGTCTGTCGGACTTAGGTGATCGTCACGAGAGAAAGCCATTTTGAGACCATTTTTTCGATCATTTGAGGCGAATATTGAGTATATTTAACGAAATTGATCGGAAAAATGGGCCGAAATGGCTTTTTCGCAGTAGATTTATCCTAAATCCGACAGACTCCTTGGTGGGATTTATCTTCATTAATGCGACTGGAAGTTGGCCCTGTTTGGTTTTTGTATTTTGCATCGGCGCGTTTGTTGTAAGGTTTTTCAACTGCGCTGGAAAGGGTTTCAAAATTGATGGCACAAATATCCATTCCTGGGCGTAAGGCGAGAGGGAGTTTTCCACTATTGAATATCTCTAATACAATTTGGCCATTCCAGCCTGGATCAATACGGTGAGCGGTGACGTGTACCATTAAACCTAAGCGTGCCAGGCTTGAACGGCCATCGAGCCAGCCGACTAGGTCATCTGGTAAGGTGACGGATTCAAGTGTGGTGGCCAGAGCGAGTTCGCCGGGGTGCAAGAAAAAAGCCTTATCTTCCGGAATTAAGATTTCATCCCCCATGACGGTGTCCATAATTTGTTGAACTTCATCTTTTGGGCCGCTTAAATCGATATAAGGTGCGGTATGATCGTTAAACACCCGAAATCGATTGTCGAGCCTTAAATCGACGCTGATTCCTTTTATTTTACTGACACTCGGTTGAGGAGAAATCGCGATTTTTCCTATTTTTAGATGCTTGATAATATCTGTATCACTTAGCTTCATAATCGTGTTGGTAGCTCCGCAAGGTTAAGCGTAATGGTTTTATTTTCTTTTTTATCAATAAGGCGTATTTTACTCGGAAAATAGTCGTAGTTTGGTAATAACCACAGCTCTAATCGAGATTGTTTGCTTTCCAGCGTGTATTTTAAAGTGTTAAATGCGTTATTGGAGAATTTAAAATGCAATGGTTCGGGATGATTTGCCTGCTTGAGTTGCAATTTTTCTTGAAAGTTGCTGTCTTGAATATGCAATTCGATTGTATTGAGTGGACGGTTATTGAGTTTAAAGTATTGGATGGCATAGGCGAGTGACATAATATCAAATGTATTTGGTTGAATTGGCCAGTTGCGCTTTTTTTCAACATACACAATTTTTTGGTTAGCTTTATCTCGTTTTAGTGTGGTATGTTTAATTTCTTCATTGCCATTTTTTTTACTAATCCCTTGTTTATGGTAACTAAGCCACGTGAAAGAGGTTGGTGTTTGTTGCAGTTGAATGGTTTCGATAGAGCGGTCTTTAAAAAACATGGCTGCAACCCCTGAAGGTTTGGCTTCGCTGACAAGGGTGCAGTTCTGTTGGTGACAAGTAAACCGGTGTTTGGCTTTACCAAGATCAACCCCAAAGGCATTCACGTAATAACTGGTTTTAAAGTTAGGCAATGTGGCGGCAAAAGAGAGGGGGATATAAAGAGCCGTCGTCAGTATGAGGGCAAACCATGACGCTCTTTTGAATAATAAATTCAACATAATAATCCTTTGCTGTTTTAAACAGGGAGAGGTCTTGTGCAAAGGTTTTATTATATTAAATGTCCTGGTCATTTAGGTGATGCAATTGTTGAGGTTTACTTAAGACCGTTTGTTGAAACCAGACTTGATTGTTTTTTAATTGCAGTTTGTTTTGTGCAAACCATTGAATAACAAGCGGGTAAGCAAGATGTTCTTTTTGATGAACTTTTTCTTTTAGGCTTTCTTTGGTATCGTTTTCTGTAATGGGAACCGTTGCCTGTAAAATAACAGGGCCACCATCCAGTTCAGGAGTGACAAAGTGAATGCTTAAACCGTGTTCCGTATCGCCTGCTTCCAATGCGCGTTGATGAGTATTAAGCCCTGTGTATTTAGGCAGTAATGAGGGGTGGATATTAATCATTTTTCCTAAAAAATGTTGAGTAAACGCGGGGGTTAAAATTCGCATGAAGCCTGCCAGCACAACAAGGTCGATTTGTTTGGAATCAATCGCCATCTGTAAAGCGTAATCAAAGGCTTTGCGATGTTCAAATTTGCTGTGTTCAATGATTTCTGTTGGGATATGGGCTTTTTCAGCTCGAATAAGCCCATAGGCATCTGCTTTGTTAGAGACCACTAAGGCAATTTCATATTCATGCGAATGCTGTTTTTGATGGTCAATAATGGTTTGAAGATTTGAGCCATTGCCTGAAATTAAGACGGCGATACGAATAGGTTGTTTCATAGTGTTTAAAAAAGAAAAGGCATTAAAATTAGGGGGGGAGAAAAATCGTTCACATTGGTGAACGATTTTTGATTAAAGTGTGACTAACATTGTACAAGTCTAACGCCAGGGGACTCGGTATCTGAGGTTTCGATCTGGCCAATTACCGAGACGGTTTCGCCTGTGGCCGTTAGTAAGTCAATGGCTTTTTGTTGTTCTGCTTGGTCAACCACGATAACCAAGCCAATACCGCAATTTAAGGTGCGGTGCATTTCTTCGTATTCAACATGACCGGCCTCTTGAATCCAGTCAAAAACAGGAGGACGTTGCCAACTGTTGGTATTAATATTTGCCATGGTATGGTTTGGCATAACACGTGGCAGGTTTTCCAGTAGCCCACCGCCAGTAATATGTGATATGGCATGAATATCAACCGATTTCATGAGTTCAAGTACTGATTTAACGTAAATTCTTGTGGGTGCCATTAGCGCATCAATAAGTGGTTGACCATGAATGTCGGTTTGCAAGTCGGCATGGTTAACTTCAATGATTTTACGAATTAATGAATAACCATTGGAGTGGGGACCCGTGGAAGCCAGTCCAAGCATAACATCGCCAGCCTTTACTTTTGTGCCATCAATTAAATTTGCTTTTTCAACAATGCCGACGCAAAACCCAGCCAAATCGTAGTCACCATCATGGTACATGCCAGGCATTTCAGCTGTTTCCCCACCAATTAAAGCACAACCCGATTGTAAGCAACCTTCTCCAATGCCTTTTACAACATCGGTTGCAACGTTAATTTCAAGTTTGCCAGTGGCATAATAGTCTAAAAAGAAAAGGGGTTCTGCGCCTTGCACAATCAGATCGTTGACGCACATGGCAACCAGATCAATTCCAACCTGATCATGTTTGCCACTGTCAATCGCAAGGCGCAATTTTGTTCCAACGCCATCTGTTCCCGAGACTAAAATGGGGTTTTTGTATTTGGCCATATCCAGTTCAAACAATGCACCAAAACCACCTAAAGAAGCGGGAACTTCTGGACGAGTAGTGGCTTTTGCAATGGGTTTAATGGCTTTAACAAGAGCATTTCCTGCGTCGATATCAACACCGGAATCTTTGTAACTAATGGATTGTTTATTGGTTGTCATAGTCTCGATTCTAAATTTGCAAGGGGGTTAAAAAATAGGGTTTGTTTTTTGGCAGGCTCTAATATAGGGTTTGGTAAAATACTTGAAATAAACTGACATCGCTTTTAAAAGTCTATACCGACACGATTAAAAAATATTATGATATTGTAACGAAATTTTAAGAGCCAAGCATGAGAAGTTTTCAGCGATTGATGCAAATTTTATTCCTCCCCCTGTTTTTGAGTATTTCACTCGGTGCATTGGCGAACTCGAATGAAAACCCGAAGGGTGATTTTTTTACCATCACATTGCCTTATGATGTGGATGTTTACGAACCATCGCAGGATGCATCCCCTCTCCCTATACAAACAGAGGAACTTTTTGAACAATCGTTGCAAAAAGCAATGGCTATTTTACTGGTTCGGATGACGGGACAAAAAAAAATTTTACATTCTCGTGTTGGAAAAAAATACCTCTCTAACCCCAGAATATGGTTAAAAACGTATGATTTTTCGCCACGTGTGCAAGAAGGGGTTGTCGTAGGTCAAAATATTTTATTTTCATTTTTAGGTGATAAACTGCAAAAAGAGTTTCGCAACCGTTTTGTACCAATTTGGCCCGCCTCGGAACGCCCCAATACATTGGTTATGGGAAGTCTGGTGCATGGAAAAACACTTATTAAACTGGACGGAAATGAAATGCAATATCGACTTGATTTGGCATTTAGAGAATACCCCCAGCAAATTAAATTACCCATTACGATTCCAGAGTTTGCAGATCGGTTGCCTGCCAATCAATGGATATTGCCTGTAGAGTCATCCGAAATGCTCAAAATCATACCAAGTATTCAATCCCTTCTTGCACAAACAAAACAAGCGTATTTATTAAGCTTTAAGGCCATTATGAATGACGCATATCAATATGAGCTAAACTGGGTTTTGTACAATCAAAAAGGTGAACCTGTTTTAACCGGGGTGCAAACGAGAGAAACAGGGGGGGGGAATTTTTCAGACCTGACCAATGAGATGTTTGATCAAGTGATGACTTTTTATGCACAAATCTACCTTCAAGCTCTTCATCGCCATAAAACAGAAACGGATACTCAGGTAATGTCTTTAACCGTTCATAATGTTCAGGACCCTCAACCTCTTTTGGAAATTGAGCGTTTATTGAAATCACAACCAGCCATGATTGATTCATTTGAGCTAGTTTCCATGCAGGCAGGCAAAGTTCAGTATAGAATGTCTACTCTTGTGGGCTATCAACGTATTTTTAACTGGGTTAAGAAGTGGCCAAAAATGACGCTGGTGGGAAGTGTGCCTGAACGTCGGAAAATTGATGTTCGTATCGACTCTAAAGGTTTATTTGAGTCAAAAGAAGGAGAGCAATAGTGTTTGTACAGTTGCCGTTAAAAATCGGCTTGCGAGACGATGCCTGTTTTGAAACCTTTGTGACAGAAAAAGAGTCTCTTGCCTTGGCTTTTAACGGCTTGCAAAGTGCACTCACACAGCCCGGAGGCAGTGCCTTTTATTTATATGGTGAAACGGGCGTTGGTAAAACACATTTATTGCAAGCCTCGTGTCGTTTTATTACCGAGCAGGGCCAGGCCAGTGTGTATTTGCCATTTGAGGATCATTCCTTACCCCTGATTCCCGATGTGCTAACGGGATTGGAGCAAATGCCACTGGTCTGTTTGGATGATATGAATGGCATGATTGGTCAGGCAAAATGGGAAGTTGCATTAGCAAATTTAATTACCAAATCTAGTGTACAAGGGCACACATTAATTTTAACGGGGGCTGTTCCGATGAACGATTGGGACATTGCCACGACTGATTTGGCCAAGTCGCTGATGACAGTATTGCCGATTGAAATGCAGGCGCTTGTAGAAAAAGAAGAGATTATTCTTGCCTTGCAACGCCACAGCAAACGTTTGGGGTTTGAGTTGCCAAATGATGTTGGAAATTATTTAATTAAACAGTTTTCGATGGATCTTCAAGAGTTATTAGCGGTATTAAAGCTATTGGAGCAAGCCACGTTGGTTGAAAAAAGGCGTTTAACCTTGCCTTTTGTTAAGGAAACTCTGAATAAGCCCCTTAACATTCTGTGAGTCATCAAGCCTTCCTTTTCCCAGGCATGTTTTGCAGGGAATGGTTATTCCATTCACAAGAAGCATAACAGCCAAGAAGCATAACAGTGAAGAGGAAGGCTTGAAGGCTCACCCTGCGGCGTTGTTAGAAATTAAGGGACTTACTCAGAGCTTCCTTAAACAGGTTTTACAACAGACGTAACTGAAACGAATCAATACGATAAAACACAGTAAATAAACCCTTTAAGGAATAAATGAATGATGAATTTTTCAAGTATTAGAGTTATTATTTTGAGTCTGCTCTTTTTTCTTTTTGCATGGAGTGCAACCGCCCATAGTGCAGAACTTAAAGAAGACGTTAAATTTATTGATCTGGAAGGCAAGGAGACCATGCTTTCAGACTATAAAGGCAAGTGGGTAATTGTCAATTTATGGGCCACATGGTGTCCACCGTGTTTGGTTGAAATTCCAGATTTAATTATGTTTCATGAAGAGCATAAAGACAAAGATGCCATTGTGATTGGTGTGAACTATGAAGACATTGGTATTGATAAAGTAAAAGCCTTTGCCAAAGAACAAATGATTAATTTTCCCATTGTTCGTTTTGAGGGCAAAGTGGATGGTATTAATAGTCCGTTTGGTCGAATATACGGCTTGCCAACCTCTTATATGGTTGCGCCTGATGGACAGGTTGTTGCAGTAAGAACGGGTATGGTAGATCAAAAAATGTTAGAGAATTTTATGGACAAATACAACGATATGAACCCACCTCAAGAATCATCTGATTCAGATAAAACAGAATAAGGGTGAGTAAATGCTTTCAAAACGTTTACATTACGGCTTAAAATATTGGCGTCTGGCCTTGCATTTGATTTTTAAAACTAGGTATTTTGGAGTCAATAATGCATGGTGGGCCTCGCAACCCTCTGCTATTGGATGGCATTGGTATCAAATTCTTTGGGGCGTTGTGACCATTGTGCCAATTGTGCGTAACTATCAATCACTTAAAGTAAGAAGTTGTTTAGGCTGGTTACCAGAATCTGAATGCCTTGCACTGGGGTTTAAAGTCAATTAAAAAAGGCATTTAACACCTTTTTAGGGGGGGATAAAAATGATTCAAATGGATTTGGAGCAACGGCAATCGTTGCGTTTTTTACGCCCTTTTTTAGTAACGGATAAAGAAGATGAGCATTTCTCAGCCCCGTTTGAAGGGCTGGATGTGAATTTAACCGGGTTAAGTTTTTGGGTTGATGAGCCCGATTATTTTTTACCAGAACAACAAATTAGTCTTAGAATCAAAAACAGTGAGACTAATGAAGTTTATTGTTTGGAAAGTGTGGAAGTGGTGCATCAACGTGAAGAAGAGGGGCGTTTTTTATGCGGTTGTCATATTGTTCAAGTAACCAGCTCCCAGCTTTTATCTCATCACCGAACCGTAATGACTGATGAAAAGACCGCATTAGTTTCTATGGCTGCTTCCAAACTTTCCGAGTTTGACTTTGTCGAAGATGGTTCAACCTTATCGACAGATCAAGCCGATTTTCAGGAAGCCAGTATGGCATTAAACCTTGCTGTTTCACAACTGACCTCCAGCCGAAATTGGGGGCATGTTTTATTACAAGACATTCAAAACACCATTGATGCCGCACAGGGTGACCAAGTGGGTGTTGAGTCATTTAAAACTATTTTTAGACAGTTTTCTGATTATTACGATCACATAAGCGACACCACCATCGCACTGGGCATGTTGGCAAAGCTTCTTGCCCACACACCAGATAACCCAGTTGATAAACAGTCTTGGAAAACCCTTATTTCAGATTTTGAAGCCCGTTTTCTGACAGAACAGCAACAGGTTGCTTACGACTTTATGCATCAAGGCATGAGTGCGGATGAAGCCTTTAAACAGGCAGAAGAGTATCTTAGGGGATTGTAACACTTACTCCATCATCAATTAAATCACTTGGGTGGTTAATAATCGTTTGTCCTTCCTTTAATCCCGTAAGGACTTGTGCGCTTAAACCATTTTGGTGTCCTAAAGTCACTTTCTGACGTTTGGCTTTGTTATTTTCGACTGTAAAGACGGCCCACCCTCCTTGATAGCGAAAGAGAGCGCTGGCAGGAACTTGTAATACTTCTTCGTTGTGCCAAAGAATAAATTTAGCCTCCACACGATAAGCATCTCCCAAGCGTTGCCATTGTTCTATGGGAGAAGTGAAGTCTGAAATAACCCATACCCGTTGCTCTTCCACCCCTAATGCGGATACTTTGGTAAATCCAATGGGTTCAATTCGGCGAACTACAGCTTCTAACGGATGATCGCCTCCCCAGCGTTCCAGTATGACTTTCATACCGGGTTTAATTTTAACCGCATCCGCCGACAGCACATCTACTTCCAGCTCCAGAGCAGAAGGGTTTCCAATTTCTAAAAGAGCTTCACCAATACTGACTGGGCTGTCGCACTGGCGTACCACTTTTAGAATGTTGCCGTCAATGGGGGATTTGATTAGAACATGTGGTTTGGAACTGTTTTCGGATGTGTTGTGTGCGTATTCCAGAGTGGTTAAGGCTGCTTTAAGTTCATGTTGGGCAACTTCAACCTGAAATCTGGCTCGGCGTTGGTTGGTGAGTGCGGTAATCGAGGTTGTTTTGGCTTTATCATAAACATCTTGAGAAATAAGTCCTTTTTTGAGTAAAGGTTGATAGCGCTTGACCTCATTTTCAGCCTGTTGAGCCGCTGCATTTGACGAACGAACTTGTTCTTTTGCAACCTTTAATGCCGATTTGGCAACTTGAATATTGGCTTCGGCCTGAGCACGGCTTCGGGCATCCAGTTCCTGGGGAAGAAGAGGGGAGATACTAAGCAGGGTTTGGCCTTGTGTGACAACATCTCCCACTTTTAACTGCATTTGACAAGTCATGCCATTAACGGGAGCGGCAATAACATAGCGATCAATAATGCGAGTTTTCCCATCTTTTTCAATGCTGGTGGTTAAGGGAGCGCGTGAGACCTTAACGCTTTCAATGACAATGGGGTTGGGCCAAAACCCCCAAGTCAGCAAAGCGATTATGAGTAGCCCTGAAACCAATATACCAGGGTGATTTTGTATTGGGCGTTTTAATGAATGAGGCATGATGTTATTCCTTAGACTTTAATACTGCTACCATATCAAGGCGGGCAAGGTTTCGCCAGATAATACTGGCAGAGAGAATAAAAGATACAATGACTACGAGGGCGGCACGGGCATAAACCTCCGTTTCCAGTACCAGTGGTACGCGGTATAAATCACTCTCAAAATTAATAGAAAGATACCAGCATAAACCGTAGCCAATAACAAATCCGAGAGGAATGGCAATTAAGGTTAATATCCCTTGTTCCCCCAGTAAAATATAGGCCACTTCACCACGAGTAAACCCTAAAACACGCAAACTGGCCAACTCTCTATTTCGTTCGGAAAGTGCAATACGCAAACTGTTATATACCACACCAAATGCAATACTGCCTCCCAGTAATGTTGTGATGAAGGTAAAAAATAAAATGGTGTCATTCATGGTGTCATAAAACCCTGAAATGGACGACTCTTGTTCAATCACGCCTATCACTTGGGGCATATTCTTAATCTCTTTGTATGCCGATTGTTGAAACAGGGCATCCACTTTTAAATACGCCCCTGAAACCACATCGCCTTCTTTTAGCTTTTGATTTAAGTTGCTGCGTTGAAGATAGGCATTTAACCCTAAATATTGTTTAGCGGTTCCAGCAACAGGAATATTGAGAGTTGGTCGGTTACCTTCAAGTATTTCAATAGTGAGCATATCCCCCGCTTTTATATGTAGTTTTTGGGCTAGATAATCGGTTAAAATGACGCCATTTTCAGGTAAATAAATCTCTTTCAGGTTGCGATCCAGTAAGCGAGAAAGCTGGCTGTTTCGCTCAATGCCATTAAGCGAAGTACGATAATAACGGTGTTTAAAAGAAAGTTTGGCTTTAACCTGCCGAAAACCTTCAACATACTCAATGCCTTGAAGGCCTTTTAAAGAATAGAGAGATGTTTGTGATGTGGGTTCACGATAAAGTGCGATAAAATCTTCCCGCTGGCTCATATTGTATTGAACCTTAATCATTTCATCAATCGCTCCTTTTTGAAAGCCACCCACCATCATAATGCCACAGGCCATACTGATGCCTAATATGGTAAGTAAGGATTTTAAGGGACGGCGTTCAATGTGGCGTAAAACCATACGGCTGGGTTGTGAAAACCGCGCTTGTAACCCTAATCGTTCAATTAACGTTTGCTTATACAGAACAGGTTGTTCAGGTTGCATGCCTTGTGCAGGAGGTAAGCGAGCGGCCTGTCTAACAGAATACAGCGTACCAGCCATTGCGACGGTAACCGTAATTAAGATGGCGTAGGCGATAATATCGGGTTTGAGTTGATAGAGCATATAAGGCAAGCTATAAATATTCATATACAGATAGCTCATGGCGTGTCCCATCCAGGTTCCCACGCCGATGCCTATGAGGATACCAAAGGCGGTAATCATTAAAACCAGTTTACTGTAGTGTAATGCAATGTCTGTATTACGGTAGCCAAAGGCTTTTAAAGTGGCGATTTGTTCACGTTCCAGTGCAATTAATCGACTGACAACAACATTCAGTAAAAAAGCCGCAACGCCCAAAAAAATAATGGGAAACAGGGTTGCCATATTTTGTAGTTGCTTAAGTTCTTCAGTTAAAAACTGGTTGGAAACCTGTTTTTCCCGAGCGTAAGCCCCAATGCCTCCATAGGGCTTTAAAAGTTGATCCAGTTGATCAATAACATCCTCTTTATTCCCATTTTTGGTGAGGGTAAGAGAGACATGATTAAAAGCCCCCTGCATATCAAACGCACTGGCAAGAGGCGTGCGTGCCATCCACATAACACCGTAACTTTTATGATTGGGAAACATAGCACCTGGAGCAATTTGATAAATGTATTCGGGAGACATGGCTGTACCAATAATGGTTAATTTTTTACTGCGCCCATTAATAATGGCTTTAATATTGTCGCCTTCCATTAAGTTATGTGCGTTGGCAAACTCCTTACTTAAAATAATTTCATTATCTCGATTTGGATCGAGTAAGCGGCCACTGCGTAACAAAATTTGATTTAATACGCCGGTGCTGTTGTCGGGTAACGAAATTAAATGTCCACTAGCCGGATTGTCATACCCTGCAATGTCTAAATTAATATAGCTGATTACTCGGGTTTGAACCTGATCAACCCCTTTAATTTCTTGAATATGCTGTTTAACGGATAAAGGTGCGCGTTTAAGAGCGGTAAAAATATCCGCAAACTGGTGTTCTTGGTAATACGTTTCACGAGTTTCATATAGTGAGTCGTAAGTGCTTAATGACATAATAAAAACAGCAACACCACTCACAATAACCATGACAATCGCCAATGCTTGTAAGCGCATATTCCATAGTTCTCGCCATAATTTTATATCAATCGCTTTCATGGCGTAGCTACCAGCTTAAATCATGTGGATTAAGACGTTGCTCATTTTCATAAAATTGGCTGATTTGTCCATCGGCTAAATGAATTATTCGGTTCGCCATTTGAGCAATACTGGCGTTATGAGTAATAATTGCGGTAGAGGTGCCCAGTTCACGGTTTATTTTTTGCAAGGCTTCAAGCACCCTAATACCTGTTGTGGAGTCAAGTGCGCCAGTGGGCTCATCACAGAGTAACACATCCGGTTTTTTGGCAATGGCACGAGCAATGGCAACACGCTGTTGTTCTCCGCCAGAGAGTTGGGCAGGGAAATGATTTAATCGCTCACTCAGTCCGACCATTTCAAGTGCTTCTTCAGGAGTCATGTGGGATTCAGCAATTTCAGTGACAACGGCAATGTTTTCAAGTGCGGTTAAACTGGGAATTAAATTGTAAAACTGAAACACAAATCCAACATTAAAGCGACGATAATATGTGAGTTCTTGTTCGGAAGCATGGCTTAAATCGATGTCCCCTTTTTTTGAATGATAAAGAACTTGGCCTGTTGTCGGGGTATCTAGCCCTCCTAAAATATTTAATAGAGTAGATTTGCCACTGCCTGAAGCCCCTAATAAAACCGTTAACTCTCCACGAAAAAGTTCTAAGTTAATGCCCCTTAAAGCCTGAACAGCGACTTCCCCCATTTGATAAGTTTTTGTGATATTTTTTACCTGAAAAACACGGGTTGCATCATCAATAAATTGGGTTTGTGGCATGTTTTGGTCCTTTATTTTATCTCAGTATATTAATCAGTATATCAATGTGAGTGCTCCAGATTAAAAATATAGGGGGAGGGGCTAAAATTAAGAGCCTATAGTTTTTATTTATGATGTTTAGCAATTAATTTAATGACTTAAAAGGGTTTTAGGTCTTTCGGTTTGGTAGAAGTTTTTTATAATGCCATGTAGATTGTTTGTATGAAAAGGCGAATCTTTATTTGGTTGTGTCTTTAAAGGAACCTCTGAATCAGCGCTGATTAAATTGCTCAGGCTTTAGGTTTTAATAATGTAAACGACGACGATGATCTAATGAAACTCATTTGATAGGACGACTTATGGATAACCAAATTTTTTTAAATAAACAACCCGTTTTTGATTGCCAAAAAAATGTATATGCTTATCAGCTTACTCTGGAGTCTTTGCTTTATTCGGAGATTAAAGCGGATCAGTGGGAGGAACTTGCAAAGGCCTTTTACCAAAATTTGCAAGAGCAAGTTGGGGTTGAAGACATTACGGGTGGCAAGCCTATTTTTTATCGAGCGCCTACCCAACTGTTAAGACTGGATTTGTTGCCAAGTGTGGAATGTTTAAGTACGCTGATTGTCGAAGTTGAAACAGACGTTTTAAAAGATCCAGAAGCCCTGTCTACTTTAAAGGAACTGAAGCAGTCTGGCGTAACGATTGCCATTGCCGATTACCATCCAGATGAGGCCTGTAATAAGTTATTAAGCATTGCAAAAATAGCAAAATTGAATGCACAAAACTTTACAGTAGAGGAGGTCAAATCAGAAATATTGGCATTAAAACAAAAGCAATTAAAGACCGTTATTACAGGATTGGAAACCGAAGAGCAGTTTAATTTATATTTGTCAGCTGATGCAGATTATTATCAAGGATTTTTCTTTGTTAATCCCATTTTTGACACCAAAAAAGAGTTATCGAATAATAAATTGTCGGTTTTAAAATTGTTGGCTGAGGTGAATGAACCCAATATTTCTTTTGAACAATTAGCCGAAACTATTGGTGTGGATGTGGGTTTGACGCATAAACTGCTGAGTGCAATTAACCATCCAAGTAATAACATTCCAAAGCGAATTGAAACCTTAAAAGACGCTGTGAGCTACATGGGCATTAAGCGCCTTAAATTTTGGGTGAATATGATGATGATGTCCTCTATGGAGGATGTCCCTGATGAGTTGTTAGTTGTGGCTCTGGTTCGTGCTAAATTTTTGGAGGGTATGGCCGAAAAAATGGACATACCTGAAGAAAAAGACCGTTATTTTATGGCAGGGCTTTTTTCAACGCTGAATTCTTTTTTAAAAATTCCTATGGCTGATATTGTGGATCAGTTGCCGTTATCGGATGAGGTTAAATTAGCTTTGGTTGAACAGTCAGGTGAAATGGGCAGCGTGCTTTGGGTTATTCGTTCTTTAGAACAGGGCAATACCCGTTTAAGCATTCCAGGGCGCGAGCAAATTGACATGATGGTGATTTCAAGTGCGTATATGGCAGCCAACGCTTGGGCCTATAAAACCATAGCAAGTTTAAATTCCTGAAAAAGTGATGAAAAAACTTTAAACAAGAGAGGGGGGGGGGAAAATCTCCCCTTTTTTTTGTGCAAAAAATTAGGCATAAAGGAGTTGATGCGATGAAATCCGTTACCGTATGGGACCTTCCAACCCGAATTTTTCACTGGTCTTTGGTCTTCTTTTTTAGCTTCTCTTATCTGTCTGGCGATGAGTTTGAAGAGCTTCACAGTTACTCCGGTTATATCATTATTGGCCTGTTGCTGTTTCGGGTTATTTGGGGCTTTATTGGCAGTCGCCACGCTCGTTTTAGTGATTTTATCTACCCCCGTCATGTCATTATTG
>WFPP01000123.1 GCA_015487495.1 Thiomicrorhabdus sp.
AAATTATTGGCGTTTAATGGCTTTGAGCATGGACTGATTTTTTGTAATACCAAAAAATTGGTGCAAGAGGTCACGAATTATTTAACGGAGCGTGGATTCAGTGCGTTGGCGTTGCATGGCGATATGGAGCAACGTGAGCGTGAACAAGTCTTGATTCAGTTTAAACATCACAGCACGACTTTTTTGGTAGCCACCGATGTGGCCGCTCGCGGCTTGGATATCGAAGCGTTGCCCGCCGTGATTAATTACGAACTGCCTTATGAGCAAGACACCTATGTGCATCGTATTGGTCGCACTGGTCGAGCAGGGATGGAGGGTGTAGCCATCACCCTGTTTACCGAGAAGGAGCGTTATAAATTAACTCGACTGGGTGAGCTTCAAGGGCACGCACTGTCGTATGAATCCATTGATTTAATTCCTAATAAACGGGGGACACGCGTACAGCCCAAGTATGTCACGCTTTATATTTCGGGCGGGCGTAAAGACAAAGTACGCCGTGGTGATGTGCTGGGTGCAATCACTCGAGGTGCGGGAGTGGATGGCAAGCACATCGGTAAAATTGATGTGGTGGAACACTCTACTTATGTGGCCGTTGAGCCTGATTACGTTCATCAAGTGGTGAGTCGATTAAATCAGGGAAAGATAAAGGGTCGTAAGTTTAAAGTCGGGCGGCTGGTTAAGGTTAATTAGAAGGCGTTGTGAATGAAGTCATTTTTTGCTTTAAAAAACATGATAATTGCGAGTCTGCTGATTTTTTTAGTGGGCGTGTTAATAACGGAATTAAGGCATAAATATATACATCAACAGGATTTAGAAGTACTTAATGAATATTTTGATCATTATTCACTGAAAGCCTATCAAGCTTTGCAACGAAGTTTGAATCAGGAGCTTGAAAGACTGGATACTTTATCAATGGTTTTTGATGTTTCCAAACAGGTCTCCAGAGAGGAATTTGATCGTTATGCACAAGTGATTATGGGTTCCAGTACGGCTGTTCAGTCATTGCAGTGGGTTTCGGTTGTGGATGATCGTGACAGGAAGGCCTTTGAGCACTCAGTAAGAGAAGAGGGGTTTAACTCTTTTACCATTCAAACCGTTGAAAATGGCGTATTACGTCCTGCTAAGCCTTCTGCACAATACGCTGTGGTTAATTATATTTATCCATTCGAATCTAACAAAGAGGCTTTGGGGTTGGACGTTTATTCGTCTCAAAAGCAAAAACCAGGGTTAATGTATGCTGCACAAACAGGCAAACAGGTTGCCTCCCTGCCAATTCAGTTAATTCAGGGAAAGCCAACGGATCGCCCTTCGGTTATTTTATCGCAGGCGGTTTATGATGATGTAACGGGAAGCATTAAGGGGTACGTTAACCTGATTTTAAATGTTGAGCGATTTTGGCAGTCTGTCATTCGGCGTGAAGGGTTAGAGAAAAGCCTGCATTATAAAATTTATAACCGTCAGTTTGAAACGCTTCCTTATCTGGAATTTCACAATTTAGAACAAAACAAGGGGGGGGATTTTTTTCGTGCACATGAGTTTTTGATTTCGATTGGTGAACAAGAGTGGAAATTTATTGTGTCGGGCGATGTGCGTCAGTTGGCAGAATATGAATTCTATGGTGAAAGAGGGCACTTTGTTCTGATTATTCTAGGGGTGCTTTTTAGTTTGTTGAGCGCTATTTTATTGTTTATTTGGTTAAAATTTCGATTTGAAAAGCGCGCGGCACAAGAGCGTTTGAAAGAAGAAGAATTACGTTATGAAGCGTTGTTTGAACAAAGTTCTGATGCGTATTATGTTCTGGATTGTGAGGGCAATATTTTAAATGTGAATGCTGAAACGGTCAATTTGATTGGGTACTCTAAAGCGCAGTTGTTAACCATGAATTTTTCGGACATTGATAAAAAGTGTCAAACAGAAACATCATGTGAATTGTGTGACTGGAGTGCGCTGGAAGATAAAATTTATTTTGAAAGCCAGCATCATTGTCAGGATGGGCGGTGGATTCCAGTGGAGGTCAGTGCGACAAAGTGTGTGTCTGGAAGCAGTTGTGTTATCAGTTTATTTGTACGCGATTTAACAGTACGTTTAAGCTATCGTGAATTACAGACGGCGGTTGAAAAGTCAACGCAGGCACTGGAAGAACAGAAGAAAGCGTTTCAAACGGTTTTTGAAAAATCCGCAGATGGTATTTTTATTACAAAAGGACGTCATGTTTTAAATTGTAATGAGGCAACGGTTAATATGTTTGGTTATGCTTCGAAAGAGGCAATATTAAAATTGCCTAATCGGGTGTTTGCCCCTAAATACCAACCTGATGGGGAACTCTCTTTTCGTAAAGGCAACCGAATGCTACAGACGTGTTTAGAAAAAGGTTCTCACCGATATGAGTGGATGAATAAGCGTGCGAATGGTGAGTTATTCTGGACGGATGTGGTATTAACGTCGATTGAGTATTATGGCCATTCTGTGATTCATATTGCTTTTCGAGACATTACCAAGCGTAAAAAGCTGGAAGCAGAAGCCATTGCAGCTAAAGAGACGGCGATTCAGGCAAATTTGGCAAAATCGGAGTTTTTGGCGAATATTTCACATGAAATCCGAACCCCGTTACATGGCATTTTAGGCTATGCTCAAATGGGAGAAACACGGCTTGATACGTTAAGTAAAGAAAAACTCAAGCGCTATTTTGAAAGCATTCACATGAGTGGACAGCGTTTATTGGCGTTGTTAAATGATGTTTTGGATTCTGCAAAACTGGAATCGGGATTAATGCGGTTTGATTTTCAGGTGCAAGACATTAACGAGGTGATTAGGCAAAGTATTCAGGAGCAAGAGCCGCTTGTGACCGCTAAACACAGTCAAATCGTGTTCTCCAGCTTTGCTTTAACGGCGTATTTTGATCGTATTCGACTGGCACAGGTATTGAGTAATCTGATCAGTAATGCCATTCGTTTTACGCCTGAAAATGGGCAGATCCTGATTCAAACGATCTTGTTAAAAGAGAGCGATGAGATTCAGGTTGCTATTTTGGACGAAGGCGAAGGGTTTGATGTTGATGAAATGAAGGACGTGTTTGAACACTTTATTCAGGGACGAAAAAATGCGCCAAGTAATGAAGGGACTGGGCTAGGGTTGGCCATTAGTCGCGAAATCATTTATGCACATCATGGAAAAATTTGGGTTGAAAACCGCCTGCAAAAAGGCAAGGTGATTGGTGCAGGTGTGTATTTTACCTTGCCTGTTCATAAGGAGGCCTGGTTAAAGCATGAAAAATAAGCCTTACCTTTTAGTGGTGGATGATGAACGCATTAACCGCATGTTATTGGAAGATTTAATTGAAGATCGCTATGAACTGGGGATGGCCTCCAGTGGAGAAGCCTGCCTGGCCAGTGTAAAACAACGTGTACCAGAACTGATTTTATTGGATGTGAGTATGCCAGGAATAGACGGGTTTGAAACATGTCGACGATTAAAATCCTCTCCTGATACCCGAAGCATTCCCATTATTTTTTTAACGGCGCGCATTACCATTGAGGATGAACGAAAGGGGTTGCAGTTGGGAGCGGTAGATTACATTACCAAACCGTTTTCAGAATCCATCTTGTTGGCACGGATCAACACGCATTTAACACTGAATAAAACACAGCAACTTCTTGAAAAGAGTTATGCCGCCATTCAAAAAGATCAAGCGTATATTGAATACATTATGCTTTCCATGCGTAAAGACAAACGTTTTGTAGCAGACAATATTGCCACCTTAATTTCACCTGTTGAAAAAAGCAATGGAGACATTGTTTTATCCGCATTTACACCAAATGGCCACCGTCATTTCTTAATTGGAGACTTTACTGGACATGGCCTTTCTGCGGCCATTGCCGGTCCATTGGTTAGCTCCCTGTTTTATACCCAGTCCGAACAAGGGGTTGCACTTAAACAGGTGATTAAAACGCTTAATTCAGAGTTATTGGCAAAATTGCCTGTTGAAATTTTCATGGCTGCCATTTTTATTGACTGGGAGTTGGAAAGCAATCACCTTACTGTCTGGAATTGTGGCATGCCTCCTTTACTGTATTTTAACCAAGAGAAGGGGATGATTGAGCTTCCTTCTCAGTATCTTGCGCTTGGTATTACCGAGACATTAATTGATGCTAAAGAAGGAAGTGTGTTGACTGTACAATCAGGAGAGGTGCTATTTGCTTACTCCGATGGCGTGCAAGAGGTACATTCGATTACGGGAGATGTGTTTGGCGAGCAACGCCTTAAAACGCTGCTAAGAAAGGTGGTAGACAAGCAGGCGGCACTTCCGTTTGTTATGGATACGTTATCTTCTTACGCTAATGGTCAAGAACTTAAGGATGACATTACTTTGGTTGAGTTGTCGATTCCTTAAGGAATCTTTGATTAAGTCCCAATCAACATTTTCGTGATTTTATTAATCAATGACTTACATGTTTGTTTCTGGTAAAAAATGGACTTAATCAGAGCTTCCTTAAAGTATGATTGGTCAGAGGGGATGCAATGGGTGGGTTGCACGCAATTTCTGAATTACGACAAAATTTTCCCCCCCTCCTGATTGGTTTGATTTGTTGGTAACCGTTACGCATTTCTTTCTGTTATCGCTTCTCGTGCCAGTTGATCGGCTAATTCATTGCCTAAATCACCATTATGGCCTTTGACCCATTGCCATGTGACGTTGTGTTCTTGAGTCAGTTGATCCAGTGTTTCCCATAATGCCTGGTATTTTACGAGATTGCCCGATTTATGTACCCAGTGATGTTGTCGCCAGAGTTGAATCTTGTATTGCAATCCTTCAATGAGAATTCGAGAATCGGTAAAAAGGGTAATGTGAAAGGAGGGGGCGCTGGAGAGGGGGGGAGAAATTTTTTTCAGCTGGTGTAACGCGTTGCATGCCGCTGTGAGCTCCATTTCCAGACTGGAGGTTATTTTTTGCCAACCCGAGAGCCGCATGTATTCTTGATTGTTTTTAAAGATAACAGCCCCCCAGCCCCCTATATTTTGTTTTTCAAAATAACCTCCGTCGCTGTAAAGGTGGATTTGGATGGCTTTCATTTGTTAGTCCTTTTATGCTTAAACGGTAAACTCATTGGCAATAAGCTCTGCCTGTTTCAGCACCGTTTCTGTTGCCAGTTTTTGCATATCAGGTGGGTAGCCATACTGTCTCAGTGTCCGCTTGATAATCACTTTTAATTTCGCTCTAACACTTTCTTTTATTGTCCAGTCGATAGACGTGTTTTGTTTGACCCGCTCAGTCAGCACAACCGCCAGCTCTCTCAATTTATCATGCTGCATCAGCTCTTGAGCACTTTTGTTTTCAGCCACGGCGGTATAAAATGCATACTCAAATTCGGTTAATCCAAGCTCGTTCGCCTCACTATCCATGCCGACAATTTCCTGACTTAACTGAATCAGCTCATCCATGACTTCAGCCGCCGTCAGTACCTTGTTATGATATTTCTTGATCGAATTTTCCAGCATCTCCATGAGCGATTTACTTTTGACCAAGTTTTTTCTGGAGCGAGATTTCAATTCATCCGTGAGTAACTTCTTTAACACCTCCAAGGCAACATTCTTATGCTCCATCCCTTTCAGTTCCAATAAGAACTCTTCTGAGAGAATGGAAATATCCGGCTTCTTGA
>WFPP01000124.1 GCA_015487495.1 Thiomicrorhabdus sp.
AATGAATGAAGCCTTTTTCTTTCAAGCCGTGGGTCTTTAATGATTGAAAATTGGGTTTTAATGCTGTTATTCACGAGGATTCCTTGTTTCAAATAAAGGAACATCTCATAACCTGCTGATTTAGCAAGTTATTTTTAATGCGTTGGCCCTGGGGTAAAACGGTTATCCCTTGTGCATCCATGCATAGCTGTTTGTTTAATCTCATGCTGTTGCTGGAAATCTGGTAGTTATCGATTAAGAGAGGTGCTTCTCCTTTTAGAAGAAGCGTGCCTTTGGTTACGCTGATGATGATATTTTTATGTTGATTGAGTTCTGTTATGCAACGCGGTGGCGCTTGGGATAGGAGGTAGGCTGGACTGGCGTAGAGTCCCATTTTAGCGGTTGCAATGCGTTTGGCAATGTAACTGGAATCTTCGAGTTCACCGATACGAATGGCGAGATCAAAACCTTGTGAAATTAGGTCTTGATTGTGGGTACTTAAATCCAGTTCGATTTGAATGTTGGGGTGCTGCTCTAAAAAACGAGGTAGTAGGTCACTTAAAAACATGGTCCCAAATTCAGGCGGCATGGTGACGCGTAGGCGGCCTGTAATGTCTTTATGGTATTGGGATGTTTGGCGATGGGCATTTTGCAGGTGGGTGATCAGCGGTAAACAGCTGTTAAAAAATCGTTCTCCTGCTTTGGTTAGACGTATCTGTCGAGTAGAGCGGTGGAGTAACCGCGTTTTTACACTGTCTTCTAATCGGAGTATATGACGGGATAGAGTCGATTTTGAAAGGGACAGCTTTTGTGCCGCTTTGGTGTAGCTGCCACATTCAATGATGGTGATAAAGTAATAAATTTGATTTAAATCCACGGTTAAATTTTTCCTTAGATGTCCATAAATTTTTTAAGGGGTGATCTCTTCTGAATAAAAGCGGTAACCCAAATCCTTACATAGAAATACGAGTCTAGTGCAACCCTTTGAAAAACCTATGATATTAAAATACTCCGCCGAACCTATGGGTGCGACCGCATATTTAAAAACCCTAGGTTTTCCAAATGCTTGCACTATTTTTCACGTTTCTATGCAAGGATTTGGGTGTAAAGGAATAGATTTCATACTAGAATAGCAATACTATAATTAAAAGGATACATCATGTCAGATACTCAGATTAATATTCAAGCGGTTAAAACGTATTTACTCAGCCTTCAAGAGGATATTTGCCAGCAATTAGCGGCCGAAGATGGCGGTAAAGATTTTATTGTCGATGAGTGGGAGCGCGAAGGTGAAGAGGGCGTAATGGGTCTAACGGGTGGTGGACGTACCCGTGTGATGGAAGGGGGCACGGTCATTGAGAAGGGGGGGGTAAATTTTTCCCATGTACGGGGTAAGTGTTTACCCCCTTCGGCAACGGCACACCGACCTGAGCTGGCGGGTCGTTCGTTTCAAGCTTTGGGGGTCTCTTTGGTGATTCACCCGCATAATCCTTATGTGCCTACCTCTCATGCGAATGTACGTCTGTTTGTGGCCGAAAAAGAGGGTGAGGAGCCGGTTTGGTGGTTTGGCGGTGGATTTGATTTAACGCCTTACTACCCTGTGGATGAGGACATTGTGCATTGGCATAAAGAGTCTAAAGCGGCGTGTGACCCATTTGGTGATGAGATTTACCCTACTTACAAAAAATGGTGTGATGAGTATTTTTATTTGAAGCATCGCAGTGAAACCCGTGGTGTGGGTGGTCTGTTTTATGATGATTTAAATGAAAGTACGTTTGGTTGGGATTTTGATAAGTGTTTTGCCTTTATGCAATCGGTGGGTAATCATTTTATTACGGCGTATCGTCCGATTGTGGCTGCGCGTAAAGAGATATCTTATGGTGAGCGCCAGAGAGATTTTCAGTTGTATCGCCGTGGACGCTATGCCGAGTTTAACCTAGCGTTTGACCGTGGTACGATTTTTGGCTTACAAACGGGTGGGCGTACGGAGTCCATTCTAATGTCCATGCCGCCTTTGGCAACATGGAAATATGATTATCAGCCTGAACCTGGTACGGAGGAAGCTAAAATTTATGACTACTTAACGCCTCAAGACTGGTTAAAAACACTTATTTAACTATTTAGGCAATCAAGTATTATGGATAAACTTAGAGTGGATAAGTGGCTTTGGGCGGCACGGTTTTTTAAAACTCGTGGTGTGGCGTTAGAGGCGATTAAGGGGGGTAAAATTTCCCTAAATGGCTCAAAACCTAAGCCCAGTAAAACCTTAATGGTGGGGGATACGCTGCAAATCACTCAAGTACATCGTCAGGTGGAGGTGACGGTATTAGCGGTTCATGATAAACGAGGCTCTGCCGAACAAGCGGAGACCTTATATCAACTGG
>WFPP01000125.1 GCA_015487495.1 Thiomicrorhabdus sp.
TGTCCTTTTTAAATAGAAAAAACACCGCAAAAAATACATGAAACAAAATCACCATGAGCACACTGATGCCTTTTAAAAAATCAATGACGGGAAAGGCTTTATCCGGTTGGTGAATAATGTCCGATGCAATGGCAAAGGGTTGAGTAATGGGGTAGACAATGAGACCCCCCAAGCGTTTTATGAGCCTATTTTGTGAGGGCTGAACGGTTGGCATGGGTTATGGCTCAGCCGTGGTAAGCGGTGTAGAGAGGGGGGGAGAAAAATGAAAACAGTGGTAGTAACGATAAGTCACCACAATGGCCCCATTGACTGATAAAGGCTCTTCTTTTAAGAGGTTACAACGCTCAAAATACCCCTGCTTTTGCGTTTTAGGGGGCGTGTCTTCATAGTGTGGTACGACCAATAAACCATCTGTGCCTGCCTTGGGTGAACCAAACCAAAAATCATATTGCGTTTGCCTGTTGCCCGTTGTGTAAACGGGTTGCGGGCGAGCGTACCAAGCTAAGTGGCTGGTAACACTCCAGTTGGAGACAAAGAGCGGCAGTTTTGCCGGCTCATCAGTGATGCGCTTTTGCAGAGTAAGTGCCGTTTGGGTTGCTTGAGGCCAGCCATAATCCCCTTGAATCGGGTTTTTATGATCTTCAAATGGAATCCACGGATTATTGGGTTGATACAGTAAACTGTGTGCCAATAACACCAGTGATCCCGCAAGAATAAAATGAACATACATCAATGGCTTTAACCATTTTTTATCGCGTCTTTGCCACGCCCAATGCACAATAATGGGAAGCAGTAATAACCACGCCAAAGAGACCCAGTGAGGCAAACTCTCTTCGTAACCCGATCCCCAAGCAAACAGCAGGGTCACGGGCAGGGCAAACAACAATAACAGTCGTGTTTCGGGGGTGCGATAATGTTCAGGTTTGAGTATCATCCACCAACCCAGTAAAAAAATAAAGGGGGTGTAAGAAGCCAGTTGCGTTAACTGAGTTCGGATTAAGCTATCCAGCTCCCAAACGGTGTTGCCCGTTCCGTGGTTAATTTGATACAGAAAAGACGCCCAATCGTGTTGTGCGTTCCAATACAACACAGGCGTAATCATCACCACCGCAATCAATACGGCCAGCCATAACCCTTTTTGGGTCAGCCAAATCCAGCGCTTTTCAATCACCATGACTAAAATAAGCGAGGCCACCAGCGTCACCGCTGTGTATTTAGACAGCGCCGCCAGCCCAATCAAAAATCCAAGCCATAACCAATATTTAAAGGCATTGGTTTCAAGCAGTTTAATCACCACCAAAATCAGCGCCAAACTGATGACCATTAACGGGTTATCTGGCAACATGGCCATGCCCATTAATGTCAAAATCAAACAACTGTTTAACAGCGCAAGACTCCAAAATCCAAGCCATTTACTGGTATTGGGTATGGGTTGACGGTTTTGCCAGTCATGATTGGGAGCTTGCTTGCAAAACAGCTCAAGGGTGACGCGATAGAGCAGGGCATTTAATAAAATATAGACCCCAATTGGCACCAGACGCGCACTCCAATCATAAGGCGCAAGCCACATCGGTATGATTTGTAACCAGCCTACCATGGGCGAATGGTCAAAATAACTCCAATCGGGCAGTAAACCATAGAGCGCGTAGTGCGCTTCATCCCCCCCCAGTTCAACATGAAATGCTAAAAACAGGTGCAATAGAGAGATAAACGCCACCAGAAAAAGACTGGCACGTTGAGGCGAAAGTGTGGGTTGGGTGCTCATGGTGTGTTATTGTCTGCCGTATTGATCGTCAAAGCGAATAATATCATCTTCGCCCGTGTATTCTCCTACTTGGGCTTCAATTAAAATCAAATCCAAACGGCCATCATTCGCCAAGCGGTGTTTTTCGCCAATGGGAATGTAGGTCGATTCATTGGGACGAACCAACTGAACCTTGTCACCAACGGTCACGGTGGCCGTACCTGAGACCACAATCCAATGCTCACTGCGGTGCAGGTGTTTTTGCAAGCTTAATGTTTTACCAGGCTTAACAACAATGCGTTTAATTTTATATTTGGCTTCCGACTCCAACACCGTATAGGTTCCCCACGGGCGATGTGCCGTACGGTGAATATTGGGCAAATCACTGCCCTGCGTTTTTAACTGTTCTACAATCTGCTTGACCTTTTGGCCTGAGCCTTTGGGTGCTATCAACAACGCATCGGCGGTATCCACAATCATCAAATCTTCAATATTAATGAGCGAAATAATACGGTCATCGCCAAGAATTAGGTTGTTTTTGGCGTTCAGTAAGAGGGTATGGTCACTGAGCGTATTTCCTTTTTCATCTTTTTCAAGCTCTTGATCCAGCGCCTCAAAGCTGCCTAAATCGCTCCAACCAATATCGCTGGGAACGACCTTAACGTGTGCACTTTTTTCCATGACGGCATAATCAATGCTATCCGCTGGTATGGCCTCCATTTCGGCCATTGGAATCCGTAAAAAATCACCTTGTTGTGTTTGTTCAAAGGCCGTTTGGCACGCTTGAAACATCTCGGGTGCGTGCTGTTCCAGTTCACTTAAAAAGACCCCCGCCTTAAAACAAAACATGCCACTGTTCCAATAAAAATTACCTTGCTCAAGATACGATTCGGCCACCGAAAGCTCAGGCTTCTCTTTAAAAGAGAGTACATCCTCCCCCTTGGCCTCAATATAGCCAAACCCCGTTTCAGGATAAGTAGGCTGAATCCCAAAGGTAACCAGCTTGTTCTGTTTCGCAAGCGTTTTGGCTTGCTTAACCACGGCTTCATAAGCGGCTTCATCTTTAATTAAATGATCGGAAGGGGTCACAAAGACAATGGCATCCGCATCCAGAGACATGCAAGAAAGTGCAATGGCCGGAGCGGTATTACGACCCACGGGTTCTAGTACAAACTGGCTTTTTAGGGAGGGGGGGGACGTTTTTTCAAGGGCTTGCATCTGGTCTAATGCCAAGAAATACTGCTCTTGGTTGGAGACAATTAAAAATTGATCGCAAAACGCTTGGTTGCGTAACACTGTTTTTTGAAACAGCGACTGCTCCTTAAAAAGGGGCACAAACTGCTTGGGTAATAACGTACGACTGATTGGCCACAAGCGTGTTCCCGAACCACCACAAAGAATTAGATTAATCATAAAAAGTACAAACGGCAAGCGCTCCTTGTTTGTTAGTTTTTTAATGTTCTTTCAAGAGTTTGACGCAACGCTTCAGTGCTCTCAGGAGCGCGTACAGTAATGCTTTGACTGGCATCAGCCGAAAAGAAGACCACCGCTCCGCTGGAGATACCATAATGTTTTGCAAAGTTTCGTCCATCGGGCAACCCCATGCTGGCGACTAAAAACTCCACTTGATCACCGTATTCATCTCGAATAGGGGCGAGCAGTTCCATGACCATCATGCCACCTGCGCTGTTGGAGTCATAAATGAGCACTACGGCAGGTTTGCCAGCACCAACGCGATTTAAATCGGTGGGATAAGGACTTTGTGGCAACTGTGTCCAAATTAAAACAGCAGACAAGCCAATTACAATAAAGTAGATGAGTCCTTTTTTCCACGGGGCGAGAGGATTTTTAGGGGCGGTGTTGGTCATGCGCTTTTCCTTTTTTTATGAGAGACTTTTGCACAAAAGAATGCACGGATAAAAAAGGTTAAAATACGTCTGATTTTTGTTAAAAGCTTTGTGAATAGCTTGCTATTCTCTGTAGCTTCTGCCTCAATCAGTCAAATTTCACCTCTTTTCTCTCTCGCGCTCCTTTTATGTAAAGGTCTCTATGAATAGAAATCATGCTTTATTTTAGCGTTTTTATTTGGAATACCGTAATTTATTACGTATTTTTACAGCTTAAGCCGTTTAAAAATCCCTTCAGGAATATTACGAATAATAAACATAATCCCCATCCAAAAGAAGGGGGTGTAGAGGGTTTTGTTCTGCTTTTTTTCAATGGCTTTGACAATACTTTTGGCAATTTGTTCGGGCTTGGCCCAGAGTGCGCCTTTTTTAAAATCGGCGGTCATGGGGGTATCGACAAAACCGGGTTTGATGTCGAGAACCTGTACCTTGTGTGTATATAGACGGTTACGTAAGCCTTGTAGAAAGATGGAGACCATGCCTTTTGCCGCGCCGTATACATAGTTGGATTGCCGTCCTCGATCGCCCGCCACGCTGGTGATGACCGCGATGCAGCCTTTTTGCTGTTGTTCAAAGCGATTGGCGAGAAGGGTGAGCAACGATACAGTGCTGATACCATTGGTGCTGAGTTCGGTCATGGTGAGGTGTACATCTTTTTCACAAGCGGGCTGGTCGGGAAGGGTTCCGTGTGCAATGAGAACGAGGTCTACCGTTTTAAATAGGTCAAAGATTGGATTTAAGGTATTTTCATGGTTAACAAATTCATTCACATCCAGCACCGCAGTATGCACTTCATTTGCCCCTCGCACGCGAGCGTCTGAGGCAATGGTTTCAAGCTGCTCCTGATTCCGCCCCAGTAAATACAGGTTGTCTTGTGATTCGGCATAGAGTCGAAGCGTGGCTTGTGCAATGGCGGAGGTGGCGCCAATAATAACGATGTTTTTGCTCATGTGTGTTTCCTGTATTGAATCTGTGCTCATAACCCCAACCGTTTAGATTGTACCGAGTTAAAGGTGTCTTGTGCACCGTATTGGTGGCGTATTTGTTGAAACTGTTCCCATTGGGGGTAGCTTTTTTTGAAGGTCTGTTCGGACATTCTGGCATCTTTGGTTAGGTAGAGTCGTCCGCCGTAGTCCAGTACGATTTGATCGAGTTTGTTTAAAAAATCGAAGAGGGTTGGATCGATTTTAAAGTCGATGGCGAGGGTATAGCCTTCGATGGGAAAGCTTAAATAATTGGCATTGTGTTTTCCAAACACTTTTAATACGGCTAAAAAAGAGCCACGTTTGGAATCGACAATTTGGGTGAGTATTTTGGTTAGTCCTTCCAGTCCAGCCTCTTTAGGCAGGACAAATTGGTATTGGGTAAAGCCATTTTTTCCATAGAGACGGTTCCAGTTATGAATGCTGTCCAAGGGGTAGAAAAAGGGGGCGTAGTGGGTGAGGCGTTGGCTCTTTTTTTGGCGTACTTTATGATAGTAAAGCGTGTTAAAGGCTTTTACGGTTAA
>WFPP01000126.1 GCA_015487495.1 Thiomicrorhabdus sp.
CCCGGAGTCGAACCGAGGTAGATGGATTTGCAATCCACTGCATAGCCACTTTGCTATTCCGCCTTTAAACTGGAGCGGGAAACGAGGATCGAACTCGCGACCCCAACCTTGGCAAGGTTGTGCTCTACCGCTGAGCTATTCCCGCTTGATGGGGCGTATTATAGGGGATAGCGTCTGAAGGTCAAGCAGTTTTGGTAAATTTTTATTTATTTTGAGTTTGCAGATCGAATCAACTCTGGCAAAGCAGCTTTGGTGTATTGCACCCATGTAACAAGGGTTAATATTGCTGCAAAGTAAAGCATTGGAAAACCAAGTGCCCCCCAATTAACGCCCCATAGTTCGCCACCATACAGTAGCCAGGTAAGGGCTGCCAATTGCGAAGCGGTTTTAATTTTACCCAGTCCGGAAACGGCAACCACATCTCGCGCATTGTTTTCTGCCATCCACTCCCGAAGAGCAGAAACGGCAATTTCTCGCATAATGATGATAATGGCTGAGAGAATAACCAACAAGTTATTATGGTATTCGGCGGCGACGACAATTAAGGCCGCCGCCACAATCAGTTTGTCGGCGACGGGGTCTAAAAAAGCACCTAGTTTGCTGGCACTGCCTAATTTACGTGCCAGATAGCCATCAAACCAGTCGGTAATGGCTGCAATCATAAAGGCTAATCCTGCCCAAAGGCGTGCATCTTCAAAGGGTAAATAATATAAAATCAAAAAGATGGGGATAAGGGCTACCCGTGACCATGTCATGATCATTGGCAAGGATTGTAGGGACATAAATTTTTTTCCAAGGTATCACATTTAAGAGAACAGTGCTGATTTTATCATAAAGGGGGCTGTATTACCCTAATTCGCATCATTCCAAATACTTACACTTACTTATACTGTTTTCTTACATTGTTTTTTTTTCGTTTTTATGTAGGGAGGTTAGGAGAATGCTTTTTCCCTGAATGTAAATGATATTTATAATGCACCATGAAAAAAATCATAAATGTGTTGAGCTTTATTTGAGCTAATGCCTTTTACTTTGCTTAACTCAGACACTGAGGCTTGCTTTATCTGGTTTAATCCTCCAAAGTGCAATAATAAATTTTTTCGTGTTTTGGGGCCAATGCCTTCAATATTTTCCAAACTGGAATGCGTTTGAGTTTTGGTGCGTTTGGTTCGGTGTGATGTAATGGCAAAGCGATGCGCTTCGTCCCGAATGTAGTTTAAGAGGTGCAAGGCAATATGATCCGGTTCCAAATCAATACCTTGCATGTGGTGAGGTGTGTATACGATTTCCAATCCCGCTTTTCGCCCTTCTCCCTTGGCAACAGATACCAGTGGAATATGATCTAACTCCAATGTTTTTAAGGCCTCAATGGCTTGATTAAGTTGCCCTTTCCCACCATCAATCACTATTAAATCTGGAAAAAATCCCCCCCCCTCTTTTAAACGGCGATAACGACGTGTTAGTACTTGATGCATTGCGGCATAATCATCTCCCCCTGTAATACCTTCAATATTAAATTTTCGATAGGCGGAGGGGTTGGGGGTGCCATCGGTAAACACCACACAACTGGCAATGGTTAATTGGCCTTGGGTATGACTAATATCAAAACATTCCATTTGTTTTGGTTGTTCAGGCAAAGCCAAAACTTCTTGTAAAGCCTTAACACGCTCGGTTTGTGTCGCTTTTTGGGTAAGGTGTTGTTTTAGTCCTGTTAGCGCATTGGTGTGGGCTAATGAAATAAGGGATTTGGCATTTTGTTGGCTTGGGGATTTAAGCAGCACTCGCCCACCCCGCTTTTCTTTAAGCCATGCTTCTAAAGCGGGTTGTTCCGTTAGTTTAATGGGTAATAAAATTTCGGCTGGCACGGGGTGAATTTGATAGTGCTGAGTTAAAAATGCGTTTAAAACGGTCTCTTCAATCTGTTCGCCAATCTGAATAGGCATTTTGGGATAAAAATGTTCACTGCCCCATAAATTCCCCCCCCTGTACATCATCAAGCAAACACACGCTTGCCCTGCTTGCTCAACACTGACAATCACGTCGGTGTCTTTAGAGCCAGGTTGATTAATCAGATGTTGGCTTTGAATGGTGCGTAACGCTGAAATTTTATCGCGATACACTGCTGCCTCTTCAAATTCAAGGGCATGGGAGGCTTGTTCCATTTTTTGACCTAAACGCTCAACCACATCAAAGCTTTTACCTTGCAAAAACAGCAAGGTATTTTCCACTTCTTCCTGATATGCTTCTTTTGTCACCATACCTTTAATACACGGAGCAGAACAGCGTTTTATTTGGTATTGCAAACACGGACGTGAGCGATGATTGAACACACTTTCGGCACATTGACGAACCAAAAAAACTTTTTGCAATGCTTGCAAGGTTTGATGTACTGCGTTGGCATTAGGAAATGGACCAAAATACTCCCCTTCTCGGCGTTTAGCACCTCGATGATAACTTAATGCCGGAAACGTTTTACCTGTAGACACATAAATATAAGGGTAGGATTTATCGTCTCTAAATAAAATATTGTATTTGGGTTTATGGCGCTTAATCAGCGTGCTTTCTAAAATAAATGCTTCGCTTTCTGTATCGGTAACGGTTACCTCTACTCTGGCAATTTGTGCTACCATCGCCGCAGTTTTAAGTTCGTCATGCGTTTTTTTAAAATAACTCGATACGCGTTTTTTTAAATTTTTGGCTTTACCAACATAAATAATATCCCCTTTTTTATTTAGCATACGGTACACCCCTGGGCGCTGAGTAAGTTGCTTTAAAAAGGCAGAGACATCAAACTGACCCTCGAAAGCATGGGGTACAATTTGATTTTTTTTAGAAGAAAGTGTTTTTTTTTGAATCATAGACTGGGAACAAGGGTAAAATTAACAAAATTTTTACTATTATAAGGTATTCAGAATGGATCAAACGCCCAAAAGCAACCCTCAAAACTTTGAACGACTCGCGCTTGCTGTTGAGTCACTTGTTAAACAAGAACGCTGGACACGTCGTTTTGCCAATTTTTTAAAATTAGCCATTGCCGCTTATGTGATCTTTTTTATTTACGTTACCATTGATAAAATGAATACCATTGAACATATTGAAGCCAAAGCACTAGGCGAAAAACATGTTGCTTTAGTCAAATTAGAAGGTGCCATTGTTCCAGGTACAAAAATCAGTGCGGAAACCATTAACCCTATTTTAGAGCAAGCCTTTAAAAACAGCGCCAGCAAAGCCGTTATTATTAAAGCCAACTCCCCTGGTGGTAGCCCGGTTCAATCGGCTTTAATTAATGATGAAATCACCCGCTTAAAAACCACTTATAAAAAACCCGTGTACGTTGTCATTGAAGATTTATGTGCTTCCGGTTGCTATTACGTTGCCGTTGCTGCCGACAAAATTTATGCCAATAAAGGATCAATGATTGGTTCGATTGGTGTTCGCATGGATACTTTTGGTGTCACGGGTTTAATGGAAAAACTTGGCATTGAAAACCGCTCAATGCACGCAGGTGAACACAAATCGTTTATTGACCCATTCAGTAAAAAAGACGAAGAGGGACGCGCTTTCTTTAAAAAAATGGTGCTTGAAAAAACCCATCAACAATTTATCGCCACCGTTCGCGAAGGCCGTGGAGACCGTATTAAGGAAACCCCTGAAATCTATTCGGGCCTTGTTTGGCTAGGTGAAGATGCCATAAAAAACGGGTTAATTGATGAACTGAACACGGTCGGTGGTGTGGCTCGTGATGTGATTGGAACCAGTCACATTAAACTATACGAACCCAAAAAATCGTTTATGGAAGAAATTATGGGCGATATCACCAGCGAAACCTCAAGCAAACTGGCACTGTATTTAAGCTCAATGCGTTAAGGATGCTCTGATTAAGTCGCTTAATTTGCTGGCAACGCCATTTTATTCGCATCAAGGAAAAGGACTAACGTCATGTCTAGACCTTGCAAAAGCATGTAACGCCGAGGCAAATAAAATGGCTAACCTCCCACGCAGGATGAGGCTTAAAGGCTCACAGAATGTTAAGGGGCTTATTCAGAGATTCCTTAAGGTTTATCAATAACATAATTCTCATAATCCAACTTTCCTGTATCCACCACCACTGGAATGGCCAATAGCCCCACACCAGCTGTTTTTAACCCGTTTGCGTTACCTGAAACCAATGGATGCCAATCGGCTAATGTTTGACCCCGATATAACATTCGGTACGCACAGGTATCGGGTAACCACTCAAATTCAGCCACTCGCTCTTTGGTCAGTGGCACACAGGCTGGAACATTCACACTGCGCTGAGCATAATCCGTACATTGCCCTGTTTTGGCGTCGGAATAACGACATACCACACGGGTGTAGAGCAGTTCGCCGGTGTCTTCGTCCTGTAATTTGGTTAGGCAACACAAACCACAGCCATCGCATATCAATTCCCATTCCGCTTGTGTCATCTCTTCAAGTGATTTTTGTTCCCAAAAAGGGGGATTTTGTTTTATGTTTAACGGTACTTTCTGGCTCATTTAAATAACTTCCACGGTGCATGCCATTCAGAAATGAGTGCCATGCAGTTTGGCAATAAAAATTTTTCCCCCCCTGTTTTTTCTATTTTGGGTGGTTGTACAAATTGATAATACTGATTGTGCAGTGTAAATTGAATCGCAAACGCATGTAAATACCCGCGTGTTTCTCGCTTTGCACTTTGTGTCTCTGAGTAACGGGTATCCCCTAAAACAGGGGCACCAATACTTTTTAGTGCCACTCTGATTTGATGCGTTTTACCCGTAATCGGTTTAATTAAATACAAACGTAACTTTGGTTCAATGGCGGCACTTATAAAACGGGTTTTGGCTGGATTGTGTTTGCTTTGAGTCAGTTTCCAACTACCTCGGCGAGCACTGACCATATCCCCCGTTATCCAGCCCTGCTTTTTTTTGGGCTTTTTGTCGGAAAGGGCTAAGTAATATTTTTGAATGCTGTGTGTTTCAAACAATATTTGAAATGCTTGTGCTGTGGTTTTGTTCAAAGCAAACAAGACCAGGCCTGAAGTCATTTTATCCAGCCGATGCACAGGGTAAAGCGCCTCAACCTTTAACAAGGCTTTAACACATACTACCAATCCCGCCGTTGTGTGCATGGCTTTTTCTTTTTCACTGTGAAAATTTAGCCCGGCAGGTTTATCAACTACGACAAAGTCATGAGTTTGAAACACAATGTTAATTATCTCGTTTTTCAGCACATTCACCTTATTTTTGAATAGTCCGCATTTCTATTCAACGTCTCCTGTCAAAAAACAGGTAACACTCATTAGAAGTTCGATTTTTTTCTTATAAAACAACTTGTTATAAAGCTATTATTCTATTTGGCACACCCTTTGATATACCCTACCCAAGCATAAGAGTGATTCACTTAAATTGTCAATTTTTTGTCAGTTTAAACACGCTCTGAATGAACTGCATTCCACTTGCTTTAGGAGAAAAAGCCATGTCTAAAATGAATACCACTCAAAAAGTACAAACTTGTTTAGAGTTTATTGACCAGCGCCTGGAAACGACGTCCGAACAAACCATTCGTATTGCCGAAATGATTATTAACGACATTAAAGAGCTAACCGAAGGGTATCAAACTGCTTTAAAAACTGGCTGTTTACAGGCTCATTCTGAGCGTGTACGCCACACTCAAATGAACTGGGTTAACCAGTTACACGATATTATACTCGAACAAACCAATCGAGATTTAAATGGTCAAGTCATTCAGGCCTTGCAAAAATTTGCAACCAGTCTAAATGCACAACAAATAAAGTACGCCGATTTTGAATTACCCAGTAGCGTTGCCCGTGAACACAATGATGAGCATGAGTATTTAAATCAGGATGAAATAGAACAGCTGATGGGGCAACAAAACCTATTTGATTTAAGTGTTCGCCATTAATCATTGAAATAAATGTAACGATTTTTTTATGTGTAAAAAGTCGTTATGTTTTTAAAATCAAAATATTACGTTGAAATGATGCCAGCGTTTCTCTCTTATTAGGTTGCTAAAACCACGGGAGAAACGAAGTGACTCGGCTTTATTGCTAATACGGAGCAGTTGATTTCTTCAAGAATTGACTCGGATGTATTGCCAATAATCATCCCTGGTAAACCATGACGACCCAATGTTCCCATTACCAGTAAATCCACTTGATGCAATGCCACGACGTGTGGAATGACTTCGGTTGCGTCCCCTTTTGGTAAAACAATTTCCACATTGGAAGGAGCCTCTTTTAATGTGGTTAGCTCAAGCTCTACCGCATTTAAATGGCGTTGACGCATGCTTTCTGTAAAGGCAAATAATGCCTTATCAGACAAGTCTGTATTCCAGTGTCGCACTAAGTTTTCGGCATCAGCCTGCCATGCATGCACCACTTCCAGGGTTGCTTTATCTGTTTGAGTTACCATTAAAGCCAAATTTAAAATAGCTTGATTTAATGGGTCTGTAACGGCAACCTCACTGTCTAAACCTGTCTCCAAGCCCGCATCCAAATCCACATCAAGACTGGCCATTACTTTTTGAAACGGCAGATGCACGCCTTTTTTATGCAGTAATACAGGGCATGGACATTTGCGTAACAGGTGGCGATCCTGACTGTCAAAAATATGAGGGGTTTTTTCCCGCTCTGTCTGTTTGATAAGCCAGTCCACCGACTCACTTAAAACAAACTGAATGGCACTGTAAAATAGTTTGCCAAACCTTACCTGAATATTCAGCGTCACTCCTTTTTGCTCTGCTTGCTGTTGCCAGGAACGAAATAGTTTTAGAACTTGTTTCTTTTGCGCTACCATAACATTGTCAGGCAAGTTTTTTTGAAACCAGTCCAGCACCCCTTTATCTGGTTGAGGTAAAACTTGTAAAACGGTTACTTCTGCATGATGCACGTTGGCAAATGAGAGCGTCCATTCAAATAACGCTTGTTCTTGTTGCTGATTTTGTGAAACTAATAAAATGTGTTTAAGATTTGACATCGTGTTCCTTTTGTCCCCTTTCAGATGAGGTTTGACTCGACAGCAAACGCTCAACGGCTTCAATGGCCGCATCACGATAAGGCAGTAACACCATATTAACGCCTAGCTGTTTAAACTCCTTCTCCTCGGAGGTTTGAGTGGCTGCTAACGCAATTTTACCGCTAAATTGACTCGATTTTAATGATTTAAACAGGGCTAAATTAAGATGACGATCTCTCATGGTTCCCAAAACCCATTTTGCTTCCAGTAAAGGCAAACTGCGAATGAATTCAGGGTCTTCGGCATCACCATAACGTGTTGGCACACCATGTTTGGCACTTTTTTGAATTAACAATGGGTTAAAGTCCACCGCCAGGACTTGCAAGCCTTTTTTTTGTAATGTTTGTGCAATGACCATGCCAAATCGTCCCAGGCCAAACACAATCACATCGGTTGGACGCGCACGCTGTTGACGATCCAGTGCCTCTTCACGGTACGCGACTTTTCGTTCAAACACGCCCAAATAAGGCGATAACCAAGCGTACAAGGTTTGTGAATACAAAATCATATAGGTGGAAACTGAAATGGTGATTAACCCAACCAAGGTAATTAATCCAACGGTTTCTTGATTAATATGTCCCAAGCTAAAGCCCAGTGCAGCCAGTATTAATGAAAACTCTGAAATTTGTGCGACCGTTAACCCTGCTAAAAACCCCGTGCGTTTTCGATACCCCATATACCCCATAATAACCATTACAATCAAGGGGTTGCCTACCAGAACAAATACTGAGAGTAACAGGGCATTTCCGACTTGTTCACCTAACGTTGCCATTTCAAGACTGGCGCCAAGACTAATAAAGAAAAACAGCAATAAAAAATCACGCAAGCTTACCAGGCGCGCTGCAATCAATTCTCGATAATGGGTAGACGCCAGTGAAATACCGGCTAAAAAAGCCCCAACCTCTTGACTGAATCCAAGTAAATACCCTGCTGATGCGCCAATCATAGCCCAGGAAATGGCAAACAAAATCAATAATTCTGGTGAGTGTGCCAAGCGGTTTAATAAAGAAGGAATAACATAGCGCATTAACAGGGCTACCACGGCTAACATTAACACCCCTTTTACAATCACCATCCCCACTTCAAAACCAATACTGGTGCTTTCTTGTGCTTGCCCTGTTGCAGTGAGTGCAATCATGGCCAATACCACCACAATGTCTTGTACAATCAAAAAACCAATGGCAATACGACCGTGCAGTGCATCCAGCTCACTTTTGTCTGACAGCAATTTAACAATAATAATGGTACTGGAAAAAGTTAATGCAACCGCTACATATAAGGCTGTAATAGGCGACATTCCTAAAGCCAGGGCAATTAAAAAGCCAAAAACTGACGTAAAAATCACTTGTCCAAGGCCTGTAAACAAGGCGACAATTCCCATTGTCCGAATAATGTGTAAATCCAGTTTTAAGCCTACGACAAACAATAAAATGGCAATGCCAATATGTGCAAGCAATTCAATTTGTTCGTTTAGTGTTACCAACCCTAAAACCGATGGACCAACTAAAATGCCCACCGCAATAAAGGCCACAATTAATGGCTGACGTAACCACATTGCCAAGGTTCCAAATAACGCCGACACCGCTAATAACACACTAAACTCAATAAAGGCACTGTCAAACATGGATATTTTTACCTATCAGCAAGAATTTCATCCATTTTAGCACAGCTCAATATGCCCAAAAAAATTGAGAGAAGTTTTATGAAGTTTATCAAGAAAAAAGGCGGGAGAAGAACAATGGTTCCTAGAAGCCTGTCGGATTTAGGGGGGGGGATTTTTTATAATCCATTGTTCTTATAATAAAAATACTTATGAAAAAACCCTCAATCAGGCTTTATTTCATTGGGTTTTGAGTACGCTTTACTTGTTTTAATTTAATATGAATGGCTGCTTTGGCCATTAAGTGGGCGCTTACTGGTGCAGTAATAAACAAAAAGATGGTCACCAGTACTTCATGCATACTGATATAATCCGTTTTAAAGCTAAAATAGAGGGCCGAGGCGATTAAAAGTGCGCCTACTCCTAATGTTGTGGCTTTGGTTGGTCCGTGCAAACGCATAAAAAAATCAGGCAATTTATACAATCCCAGTGATCCCACAAGCGTAAAAAAAGCACCCAATAAAACAAGAGCCGATAAAATCCATTCAAACATATTGTTTTCCTTTTAAAAATAAGGGGGGGGAAATTTATTCCATAATATCGCCACGAAGCAAATATTTACTTAACCCAATGGTGGCAACAAATCCCATTACAGCAATTAATAATGCGGCTTCAAAATACAATGCACTTTGAAAGTACAGCCCTAATAAAACCAGTAGTGCAATGGCGTTAATATAAAGTGTGTCAAGAGCTAAAATACGGTCGGGTAAATCGGGACCTTTAATCAGACGCAAGAAACTGAGAACAAACGCCAAACTGACACATGCAAAACCAATTAATAATGCTGTTTCTAACATTCTGTAAATACCTCTTTTAAGGGGGCTTCGTAACGCTCTTTAATCTCTTTTACTACTGTAGGAATGTCTTCAATATGCAGAGCATGAACCAATAGACGCTTACGATCTTCAGTTAAATCACAAGAAACCGTTCCGGGAGTGAGTGAAATAGTATTAGCTAACAAACTAATACCCAATGGCGTTTGAATGTCTAAATCAATGTAAAAAAATCCTGGTTTCAGATTTTTATTGCGCCCTAAAATTAATTTGGCAACCGCCATATTAGCAACCAAAATATCCCATAAGACAATGAGTAAAAACTTTAACAGGGTCAACGGCGCTTTCATCCGCACCTTCTCTGGCCAAAAACCCGAAGTAAGCCAAGGAATGAAAATGGCGAATACCAAGCCTAATACCACATGCCCAGCAGACAGAGTATTATTAAGCAGTAACCAAATACCCCATAACACAAGGGTTAAAACAGGGTGAGGAAACATTTTATTAAATAAATTCATTACGGTTTAATCTCCACCACGGTTGCTGTTGTGGCAACCGCTTCTGTTGAAAGCACGGCTTGAATATAATGAGTACTGTTAAACAGCTGCATGGCCGTTACATCGGTAAAGGCTGTAATGGGGTGTGCAAAAAGAACCAATACGGGACTGGTTGCAAACAGGGCAATAACGGCAATAAACGCCATACAGTTTAATTGCTCACCCATAACAGAGCCACTTGTGTCTTTCCCTTGTGGCCGTGTCTTGTAAAAAATAAGCGAACCAGAACGTGCCATCGATAAAATCATTAAAAGCCCAGCTACTAAGGTAACGCTCACAATCCATGCAAACCATGCGCTGTCTAATGCAGCGCTTAAAATAAGAACCTTACCAAAAAAGCCAGATAGGGGTGGCATCCCTGTCATGGCTATGGCACCAAACATAAAGACTGAACCAATCATAATGGCATCTGGCATAGAAGAGGCACTTTCAAAACGGTCTTCATACTCCCCTCGCCCTCTTAAAATCACATCGGCCAACAAGAACATCCCTCCAGCAATCAAGGTAGAGTGAATCAAATAATACAGCGTTGCGCTTAAGGCTTCTGGGGAGTTTAACCCAACCCCAATTAACAGAGTGGCAACCGAGGCTAAAACCAGGTACGCCACTTGTTCACGTAACCCACGAGCGGCCATCACGCCAAATGCGGCAAACAATAGGGTAACAAGTCCTAATCCAAGTACCCAAGGAACATAAAAGTGTGCCAATTCCCCTGCTTCGTCTCCAAAAATGGTGCCGTGAACACGAATAATGGCGTAAATCCCCACTTTGGTCATAATGGCAAATAAGGCGGCAACGGGTGCGGATGTATTGGCATACGCGCGTGGCATCCACAAATACAGTGGAAACATGGCGGCTTTGACACCAAATACTACGAGTAGCAATAAACCTGCCGCTGCAATTAAACCTAAATCCTCCGGTGGTGCAACGGCAATTTTAGCTGCCATATCGGCCATATTCAGTGTACCCAATATCCCATATAATGCTCCCACTGCAAACAGGAACAGGGTTGAACCAATCAAGTTAATCACCACATAATGCAATCCTGCCTTGGTACGTAAACGCCCATTACCATGCAACAATAACCCATAAGAAGCCAATAACAGCACTTCAAAGAAAACAAACAAGTTAAACACATCCCCTGTTAAAAAGGCTCCGTTTAAACCAAACAGTTGCAGTTGAAACAGAATGTGAAAATGTGAACCTTTTTCATCTATTTTTGTGGTCATGGCATACCATAATGCCCCGACCGCCAAAAGTGAGGTGATGGTTACCATTAAGGCCGACAGTTTATCCAGTACCAGAACAATCCCAAAAGGCGCGGCCCAGTTACCCAGCAGATACACATGATAATCAACCGTTTGTGAGGCTGAAATCAAAGCAAAACTGAGTGCTATCAGCCCCAGGGTTGCTAAAAAACTAATGGTTCGTTGAAGGCGTATGCCTCCCATGTGTGCCAAAATCAGAAAAAAACCGGTAATTAATGGTAAAAAAACAGGCCATGCGGTTAAATGACTCATTTATTTTGCCTCCTGCTGAACAGAAGAACTGGGGCTGTCTTCTACCCCGTCAACATGATCATTACCCAGTTCACCACGTGCTTTTAATGCCAACACAATTAAAAAAGCGGTCATACCAAAGGCGATAACAATTGCAGTTAGCACTAATGCTTGTGGCAAGGGGTCGCTGTATTGCACCGCTTCTTCTGCATATTTATCAATAACGGCAGGCAACCCAATGGTTAAGCGACCCATCGAAAATAGAAAAATATTGACGGCATATGCTAATAGGGTTAATCCCATTACAACGGGAAATGTTCTGGCACGTAAGGTTAAGTACACACCTGTGGCCGTTAATACGCCTATTGAAAACGAAATAAGCCACTCCATTATAAAGTCTCCTTCTGTGGTTTAAGTATGGGCGATGTTTTATGAGATTGATCACTGAGTTTTCCGAGTTCTACCAAACTCATTACCGTTGCACCCACAACCACTAAGAACACGCCTAAATCAAAAGCAATGGCACTGGCTACTTCAAACTTGCCAACCACTGGCCAATTTAAGTAGGTAAAGGTGGTGGTTAAGAATGGATACCCTAAACTCATCGCTACCAAACCGGTTGCTGTTGCAATCAATAAGCCCAGACCAATCACCCAATGCATATCAAACTTAAGGCGATCATTGGTCCATGCAATACCGTTTGCTAAATACTGCACAATCAACGCCACTGCTGCAATTAAGCCTGCAATAAACCCTCCTCCAGGTAAGTTATGCCCTCGCAAGAAAATATAAATGGCGATCATAATCATTAAGGGCAATAACAGACGGGTAAGCGTTTGCATAATTTCGGGATGTAAATCACTGTTCCACAGTCGACCGTGATTATCGTGGTCAGGAGCAGGCAGTTTCATGCCTTGTAACATGGCATAAATGCCCAGTCCTGCCAAAGCCAATACGGCGATTTCTCCCAAGGTATCGGTGCCCCTAAAGTCTACCAGGATGACATTCACAACATTGGTTCCCCCACCTCCCGGCACTGAATTTAATAAGAAAAATTCTGAAATCGGTGCAAAATCACGTGATAACACTGCCATAGTCAATAGCATAACGCCTACCCCTGATAACACTGAAATAACAATGTCTCGACTCACCCTTGAATCGCTGCTCTCTTTGGGTGTGATTTGTGGCAAAAAATACAGGGCAAGCAATAAAAGCACGACGGTCACCACCTCAACCGACAGTTGCGTTAATGCCAAATCAGGTGCAGAAAATTTCACAAAGGCTAAAGAAACGATGAGTCCAACCACACCCAACATAATCAGCGCAACCAGCCGCTTTTGATGCCATAAAACAGTTAAAACACTGGAGACAACTAGCACGATCACCACCAACACGCTCACCGCATCAACAGGCAATAATGGCCGTTCCCCCAACAAGGGCGCTGAAACGGTTGCAAACCCAATAAAGCCAGCCAACAGTCCCGTTGTGATGACCCAAACAGAAGCGTGTTGTAAAGAGCCTTTATCAAACGAGCGCGTGACCACATTGGCTAAAGTATTCACCCAACCCAATACCGCATTAAAAATAATACGTGCATCCCAAAACGCTGCGCTCGATTCATGCCATTCAAACAAGCGTTTACGCATCACATACACTAACACCCCTAAAAGTAATGCCACAAAACTCATAAGCAACGGTAAATTAAACCCATGCCAAATCGCCAGACTGTATTCTGGTGGTGTGCTTTGTAAGGTTCCCGCCACGGCCACGGCCAAAATCGGAGCGACAGTGAACATCGGCAAGATACCAACCGCAAAACAAATGACAACCAGTAAATCAACAGGAATTTTCATAAATCGTGGGGGTTCATGCGGTGTTTTGGGTAAGTTAACGGGCTCACCATTAAAGAAAACATCGTGAATAAAACGCAATGAATACGCTACCGAAAAGACCGCTCCGACCACAACTAAAACAGGGATTCCCCAAGCCCAAATGGAGGTGTGTGATGCAGTCAATGCCTGATCGAAAAACATCTCTTTACTTAAAAAACCATTTAATAACGGAACACCAGCCATTGCCGCCGCCGCAATCATTGCCAACACTGCGGTATGAGGCATGTACTTAAACAGGCCATTAATACGCCGCATGTCCCGTGTACCTGTTTCATGGTCAATAATACCTGCCACCATAAACAAAGAGGCTTTAAAGGTAGCATGGTTAATAATATGAAAAATCGCCGCCACAGCAGCCAGCTCCGTACCAAACCCAAATAACAAAGTAATTAACCCTAAATGACTAATCGTTGAATAAGCCAACAATCCTTTTATATCATGTTGAAACAGTGCGAAATAAGCACCAATTAACAGTGTAATCAACCCGGCTCCGCCTACCAGCCACGTCCACTCTGGTGTGCCCGACAACACAGGAAAGAAGCGAGCCAATAAAAAAATTCCTGCCTTGACCATCGTCGCAGAGTGCAAATAAGCAGAAACAGGTGTTGGAGCGGCCATTGCATGAGGCAACCAGAAATGAAAGGGAAATTGAGCCGATTTAGTAAACACTCCTAATAAAATCAACATTAAAATAGGTAAATACAAGTCATGTGACCGAATCAACTCACCTGCGGCCAATACATCGGTTAAATTATAACTACCAACCACATACCCTAATAATAAAACACCTGCCAATAACGCTAACCCACCTGCCCCAGTAATCACCAAAGCCATTCGTGCCCCCGCACGTGCATCTTGACGGTGTTGCCAGTAGCTGATTAATAAAAAAGACGTTAAGGAAGTCAGCTCCCAAAACACCACCATTTGAATCAGGTTTTCAGACAACACAATCCCTAACATTGACCCCATAAACATCAACAGATAGGAAAAAAAACGCCCCATAGAATCTTTTTTAGACAAATAGTAACGTGCATAAATAATGACTAATAAACCAATAACCAATATTAACAGTGCAAATAACAACGCCAAACCATCTAAGCGAAAAGCAAATTCAAGTCCGATAGAAGGCATCCAATCCCAGCTTTGGATCAGGGTTTCACCAGCAAAAGGCAATGCCATTGACGGCGCCAAACAAGCAAGTGCCAAAATCGTCACAAAGGCAGCAACCCATGCCGAGGCCAAACGATTAATTTTAGATGCCCAAGCCGCAAAAATAGCTCCTGCAAAAGGCAACAGCGCCACAAGCGGCAAGTTAAAACTTAAAAACGTTGTCAAAGTCATGATTTACCTATAATAAAAAATACCGTTAAGCACAAAATAATGCCTTTAATTCTGTCCCATAAAAAAAGAAAAGCGCCGTTAAGGGTGCCTTCAAATTCAAGTTTAAAATTAGGGGGGTGGGAAGCTTACCATAATAAGTAGTAGAGTCAATATTTCAGATCGAATCATTAATTTTATTTATAACCAATATCGGAATTAAGAAATCAGGCCCTTCCTTGGTCTTATGAATGAAAATCTATTGTTGCAGAAACGGTAAAACGACTGACTAAAAAGTTGAATGTTTTAACTTGCGAGGTCGCCATGATACGTTAGTCATAAATATGCTGATGCGCCTTAGTTTTTAAGGAGGTTATCTTTTGACTAAGCCTTGTAAGAACGGTAGTGTTTAAGGATGCTCTGAATAAGCCCCTTAAAATTCTGTAAGCATTCAAACCCTCCTATTTCTAGGCGTTAAAAGGGATCGGTCTTAAAAGGGGTCAAAGCCCTTTACTGTGAATAACTTAACGTCTAAGGAAAATATTTTGGCCTTCCACGCTGTAGCTTTCCTATTTTTCGGTCGAGAACCAACTCTATTTCAGCTTTAAAGTCACTTGAGCCAATCGGCGTTCCTGATTGGTAGCCAAGCCGTATTTGACTCAACGCATCGTCATCTAATTCCTGATTAAAAAGTTGCGAATAAAATAAGTGTCTTTTGTCTTTGTCATCACTTAACCTCATAAATACTTCATGCTCTCTGATTAATACATTTTTTTGGCCCTGTGCATTGCTGTGAAAGCTTGAAAATAAATACTCTTTTGGATGGCTCACCATATTCGCCCGCACAGGGTTTTCTTCAATGTACCGCATGCAAGCCAGTAAATACCGCTCGCTTTCAATTAAATTACTTTTAAAGCGCCCTTCCCAAATACTGCCACTAAACTGATACTTGTGATTAATATAAGGAACATAAAAACGTCCAATGTATTGCATGAGTAAACTAATAGAGGTTTTATCTTTCGCGGTCATTAAGAGATGAATATGATTTGTCATCAACACATAACTGTGCAAAGCAACATTGTATTTAAGCAGTGCTTCTCTTAATTTATCTAAATAAAAATAATAGTCTGAAGACTCAAAAAAGACAGGCGA
>WFPP01000127.1 GCA_015487495.1 Thiomicrorhabdus sp.
ATTTGGCTTGCACAGTCGGGTTGTGCACCCGTTTTGATTGACGACGTTGCTCAATGGTTTTTTGATTAATGGCAAGCAAAAGATCCGAACCACTGCGGTTGCTTAAAATAGCCGCAAAGTCATTGAGTTCGCTTAGTTTTTGCTTGGCAAAGGCTAAATAATCACGCAGTTCGCTGTCTAAATTTCTTTCAGAATCCAAATCAACTGGAACATGCAATAACGAGCAACTTGGCGCAAGCCACAGATTGTCTTGCCATTTATCAAACGCCGTTTGTGCAACGTTTTTAGCGTTGGCAAAATCGGTTTTCCAAATATTACGCCCATCAATTAAACCAAGTGAAAGCACCTTGTCCGCTGAGAACTGTTTTACAATGTCACCCAATTGTGCGCCACCACGTAAGCCATCAATATGAAGTCCATCAATAGGCAGTTGGCAAACTTGTGGCAAGTTATCGCCCAAGGTCTCAAAATAAGTGGCTAAAAGTAACTTTAAACCGCTGTTTTTCAATACCGTGTAAGCAGGTTCAAAGGCTTGTTGCCAGTCGCTAGGCAAGGTCAGTCCTAAAATAGGCTCATCCAGTTGTACCCACTCAATACCTTGTGCTTTTAAGCGAGATAAAACATCATTATAGGCCGCTAACAAGTCAGGAAGCAGCGTCAATTTATCTTGACCATAGCCCTTGTCTTGCGCCAAATAAAGATAGGTTAGAGGGCCGATTAATACGGGTTTTACCGTGGCAGAAGGGCGGTCTTTAGCCATAATTTGTGCTTCGGCCACTTCATCAAATAGACGGGTATCGGTAACACAAAAAGTTTGGTTTTTATTTAACTCAGGCACAATATAGTGATAGTTTGTATCAAACCATTTTTTCATGTCACAAGCGTAATCGGCTTTGGACTGGTGGTCGTTGTGACCATGACCCGCGCAACAACCGTGTCCATCATCACTGGGCGCTCGACCACGCGCCATACGAAAAGCGATTTCTACATCATAAGTTTCCTGCTTAAAGCGATCAGGAATTACACCCAATAAGGTGCTCATATTCAGCATTTGATCGTAATAGGCAAAGTCGTTTACAGGCAATAATTCAATGCCCGCGTTCAGTTGTGTTTGAAAGTTTTGGTAACGAATTTCCCGTGCCGTGCTTTCTAAATCGTTTAAAGTGCTTTTACCCGCCCAGTAAGATTCCAGTGCAAATTTGAGTTCGCGCTTATCGCCAATGCGAGGGTAGCCTAAATTATGAATTTTCATGATGGTATTTCCTTTTGACCTTTTTTGGATGGATAGATGATAGAATGGCTTTAACATGAAATCAAACGAATAAATTTCAGATAAATATGAAATATATTCATGTTGGTTAAAGCAGAGTTAAAGCAGAGAGGGGGGGGAGAAAATTTATGTTGGAGCTAAAACACTTAAAAACCATTCAAGCATTGGCACAAAATGGCTCGGTCAATAAGGCGGCGGATGCCTTATTTATGACCCAATCGGCGTTATCCCATCAAATAAAACAGCTTGAAAGCGCCTATGAACTCAAATTATTTGAACGCAAAAGCAACCCCTTAGCACTCACCTCCGCAGGTAAAACACTGTTAAAAACAGCGCAAGAAGTGTTGCCTAAATTGGCACAAGCCGAAGCAACACTACAAGCCTTTGCCAAAGGAGAGCAAGGGCGTTTATTTATTGGAGTAGAGTGTCACACCTGTTTTGAATGGTTATTGCCCATGGTGCGTTTGTATCAGCAGATTTGGATGGATGTGGATTTAGACATCACCAACAGTTTAAATAAAAGTGCCTTGCAAAATTTGATAGAAAAAAAACTGGATTTAGTCATAACCTCCGACCCAATTGAACACGAAGCAATCATGTTTCACTCCTTGTTTGGATTTGAATTAAGATTGCTTGTGCCCGTTAACCACCCGCTTGCCAGCAAACAGTGGGTAGAACCCCACGATTTAACCTCAGAAACCTTAATTTGCTACCCCGTATCAGAAGATAAATTAGACGTATTCAAACGTTTTCTAACGCCCGCAGGGCTAAAGCCAAAGGCCATTCGGCATTCAGAAATGACCATGATGATGTTGCAGTTAGTCGAAAGCCAGCGCGGCGTATGCGTCCTGCCCAAATGGCTAGTAGACAGCCAGCCAGAGTTTTCACACCTGCCAACCTTAAAACTGGGTAAAGAAGGCCTATGGTCAACACTGTATGCCGCCACCCACGTAGACTCCCACGCCCAGCCCTATATAGCCGATTTTATCGATAAAATGGCGAGTAAAATGGATGGGTAGTTTTTACTAGACCATCACACCGTCATTATCGAGTTTGAACATTACATTGCTGTCAAGTTTCACCACGTTGTCATTATCGGACTTGACCAGTGGATCTCCCGCGGCCATTGGAGATCCACTGGTCAAGCCAAAGGATGAGGAATAAAGAGCATTAGGTAATATAAACAGTCGGTATGAGAATCATCCCCTTTTTTGGTAAAAAATGATGTATATTCATCTCGTAAAGAAATTTTTGGGTAGGCACACACAAGGTGAATTGAGGGTGTCAAGAGAGGGCGAGTGACAGGTTATTCGCATAATACCAAATATCAGGGCAAAAGTTCCTTATACTGCATGTTAAAAGCGCCCGCAAGCGGCCGCTTGCGCGCCTTCTAACAGCCAATCAACCTGATGTGTTTCACCTAAAAAATTAAAATTTTTCAGGCGAAGCCACGTAGGTTATCGCCACCCTGTTATGTTTTCCAAATTAACCTGTCATTCAGAAAATGGAGTTTGATTATAAATGAATAGAAAATTTCGCTACCAATCAGATGATTTCGATAGGGAATCTCAGAGGTTTGTAATCCCTTTGTATGTTAAAAATGACTTGGGAAATTATCTCTATTCTTCTACAGCAACATTAACAAAATACAATAGTCATTTTTATATAATCTTTGCAGCACATGCGCTATCTAATGATATCACGGTAGACAACTTTTATATTTTTAGGGCTAATGGTAACTTTCGTAAGTTAAGTGATGTGTCAATTGGCTCTCGAGTTTTTAAGTCTGATGATATTGTGATTGTTGACTGCTTTAACCAAATGCTTGATGGAAATAACTACTTCAATCTTAATGAAACTCACATGCTAGGATTTGATAAAAAACATTTTGCTTGGACAGGCTTTCCGTTCAGTAAAAGCAAAACTAAAGAAGTACATAACTCAAAATCTTCAGAGTCTTTGAAAAGTCGATACGTACATAATGATGAAACAGGGACATATTTTAAATCCTCTAGCTACTTTTCTATTATCTCTAAAATTAAAAGTAATAATAAAATTAACATTTCTGGAAGTTATGAAAGAAAGAGTACAAGCCTTAAATACAAAGGTGAGGTGAGCATGGCTCCGCATCCTGAAGGTATGAGTGGTGGAGCAATGTATTTTTTCTCTAAAGGCCAAAAGTTAAAGAAAAGCTTAGATGATACATTTAGATTTGCTGGTATCGGAATAGAGTATAAAAAAAATGGTGATATTATAGGTGTGTCAAAAGATAAAATTATTGAGCTTTTAGAGCAATTTAATACCGAAAACCCTCTACAGCTCAACATACAATCCGATGGAATTTAAAAATATAATAAGTGAGGTCAGTGTCAATGCCAGTAAGTTAAGCATTAACCCTATGATTAGGCTATAATAATTCCACGATGAAACACCGCTTTTTACACCTTAAAAGGAATCCAGAATGACCACGATCAATCTCATTTTAAAAAAACTTATGCGAGTATAAGTAATACTATTAACAACCCTTCTTTTAAAGAAAAGCACCGTCTCTCACAATCCGCA
>WFPP01000128.1 GCA_015487495.1 Thiomicrorhabdus sp.
CGAGATGGCCCCACCTGATCCCATTCCGAACTCAGAAGTGAAACGTCTTAGCGCCGATGGTAGTGTGGGAGGTCCCATGTGAGAGTAGGTCATTGCCAAGCTTATATTACGAAAGCCCGCCATAGCTCTGCTGTCGCGGGCTTTTTTTTGGGATTAAAATAAAGGGTGAGATTATGTGGTTTTTGGAAATAATGCCATATACCTTCTTAAAGCCGTTTATATTACTTTAAATGGTAGAAGTTTTATTGTATAAAGAGGCTACCTTCTCGATGTAAAGATCGCTAGGTTTCTTTGGTATCGAATAATTGTAATCTGGTGGTAAGTATCTAATGTACCGAAAATATTTTGGATTAAATGATTTGCCGTTTAAATCTTCCCCTGATCTTGATATTTTTTATCGAAGAGGTTCTCGTCAAAACATTTTAGAAGCCTTGGTCTATACTGTTACACGTGGTGATGGAATTACGAAAGTAACAGGGGAGGTAGGCAGTGGTAAAACCATGTTATTGCGTTTGCTTGCAAACTCACTGTCTGAAGAATTTGTTATTTTATATATTAATACCCCAAGTTTATCTCCAAAAGATATGTTACTGCATATTGGAGCGGAATTAGGATTGGATATTGATGCCTCAATACTTAAGTTTTCTATTTTAGATTTAATTAATAAGGAGTTGGTTCGGCTTTACTCAGAAGGAAAGCGGGTGGTTGTACTGATTGATGAAGCTCAGGCAATGACTTTTGATACGTTAGAAGAGGTGCGTTTGCTCAGTAATCTTGAAACAGAAAGTGACAAGTTGTTGCAAATTGTTTTTTTTGGTCAACCAGAGCTGGACATTGCGTTAGATAATGATAGACTCAGGCAGTTGAAAAGCCGTATTTCATATAGTATTTTTATTCCTGCTCTCTCACCTGAAGAAGTGAATTCCTATCTTAATTATCGTGTTCGCAAGTCTAATTATGAAGGGCTCGATCTGTTTGATATGCAGGTATCAAAAAAGATTCATAAATTATCAGGAGGCATTCCAAGAACCATTAATATGATTGCGGATAAGCTTTTGATGTCGGCATACAGTTCTGATAGTGAAAAGGTGACGAAAGAGCATATTAAAATGTTGCCAAAAGAGCTTGCAGGCGTTTCTTTTATTCAAAGTTTAAATCGTTTTAGGTTTTTTCTTTTTTTATCGTTACTGTTGCTTGTATTTGTTGCATTGTATTGGTATTTTTCATTGACGTTTTTTAATAAAACAGAACCTTCTCTGGTTTCGAAGGGGGGGGAGGCTGAGAGCATTGAAAATCCAGAAAAAAGTGTTAAATCCAGTGTAAAGAATGAAGCGATAAATTCTTTGGATGAAGTTAAAAAAATGGAACATGAAAAAAGGAATTTGCTAACTGAGCGTATCTTAACTGTTGTTCCTGAGCGGATTAAGGTAGAATCGGAGGGTAAGCAGTCTTTACACGGTGAAAAACAGCTTGTTAGAACAGAGGTTTTAAATTTTCCCCCTTCTTTTTTAGAGCGTTTAAAGAGGCTACATTTAAATGCAGTAGAATGGTTAGAAAAAATGCCAAAGGATAAGACTATGTATGTTATTCAGTTGGCCTATCCCCAGGCAGATGTGTTGGAGGATACAATCGCATTTTATCGTAATCAAAAAATACCATTTACTTCACTTAATTTTTTAATTGATGTGAATCAAGATAGTCAGAAGACACGAGTTAGGGTGTTATATCTTGCTTCGAGCAGTTATTCAACATTACAGAGAATTATTTCGGAGTTTTCACCTGAAGTTAAACAGTTTACACCTTATGTGGTAACGGTTGAAGGTGTGTTAAAAAATTTGGAATATACACAAAATTATTTAAAAGAGTATGGGATCATTAATGTTAGTCAATAGTCTTGCTATAAAATATTGTTTTACCATTTTAACTGTTTTTTTGATAACAATTAATTTATCAGGGTGTTATGACTTTACAGCAAAAGAGTCCCCTGAAGTGGCTAAAAAATTTATTCCAGATGGGCATATTGTGAGCTCTCCTAAAATAGAGGATGTGCAAACAGGTAGCTCTCCTATTCCAAGTATTATTGGTAGTAGTGCACCACGACTTCCGAGTTTTCGTTCTTCTCCTTCCTCTCATTACTCCATAACAGCTGTTAATGTGCCAGTTACTGAGCTGCTTTTTCAAATTGCACAAGATGCGGGTAAGCAAATTGATTTATATAAGGGGCTTGAGGGAAATGTTACGATTAATGCGCTTAATCAGCCATTAAATAAAATTCTTGAACGCATTGCTGAACAAGTTGGTTTTATGTTTCAAGTTGATGGCAGTGTCATTAAGATTAAGCCTGATTTACCCGAATGGAGAAGTTATAAAGTTGATTATGTCAATATTAACAAACTGAGCGAAGACTCAATTGATATGAGAATGAGTGTTTCAGGTGCAGGCGGTGCAACAGGTGGTGCTACAAAAAAATCAGGAGGAAGTTTTTCAAAAGTCAGTGTTAAGTCGGAGCACGATTTTTGGAAAAGCCTGGAAGAGAATGTGACAGTCTTGGCTCAGCTTGACTCGTCAGATTTGTCTTCTAATAAAGAGTTTAAAGTCAATGATTCCAATGGAAATACAGCGATCAATCCAGAGGCAGGAATTATTTCAGTTTATACCTCAGCAAAAAAACATAAAATGATTAAACATTTCATTGAAAGTGTGACACAGCGAGTTGATCGTCAAGTTTTAATTGAAGCGACGGTGGTTGAAGTTTTATTGAATGATGAATATCAGGCAGGCATTGATTGGAGTGTTTTGGGCAGTCGTGCTTTTGGAGATAATGGCGGTATTACAATATCTTCTCCTTTTTCAGGCCCAAGTTCTGGGTTTTCGATTGCAACGGTTGACCCAACAGGAAACCCTGCTGTAGGTTTGGCAAGTGGTGACTGGAATATACTGGCTAATTTGCAGCTATTAAAAACGTTTGGTGACAGCAAAGTGCTGTCTAGTCCTAAAATTATGGCAATTAATAATCAGACGGCTTTATTAAAAGTGGTGAATAATCTGGTTTATTTTACTGTAGATGTGAATACAACCGCTGCGACAGCAACGACGGCGGGGTTAACAACCTATGAAAGTGAAATTCATACGGTTCCTGTTGGCTTTACGATGAGTGTAACGCCCTTTGTAAGTGCTGATGGCGACATTACTTTAAATGTTCGGCCAACGGTTTCTAGACAAATTGGGACGGTTCTTGATCCAAACCCTGCGCTTAAAGATGCGGGGGTTGAAAGCAGTATTCCAGTGATTCAAGAAAAAGAGATGTCTTCTGTTTTGCGCCTTAAGGATAGACAAACAGCTGTAATAGGAGGTCTTATTGAGGATTTAAACAGTCAGGATGATCTTGGGCTTCCGTGGTTTAGTGATATTCCTGTTGTTGGAAGTTTGTTTTCCAGTCAAAAAAAACAGATGAAGAAAACGGAGTTGGTTATTTTTATTCGACCAACGATTGTTAAAAATCCGGATATTATTAATGGTGATTTACAATCATCCGGGCGTTTTTTAAAAACTCGATCTATGCATAAAGTGAAATAATTTTGAGTGTTTTATTAGAAGCTTTAAAAAAAGCAGCAGAAGAGAAAAAAAGAGCTTTAGAACAGCGCGAAACTTCAGATGAGGCTGAGGCTACGGAGTCAGCTTCAGAAAGTAGCACTTCTGTTCAAAAAAGCATGGAAGAGGTTCTGTTGGATAAAGAGATCGTGTCTCCTCAAGAAGAATCTTCTTTGGAAACGGCCAAGATTAAGCTTTCATTAGGGACTTCGGGCTTACAGGAAAATGAAGCAATAACAGAGCCTTTAGAGTCCAACAAAGCAGAAGAGCCTCCACTAGAAAAAAAGGATTCTCTTGATCTACCTTCCTCAGAAAAAGCATCTTTAGCAGAACCAACACTGAGCTTAAAGTTGGTCTCTGAACCTTCTTCTTTAGATGAAGGAGAGCCTAAATCTTCGAGTGATACTTTTAAAAAAGAAAATGAAAAAGAGAATACTGCTTCTGCATCAGAGTTAAAGCTTGCATTGAATCCTGACACGCTTCCTGTCGAGGATGATGACTCCAGGCCCCAGCCAGAACCGGTTGTATCTGATTTAGAAAAAAAATCAAATTCGCCTGAGTTAACTTTAGCGGAGGAGGCGTCTGTTAATCATAACTCTTCGATAGGCAACGATTTTGCATCAGATGAAACAGAAGATTTGGTAAACGATAAGATATCTAAAGAGGTGGCTACGGATTTAGCTGTCAAGAAAGTGGATGAAAAAAGAGAGAATGACAGTGAAAAAAAGTTAGATGCTCTTTTGTTACAGGCTGAAAATTCAGAGCAAACGGTGTCTGGCAGTCTAAGTGCCCCTAGTCTGTCTTCAGAAAAATTGAATGACAATCGTCATGATTCTTTAGACTCTGGAAAGGACGTTGAAAAAATAACTTCTTCTTCAGTAAGCTCCTTAACCTTAGAAAAAATGATGGGAAAGGATGAATTAGAAAAGCAGGAGCAAGAGTCCGGTTCGTCGAATTTATTGAAGCAGAGCAAGAATGACGAAACGGAATTGGTCAATGTGGAGCGACCTAAAAAAGAGGGGGGCAAAGAAAACCTAAAAGAGGACTCAGACAGTTATAAGTGGAGTATGGATTCTCTACCCGGCTATTTGAAGTTTGGTTCAAAAAAAGCAGCTAAGAAATCGGAGGCCTTAAACCCTATTTTAGTCGCTGGAGCCCTTTCTGAAAATCCTAAAAAAGTACCAAACAAATCCTCATTTAAACTTCTTGTTGTTTTAATCATTATTTTAATCATTATTGGAATGATTTTTTATGGCTTTTTTTATTATCAAGCGCAGTATGAACAGCTTGAAAACCGTATGAAAAAATACAACTTTGTTAAGACAACGGCAATGGTTAAAGAGCCAGAGGTGCTCGATACTGAAAAAAATGAGGGGAAACTTAATGAGGAGGGGAAACCTAATGAGGAGAAACCTGAAGAAATTAAACAAATATTCAATACTGACGCCACAATAGAGCCTGAACAAGTCTCTCAAGAGACGGTGCGCAATGCAATACCGGATTCTGCGCTTAAAAATGTGGTGCCTCCTGATATTGATACGGTAAGTTCTAAAAAAGAGGCAGCCGATCGTTTTAATGTTCAAGACCAAGGCCTCAATAGAGCACCTGAAAATAGAGCCCCTGAAGAGCAAGCATTGAATACGGTTTCTTCTCCCCCAGTATCAAAGCCAATAAATACAAAAACGTTAGAGAAAAAGAGAGTAAGCGTTTCTAACCCACCTTCTCAAGCAGTTGTGGTTGTTCATAGTGAGGCAGATTTTTTATCAGAAGCGTATTCAAGCTATGAACGAGGTGATTTTTCGAGTGCTCAAAACGCATTTGATGAAGTATTAAAAATGAATCCAAAAAATGAGTTTGCATTGATTGGTCTAGGAAGTATTGCTGCGGCTGAGCAGGACTATATTAATGCAATGGCTTATTATCAGATGGCATTAGCTGCTCAGCCATCCAGTATGTATGCCTTTGAAGCAATTGCGAATATTGCAGGCCATATTGAGTTGAATTCTGACTGGAAAGCATCTATTTTGTCGATGGTTAAAGAACACCCAGAGTCAGCAATATTACAATACGCATTAGGAAATTTATATGCAAAAGAACAAGATTGGCTTGCCGCACAAAAAGCGTATTTTCAAGCACACTCTTTAGACTTGGAAAATGCGGATTATATGGTGAATTTAGCGGTTAGTCTCGATCAATTAGGCCATTATGAATTGGCCGCACAGTATTATACTGAAGCACTGGCATTGGCGGATAGACAGACGATTAACTTCAGTGAGGTTCAGGTGAAAGATCGACTGATTACAATTAGACAGTTTATTGCGGGGAGACATCAGTGAGCGCAACCACCGACCGCTTAAAGGAGCGTTTAATTCGTGAAGGCCATGTCAGTGATGATCAGTTAAACATTGCGTTAATTGAACATAAAAAAACGGGACAAGGTTTAGGTGATATTTTAGTCGCTATGGGCTTTGTTTCGGCAGAAGTCGTTCGTGAAATGGTTGGTTCCTATGTTGGCTACAGCTCGATGAGCTTAAAAGAAGTGGTGCCAGACCCCAAAGCATTGTCCCTTGTTTCAGAAGCCTTTGCACACAGTTATTCGGTAATGCCAATCAGTTTGAAGGACCAAGAATTTAAAGTTGCCATGACTAACCCAGGTGATATTTTAGTTCTTGATAAACTCAAGCGTCACTTACAAAATCCGAATATTCAAGTTGTTCCTGTTTTGGTGGTAGAATCAGAGATTCATTCTGCAATTGATAAATATTATGGCTATGAACTTTCTATTGAAGGGATTTTAAAAGAGCTCGAAACTGGAAAAATAGAGTTAAGTCGGAGTGCTTCTGAGGATGAATACTCTCAACCAATGGTTCGCCTAGTTGATAATATTTTAACGGATGCTGTAAAGCGAAATGCTTCGGATGTTCATTTTGAACCAGAAGAGGATTATATTCGTATTCGATACCGTATTGACGGAGTGTTACAGCAAATACGTTTGTTACACAAAAGCTATTGGTCAGGTTTTGTGGTGCGATTAAAAGTGATGTCAGAGCTGGACTTAACCGAACAGCGTTTGCCACAAGATGGCAATATGTCATTAATCGTACATGGGCGTCGTATTGATTTTCGTATCTCCAGCCTACCTGGTTCGCATGGTGAAAATATTGTATTACGTATTTTGGACAGAGAGAAAGGCATTGTGCCACTAGATGATCTCGGTTTAGACAAAGAGTCCTATGCTGAGCTTAAACTGATGATGAGTCGTCCAACGGGTATTTTATTAGTAACGGGGCCAACTGGTTCGGGAAAAACCACAACCTTGTATTCCATTTTAAATGAACTTAATGATATTGGTGTGAACATAATGACTCTGGAAGATCCCGTTGAGTATCCGATGTCATTGATTCGTCAAACGCCTATTAACGATGAAATTGGTATGACATTCGCTGCAGGTATTCGTTCTTTAATGCGGCAAGATCCAGATATTATTTTAATTGGTGAGATTCGTGATGCAGAAACTGCCGAGATGTCTATTCGTGCAGCGATGACAGGGCATCAGGTTTTTGCTACACTGCATACTAACTCGGCGATTGGTGCCATTCCTCGTCTTTTAGATATTGGTGTTTCTCGTTCTATTATGTCTGGTAATATTATTGGCATTATTGCACAACGTTTAGCGCGTAAGCTCTGTGTTTATTGCAAAGAACCTTATGAACCTGAGGAATTTGAAAAACAGCTACTATCCATTCCTGAATCAGAGAATATGACGTTATATCGTGCCTCAGGCTGCGATCAGTGTAATAATCTAGGCTATAAAGGCCGTGTAGCGGTCTTGGAAACCTTGCGGTTTACACAAGAAATGGATGACCTTTTATTGGATGGTGCATCACAACATACTATTTTAGAAAAAGCGGTTGAAAATGGTTTTTCTACAATGGTACAAAGTGGCATTCGTTGGGTGAAACAAGGACAAACCTCTTTAGATGAGATTGGTCGTATTGTAAACCTGACGGATTTATTGTAACGAGGCATTTGTGCAAAATTATCATTATACTGGAGTGAATAAGTTTGGAAAGCGCGTATCAGGAGTTTTGCCTGCCAATAGTGAAGATGAGCTTGAACAAAAGCTTAAAAAATCACAAATTGACTTATTAAGTTTTCGTAAACAATCCAGCCTGTTTTCAAAACAAAAGAAAGCCAAAATTCCACGTAAAGATATTATTGGGCTTACCTTTCAGCTAGAACAATTGCTTAAAGCAGGCGTTCCATTGATGGATATTTTGGAAGATCTAAAGGACAACTTTGAAAATAATGCCGTAAAAGAAATGTTGGCCAGTATTTATGAGGCAATGGAAGGAGGAAAAACCTTTTCTGAAGCCATGGATGACTATCGAAGTGTGTTTGGTGACGTTTATGTATCATTGGTTTCTGTCGGCGAAAAAACGGGGAAATTAGAGCCCATTCTAGTGGATTTGGCTGAAATGCTGAAATGGGAAGATGAGTTGATCTCGAAAGCCAAAAAAGTCATGATTTACCCCGCGATTGTTGCAACGGTTGTGATTGGTGTTGTGGTTTTGATGATGTTGTTTGTTGTTCCCGAGTTGATTGGTTTTATTAGTTCAATGGGAGGAGAGCTTGGTTTTCCAACTGTAGCACTGATTGCGACATCGGAATTTATACAACAGTATATTTTAGAACTGTTTTTATTTCCAATTATTAGTATTGTTGTGTTTAAAATTGCACGTAAAAAATCACCCGAATTCACCCTTAAAACGGATGAAATGTCACTTAACCTTCCCATTGTTGGAGCGGTCTTGTATAAATTAAAACTGGCCCGAATTGCCAACTCTTTAGCGGTGATGTACAGTGCAGGGGTCAGCTTTCCAGACAGCTTGCGTATGGCCAGTATTATTGCAGGGAATAAATATTTGGAAAAAAACGTCATGCATTCCATGCAATTAATTGAAGATGGTATGCCAATTTATGAAGCCTTTTCAGAGGCAGAGGTATTCCCACCAATGGCCGTTCGAATGGTAAAAATAGGAGAATTAAGTGGTGGTATGGATACGGCACTTCGGAATGTGAGTTATTTTTATGACCGAGAAGCCAAAGAGTTAATTGAAAAAATTGAACCTGCTATTGAGCCCATATTGACTGTTGTAATGGGCTTTGTTGTTGGTTGGATTATGATTGCCGTTCTTGGGCCTATTTACGATACGATTGCACAGGTTCAGTAGCCATGAAGGTCCTATTTTATGTAACAGATCAAGGCGTCACATGCTATCAAGAGAGTAGCAATGTCGTTGATCGTTTTAAGTGGGAAGAATTTGATCTGATTGATGATCATTTAGCTTCTCTTTCTGAGAAAGTAAACGCATCCATTATTTTTGATGTGATTGAGGAAGATATTTACTTTGAATGGGCACCTAAAGTGCTTCCGTGGGAGAAAAAGTCGTATTTAGAGCGGCGTAAAAAACGATTTCAAAGTGAAGAGTTTTTATTATCAGAACTGCAATGGACTCATCATCAACAAGAGACTGAAAGTGGTCGAAAAGAAGAGCTGATTTTAACTTCTTTATTGTCAAATGAGGATAATTTTGAACGGTTTTTAGCCAGTTTAGAAGAAGCTCAGGTCTTGGTTACCCAAATTTATACCAAGCCTTTTTTACTGGTTGAGTATTTTAAGAAGCGTGTTAAGCCGTATTTAAAACTCTCTAATAAAATATTTTCCCAACCTTGTTTAGTGGTGGTTCGAGAATCAGAATGCACTTTTAGGCAAATTTTCTTTTATGAAGGGCAGCTTAGAATTAGCCGTCTCATTGAAATTGATTCAGATGAATCAAATATGACAAAAGCATTGGTACATGAAACCAAGTTGGCGGTGACTTATGCTTTAAATCAAAATTTTATGGCACCAGACAGCACGATTGGTTTGGTGTTTTTGGATGGAGATACCGCGTTATTAGACAGCTTGTTAGAAGAGTGTCGAAAAGAAGGATTGGTTCCAGAAACGTCTCAAAAAGGGGGGAGGGAATTTAATGCCTTAACATTTGATGAGTTATCAAAAAACCATCTGTATTGCTGTGGTGTTGACAACGACGCTTCCTTTTCTCAGCAAGCCGTTGTGGAATTTGTGTTTACAGATCGTCCTAAAGGGTTTTATTCAACACCGTATATTGAAAAGATAAACCATCTGATTTTAGGCAAACAGTTGTTGATTGCCTTAAATGTAATGTTACTATTAGGGGGGGTGTATTATATTGTTATTTCAGGTGTTAATGCTGTTGTCAGTTGGCAAAAACAAGCCTTGCTTGAGCAAAAAATATCCGAGTATCAGGCAGAGGTGGTGCACTTAAAAGACATTGTAAAGCTGCAAGATGATGCACAACATGTAAAAGCATCGGTAGAGTTTTCAGAGGCTATTTTGCAGTTAAAAGTCAATCGTGTGATAGGATTTGATATTAATCTCTGGAGTGATGTTTTTCAGCGTCATGAACACATTCAAATATCCCGTATGGAGTGGAAAACATTAGAACGATTTGACAGCCAAAAAAGCGAAATATTGCTTTCTGCATGGGTGTACCCTTTTTATGGAACCTATGCTGATCCTGTTAAATGGGTAGATGAATTTGTTGCTGACTTTAAAACCTTGCCAGGCGTTGAAGAGGTGGTGTTACAAAAAGAGCCCCTAAATCGGGATTTAAGCCAAACACTTGTGATTGAAGCCCAAAAAGAGAGTGTTGAGGCATTGCCGTTTGATTTAAAGGTAAGCGTAAAAGATGTCCAACTTAAATAACCTTTTATCCGACCCATTATTACGCCGGTTTTTCGCTAAATCAGCGGCTTTTTTTATTATATTAAGCTTATTGTTGGCTGCGGTTTGGTATGGTTATGGCGAACTTGAAAAAGAGCTTCAGGCACAAGAAAGGCCTAAGGTGCAAAAGTTAGATGAATTACAAAATGAAGTTCGGTTTTTACAGCGTCAATTAATGCTTTATCAGAAATATGGAGATAAGTATCAGGAACTGGTTAAAAAAGGATTGGTTAAAAAACAAGATCGAGTGTTTTGGACGGACTCTTTAATCCGTTTATCCGAATCATACCTTATCCCGAATTTAAAATTTGACCTTTCAGCAGAAAAACCATTAAACAGTAGCCAGTTTGCCAAGATAAAAGTACCTAATCGAGTCTTTTTTTACAGTCGATTAAAATTACGAATGAACTTGCAACATGAAGAAGACCTGTTGCGGGTGTTTGAAACCATTAGCCAGAAAATCTCCCCCCTTTATTTAGTTGAAAGCTGTAAAACGCATGTTTTAAGCTCAAGCAAGCATGATATTCAGGCTGACTTTAATTTAATGAGTGGTAATGTTGCGGCCGATTGTACTTTAATTTTATTTCATACGCATACCACTCTTTCAGATATGCAAAATTAAACGTTAGGAGGAAGATATGAAACCATTCTTAAACCTGCTTCCTTACAGCGTGTTATTTGTTGCTTCTTTTTTGGGGGCAGCACATGCTGACCTGACAGTGTCTCAGGAAGCCTTGACTCAGACAGGTGACAAGGAAGTTTCAGAAATGGGGTTACAAAAACTGTTTTTATCTAGGGAAACACGGGAAAAAATTGATCAACAACGTGCACACTATTTAAACCCTGTTGAAGAAAAAGAGACGGTCAAAATTTTACCCCCCTCTTCTGGTAAGCCAAAAAAGAAAGTAAAACGTATTTATATTCCTCCTAAAGTAACCGTTTCGGCAGTGATTGTGATGCCCGATGGATCCAGGTTGGTTCGAGTAAATGACAAATATAACCGTTCTCCGTCAAAACACATAAAAATGGACTTTTCTAACAGTTCTTCTATGGGGGTACCCGTTATGGTGCAGGGAAGAGAGCAGCTTGTTCCTGTTGGTACAACACTTTTAACGCGTAAAAACAAGTTAGTCAAAACGTATAAACTAGAACAGGGTAAGCGTAAAAAATTGCTTCCAAAAACTGAGCAAAAAGCTGTAAAAGAACGGTTAGAGCAAGTACGGATGTTAAAACCACAATGATTTCGGTTGAACTTTTCTGGATTTTATTTGGGGTTGTTTTTTTGACGGCAATTTTTTTTGGGGTGAAGGTTTCGCAATTTCAAAAAAGATTGAAACAACAGGAAAATGTGTTGCAACAGCAACGTGAACAACTAACCCTTAAAAAAGTAGAACTTGAAAATTTAAAGGAGGTTAAAGTTAAGAATAACCAGCTTATTCAACAACTCTCTGAATTTTCCTCTCTTAAAACCTCTCTTGAATATAAAGAACAACAACGGATTGAGCTAAAGGAACAGATGGAAAAACAGGCCGGTGAATTGGTTGCACTACGTAAAATGTTAAACCAGAGTGAGACCACTGTCGCCGAATTAAATTTAGTTTTGGAAAATGAAAAAAATAATGCCCAGGAAAAACTGGCACTAATCGAGTCCAGCAAAACACAACTCGCCAATGAGTTTAAAGTGCTCTCCAATCAAATATTTGAAAGCAAACAAGCTCAATTTACCCAAAATACTCAAACTACGATGGATGCCATTCTGAAACCCGTGCAAGGTGCTTTAGAAGGGTTTAAAGAGCGTATTGAACAAGTGCATAAAGAGGATTTGGAAGGCCGAGCCAGTTTGGCCGAGCAGTTAAAGCAGTTGCAACGGCTCAACCACCAAATGAGTGAAGAAACTCAAAACTTAACCCAAGCCTTAAAAGGAGACAGCAAGCTCCAAGGAAATTGGGGAGAGCTCATTTTAGAACGTTTACTGGAGCGATCTGGCTTAACCGAAGGCGTTGAGTTTGATCGTGAAAAAAGCTTTACTGATGAATCGGGTAAACGTTTAAGACCCGATGTCATTTTAAACCTACCAGATAATAAACACGTCATTATTGACTCAAAAGTATCCCTGTTACACTATGAACAATCCTTAAATAGTGGTAATGACTCCCAACGTACTGCCGCATTAAAACAGCACATTCAAAGCTTAAAAAAACACATTGATGCTTTAGCGAATAAACGTTATGAGTCGTTAGACTTGCTCAATGCGCCTGATTTTGTACTGATGTTTATTCCCATTGAAGGCGCCTACTTAATGGCAATTGAAGCCGATGCCAGTATTTTTGAAAATGCGTTTGAAAAACGGGTTGCTGTTGTGACGCCAACCACCTTATTTACCAGTTTAAAAACCATTGAACAGCTTTGGCGCTATGAACGACAAAGTGAAAATACCTTAAAATTGATTAAGCGAGCCGCGGAAGTGCACGATAAATTTGTGGGGTTTGTTGAGAGCTTTGAAAAGGTTGGCAAGCAGTTGCAAACTGCACAAAATACCTATGAAACCACTCGTAACCAAATGTTATCTGGAAAAGGGAACTTAGTACGCCAGGCTGAAATGCTGAAGGAGTTGGCGGGAAAAACCAAAAAAGAGCTTCCTAGCCATTTACTGGAGGAAGCCGAGAGCGACAGCAAAGAGAATAAACGGGCATTAGAAAGAACCGAATAAGCGGGGTAGAAAGTGAATTGAGAGAGGCTCTACTCTGGAGTAGATTGGTTTTCAAGCTTTAGCGCCATACATAACCAGTTTTTGTGTTGTTTTTTTGCCTTTTGATAACGAAGGTTTAGTTCACTTGGTAAGCCAGATGGTTCTATAAATTGATAGTTATTTTTTAGATAAAAAGTCTCAAGATGCGCCAGTGGAAAAGTAATGATTTGCTTGGTTTGGCCAGAGGAAGAATTATGTGCTTCTTGCCTCTGAGCGGCCATAAATAGAAGCAATTGACTGGCGTAACCCTGCTTACGTTGTGATGGACTGATGTAGAGTCCATGTAACCAGAAGGTATTTTGTGAAATTGATTTGAGTTTTCCAACGCCAATGATGGCTTGGCTGGACGGCATGTAGAGACGCACAAGGTATACCAAGTCATTCGATTGCACACTGCATTGTTTATGGCGTTTTAAAAAGTGTTTTAGTTCAAATAAATCATTCTGGGTAGCGATTTGTAAGTGAATACTGGCTTGCGATGATTGACCTATTTTAGGATGATTCAATATTTTCTCCCCCCCCCTTACCTTATTTTTGATTTGAGTATTAATTTATGTCCAGAGTGATGTGTTCTATTTGTAAACGGGCTAAAAAAGTGTGCCTTTGTCCATTGATAACCCCCATTCAGAATGAGGTGGAGCTGGGTGTTTTACAACACCCTAACGAAGTCTCCCAGGTAAAAGGCACGGCTAAAATAGCTCAGCTATCGCTTCAAAACACACAGACTTGGATCGGGGAGTCCTTAGATGAACTACCCGAACTGCAAGCATGGCTTATGGACTCAATACCTGTTTTGTTACTGTACCCCAAGCTTGATGGGCAACAAGAAGTGTTCCAATCGTTTCCTGTTTCAGAGTTAGCGGCTTTGTTTGGCTCTAATTTTAAATTATTGGTACTGGACGGAACATGGCGTAAAACGCATAAAATGATGCGGTTAAACCGTGAATTAAGAGCGTTAAATCGTGTGACCTTAATACCGCAAAGTCCATCCAGTTATCAGATTCGTAAACAGAAAAATAGCGCCAGTTTATCAACGATTGAAGCCATTTATGAGGTTTACTCACAACTCGAAAATGGTACCAAAAAATATCAGCCCCTGCTGAATACCTTTGAGGCCATGCAAGCACAACATCTCGCTTTTAGGTCTTAAATAGGGGGGAGAAAATTATTTGGTGTTCTTTTTCGATTCGTCGTTCACTTCTTCTCTCAGTTTTTTAAAGATAAACAGGTTAGAGATGGAGAAGTTAAAGCCCATGCCCATTAATACGCCCACAATTAACGCTAAAATCATATGTTCCTGAAAGAAGGGTACAAAGGTGGTGAGGGTGTAATAGGTGCCGTAGTTGACGGCAAAGCCCAAGAGTGAACTGGACGCAAATGCGCCCCACTGAGTGGCTTTGGCGGTTTTTTCACGGTGGCTGAAAGTAATTAGGCGGTTGAGCATCCAGTTCCAGGAAACGGCAGGCCAAAAAGAGATGGCGCGTGCCACGGTATGCGACAGGCCAAACACTTGCAATAAGAGATAAAACCCTAAATCGACGATAAAACCACTGCTGCCCACAGCGGCAAACTGAAAAAATTCTGCTTTGGTTTTAAATTTATATTGGTACAGTCGGCGCAAATGCCTTAAATATTTAAGCTGTTCTCCCAAGGTGAGTTTGGATTCACCATGCACTCGATCCACAAAATGAATTGGCACTTCGCTGACCTTTTCAAAGGGGCCTTTGACCATCACTTCTAATGCAATTTTATAACC
>WFPP01000129.1 GCA_015487495.1 Thiomicrorhabdus sp.
GGGTCCACAGGCCTATCCGAGACGATGAAAGCTCTCCTGGCCTATGGACTTGTGGATAAGCCACTCTGAGAGATTCTAAGTCGTTAACTAACCAACAGGAATAGCTCTTATTTTTCCTGATTTTTGTTCCAGATCACCGGACCCATCTAAGTATATTCAAGTACAAAAGCTAGAAGGCTGGCAAAATGATGAGTCATTACGCTCCCGCATAGCGGGAGGCTTGACGGCTGTGAGCAGCCCATGGGGCTGCCAATTATTAAGTTCGAACCAAATTAAAACATCCCATCCTCAGTCGAGCCCGCGGTTTCAAGCTGTTCCTGATTCTGGATATATTTCCTAATTTGCATTTCCTCAAATCCTACAGTCGACACGGCATAACCCCTAGCCCAAAAGCTTTCACCGTTAAAATTCCGTTTTCGTCCGCTGAACTGCCTCGCTATCGCTATGGCACTTTTTCCTTTGAGATATCCAACGATCTCAGAAACCGCATATTTCGGCGGAATTTGTATCAGCATATGGACATGATCTTGAACCATATGCCCTTCCAATATCTTGCACCGCTTTTGCGAAGCAAGTTCATGAAATACCGGCCCAATAAACCTGCGTATTTCACCATACAACTTCTTTTTCCTGAACTTCGGTACAAACACCAAATGGTATTTGCAGTCCCATTTTGAATGACTTAAGCTGTCATACGACATGTAAATTATCTCCTTCTGTAAGCCGCCAAGCTACATCGGAGCTAATCTTACATGTCTTTAAAAACTAAATCTTAAGGCCAAGCCTTGAAAGTCACACCAGTCAAACTGGTGGCTTACCCGTCAATGAGTTAGCAGTTAATAATTAGCCTCTATCACCACTAGTCTTTGCCATTGAGCCATGACGTTTCTTGCTCTATTTGTTAAAATGTTTGGCATTTTAACAAATAGAAATATCCTTTGGAACTAATTAAAGGGCATAAACTCAGAGATATTTTCTTAGATAACCATCACTGGTGGCAATTTTTCCTTACCTATACATCCTTAATTCGTGAAGACATCATCATCAATATCATCAAACTCATTACCTGCCGTACTACCTTTTTGGGCTACCGTAACTACCAATGTGACTCCTGTTATGGCTTAAAACCTGTCTTTCACACGTGTAAATCAAGATTTTGCCCATCCTGTGGGAAAAAAGCGACTGACAATTGGATTAATAAACATCTTGAGCTCTTACCAAAAACTCGCTATCAACACATCACCTTTACTTTTCCGGCTCAACTACAACCGATATTTTGGCTAAATAGGCACCTCACTAACAAATTAATGCCAATTCCAGCAAAACTTATCACTCGAACCGCTTACAAAATGGGCGTTATCCCAGGGATCTTTGTTGCCCTTCACACTTTTGGCAGAGACCTCAAAAGAAATATGCACTTTCACCTCTCGACGACTTTAAGCGGCTTGTCCAGGGACAAAACAAAGTTTATTCCTAATCTTAGGTTCAACCGTAGAAATCTTGAGTCAGTTAAGTCCTCATGGCGCAACAGTGTCATTACCCTATTAAAAAATGAGTTTTTACAGGGCAATTTGAAAATCCCAAGCCAATTTGACAGCGACAATGATTTCCTAACATGGCTAGAGATGCTTGCAAATAAAAAGTGGGTGGTACACTTTGCAAAACCTTCTGATAATCACCATCGAAATGTTACCTATCTAGGGCGATACTTGAAACGACCGCCCATTGGAGAAACAAGAATCAAAAACTATGATGGTCAATTTGTCACTTTTGCCTATTTCGACCATCATGATAAATCTGAACACTTCATGACTCTACCTGTCTTTGACTTTATTAAGCGGATCATCGCTCATATTCCTGACAAATATTTTAGAGTCGTTCGCTATTATAACTGGCTATCGAATAGAACAAGGGGAACGCTTTTACCTTTTGTTTATCAGGCATTAGGGCAAATAGTGAAAAAGATCAAAGACCTTGCCTCGCGTGAGCTCATTATTAAAAACTTCGGTTCAGATCCGCTACTATGCACTCATTGCAAAAATTCATCGATGACCCTCAAAAATTGTGTTTATAACAATTCCATTGAAAAACTCAAACAAAAGCATCAAAAAATGGTTAGTCCAGGAAGCTATTAATCAGTCATAAGGGAGTAGTCCATCTAAAATTCAATGCGCAGTTTATTTAAGACTCATGTTGACTCATATTTAACCTGCAAAATTCCGCAGCTATTGCCTTTTAACAAAGGCAATATTTCAAATCAAAAATTTCTTGGAGGCCAATATCTTTGAGTTTCCTAAGCATTAAAATAATCGGTATTTTTGGAAATACCTATGAACTAGATACGCAAACGATAAAAAAACTCGTTGCTAATGACTTCATGAATGCATCCCATAATTCATCAACATACGAAAAAAATGTATATACCATCGTGTCTACTTTTCATAATTGCTTGAGTCCCAAAGAGTCTATCTGTTTATACTATTTAATGCGTGGACAAACTTCTAAAGAAATAGCAAAAAGAATGTCTGTGTCACCCAAAACCATAGACAATTACATTACCCACATTAATAATAAATTTGGTTGTGTCAGCAGAACCCAATTAATCGAAAAAGCATATTCCCTAAAATTCAATCTTTACATACCCGAAGGCATTTTGTCTAAATCAGCTTGATTCCAAGTAAAAGCCTCAAACTAAAAATAAGCGCGAAAACTCTATGCCTAGTTACTGATAATAATTGAAAGTATCTTTAAAAGCGCCCTTTTGGTGAAGTTTACTGTATAGTTCCGATAGCACAGTGCAACTTGTAAAAAATTAATTGCGTCTTTAGCAAAAAAAGCTTGACAGGGTTTTTCTGAAAAAATTTAAATTTCAGTATATTTCAC
>WFPP01000130.1 GCA_015487495.1 Thiomicrorhabdus sp.
GCTTACCTCTCTTATTCAAGCCAATGAAATCGAAGCCGTATACACCCAGTTCTCAAAAGTGATGTCCGAGAACTTAGATGTGGATGTCTTGGCTGATGAAACCCTCTCACTTCTTATACGCTCCACCAATATTGATGCAGGGGCAATTATTATCTCTAAGAAAGGAGAGCTCAAGCTCATTGCGTCTCAAGGTATTTTAGAGTCCGACACGTTAATTCAGCATGATGTTGTTCTTAAGAGTATTTCAAAAGGGGGCTCAGAAAGAATTCAAGTCCCTAAAAATATAAAAATAGACGGCGTGTTAACGCATTTTTATCCTTCAGAAGTCTTTATTGAGCCGATTGAATTTAAAGGGGTGAATTTAGGTGTCTTAATTGCGGCCACCGGTGCGGCGGAAGCTGATGAGCACACAGAGCGTTTATTAGAGCTTTTCAGTCGTAGTATCGGTTTAGCCATTAATAATGCTATGACGCATTCAAAGTTCCAACGTTTAGCAGCGATTGATGGCCTAACCAATATTTATAACCGACGTTTTGGAATGGATCGTCTTAAAGAGGATTTTTCACGGGCGGTTCGAGACAGTTCTAGTTTGGCCGTTGCGATGGTGGATATTGATCATTTTAAAAGAGTGAATGATACCTATGGCCATTTAGTGGGAGATAAAGCCATTATTTTAACGACCAGTATTATTAAAAATTCGTTACGCGATGGTGATATTGTGATTCGTTATGGGGGGGAAGAATTTTTGATTATTTTACACGGTGCAGACTCGGATGATGCTCTGACGGTGTGTGAACGCATTCGTCATAAAGTTCAAGATTCCATCTTAAAAGAGGGTGATCAACAAATTAATCTATCGGTCAGTATTGGGATTGCTGCTTACCCTGAGCAAACCGTGTCCAAAGAGATGGAGCTGATTGATATGGCCGATCAAGCGCTTTATCATGCTAAAAACACAGGGCGTAATAAGGTTATTCGTTTTGGCGAGTTAGCCGACTAATTCGCCTTGTGCCCCAAGAAGTACTCTCTCTTAAAAAACTCAATTTTCTTCTGTATTTAGCGTTTCCAGACCCAGTTAACTTCTTGCGGTGTTAACGCTCTAAACAAACCTGTTGTTAAGGCAGGCTCTAATATAATAGATCCTACCTGCTCTCGATGTAACTGGGTGACTCGATTACCAACCGCTGCAAACATCCGTTTAACTTGATGATATCGCCCCTCATAAATGGTTAACCGTGCAAGGGTCTCATGAATGATGTCGAGCTGTGCAGGGCTTGTGGTGACGTTTTCTGTTTTGAAATAAATGCCCTCCTTAAAACGCTGTGCAGTTGTGGGTGAAATGGCATAAGCGGTTTCAACCAAATAGACTTTGGGTATTTGGTTTGCTCCAATGGGTTTTAATTCGGTGAGTTGTCGTGACCATTTGCCATCGTTGGTTAAAATGAGCAACCCAGTTGTCGCTCGGTCTAAGCGTCCCGCAATGTGTAAGTCCGTTGTATTTATCCCAGTTAATAACGTTAAAGCGGTGCAATGTATAGGATCGGTGGTGGCGCTTAAAATGCCTGCGGGTTTATTAAGCATGTAATAACGAGCCGTGGCGTTTTGAATTTGCTTACCTTGAACTTCAATGTGAGAAAACGGGGTAATAGGATAGTCTCGATGCAGGATGACGTTACCATCCACTTTAACCTGTTTTTGAGAGAGCAACTGCAATACCGTTTTGCGACTGTAATCGGCTTGTTTACAAAGAAAGCGATCTAAGTGCATGGTTGTCTCTCATTATAGAGGGGGGGAGAAATTTTTAGAATGACATCAAATAGGCTTTGGCACGTTCTACTGCAGCCCTTACTTGATTCGGTGCGGTTCCTCCCAAATGATCCCGTGCGGCCACAGAACCTTCCAGGGTTAATACCTCAAACACATCCTCAGTGATTTTATCGCAAAAACCCTGTAAGGTTTCCAACGACATTTCAGATAAATCTTGCCCTGTTTGAATACCGTGTGCCACGGCCAAACCAACCACTTCGTGTGAATCACGGAAGGCCAAACCTTTGCCCACCAAATAATCGGCCAAATCGGTTGCGGTTGAAAATCCTCGTTTGGCCGCTTCGTAGGTCATCTCTTTTTGCACAATAATCGCAGGAATCATATCTGCAAAGGCACGCAAGCTACCTCGTACCGTATCTACGGTATCAAACAACGGTTCTTTATCTTCTTGATTGTCTTTGTTGTACGCCAGTGGTTGCGATTTCATCAGTGTGAGCAAACTCATTAAATGACCATACACGCGGCCTGTTTTTCCGCGTACCAACTCGGGTACATCAGGGTTTTTCTTTTGCGGCATAATGGACGAGCCAGTACAAAAGCGGTCGGGCAGATCAATAAATTGAAACTGTGCCGAAGACCACAACACCAGCTCTTCCGAAAAACGCGATAAATGCATCATTAAGGTGGCCGCAAAGGCGGTAAATTCAATGGCAAAATCACGGTCAGAAACCCCATCTAATGAGTTTTCAGTGATGCGCTCAAACCCTAATAATTTAGCAGTAAATTCACGATCAATGGGGTAGGTTGTTCCGGCCAAGGCCGCAGAGCCTAACGGTAATGTGTTGACGCGTTTACGGCAATCTTGCAAGCGTTCTACATCGCGTTTAATCATTTCAAACCACGCCAGCATGTGATGCCCAAAGGTAACGGGTTGTGCCGTTTGTAAGTGAGTAAAACCGGGCATAATCGTATTTGCTTCACGTGAAGCAAGTTCGATCAGTCCCTCTTGAAGGCGTTTTAACTCAGGTAAAATGGCATCAATTTCATCTCGAATAAACAGGCGAATATCGGTTGCCACTTGGTCATTTCTGGAACGGCCTGTGTGGAGTTTTTTACCGGTAATGCCAATTAAATGGGTTAAACGGGCTTCGATATTCATGTGAATATCTTCTTGCTGAATTGACCAGTTAAACTCACCAGCTTCAATTTCATTTTGAACTTGTTGTAACCCGTCGAGAATGTCTCTGAGTTCGCTCTCATTCAAAATACCCACTTTGGTTAACATTTTGGCATGGGCAATGGAGCCTTGAATATCTTGGCGGTACATACGTTGATCAAATTGAATGGAGGCGGTAAAAGCCTCCACAAACGCATCGGTGGATTCGCTAAAACGTGCGCTGGAAAGTTTTTGCTGGTTATGTTTATTGCTCATTTTGCTCTCGCGTTCTCATTTGTTTGAAGGTATAGCAACTCTGGGGTTGCAGGAATGTGTTTATCTACTCCCATATTTTGATAGGCGGTATTAATATTTTGATGAATTAAGCCTGCATATAAGGTAATTTCAGGAATCCCAATAATACGTGGGGCAACCTCTTTGCCTGTTGAATCAACAAATAAAACGGTCGGGGTTAAGTCGGCATTTAACTGGTAAGCCCATTGTGATTTTTTAATAAGATGGCCGTTCCAGTCAGGAATGCGTTTGGGTTCATCAACGCCAACATGGCGCATAATAACGACTTTTTCATCGTACAGGCCACTTAACGCCATCGGCTCTAAAACCTCCTCAATCAACAGCTTGCAGTATTCGCAGTATTCTGCGCCAAACATCAGCATGATGGGCAGATTTTTTTGTTTGGATAAACTACCTATCTGTTGTAAATCCCAAGCTTCTTTAAAGTAAGAGGTGTGTGCGCCAGCTGTTTTTGATTGAGCTGAAACAGAGTGGTTTGTTAAAAGTACGCCAATGATTAAGCCCAATAACGCCAAGAAAAATAGGGGGGGGGAAAATATTGTTTTCATTTTTTAACCATCCCTTTTTAGCACGAACTTAAGTACCATTTAAACACCAATGCATTATCTCTTGTTTTAGAGAAAATGCATAAGGCGTTATTTTAACGAAAACTTTAGGGTAATTTTCAGTAAAATGGGACATAATTAAAATTTCGCCCATTCTAACGCAATGGCTTACAGCATCAAACTGGAAACATAATATGAAAAAGACATTGAGAATCGCAACACGTAAAAGCCCACTCGCCATGTGGCAAGCCGAATTTGTTAAAGCAGAGCTTGAAAAAGTTTACCCTGATCTTGAAATTACGTTGCTTCCCATGTCCACTAAGGGCGATAAAATTTTAGATGTGCCTTTAGCAAAAATAGGCGGTAAAGGCCTGTTTACCAAAGAGTTGGAAGATCGCATGATGGACGGCGATGCCGATATTGCGATTCACTCCATGAAAGACGTGCCAATGGAACTGCCCGAAGGCTTTGCACTGGGTGCGTTGATGAAGCGTCACTCCCCTACCGATGCCTTTGTGTCAAACCAATATACAACATTTGATGAGCTGCCAAAAGGAGCCATTTTAGGTACTTCCAGCCTGCGTCGCAAAGCCCAATTGATGGCGGTTCGTCCAGACTTGGATGTGCGTGATTTACGTGGTAATGTTGGTACCCGTTTGGGTAAATTAGATGCCGGTGAGTACGATGCGATTGTGCTTGCCACCTCTGGCCTTCAGCGCTTGGGATTAGATGATCGTATTCGTCATGAAATTTCCCCTGATGTTTGTTTGCCTGCCGTGACACAAGGTACATTAGGCATTGAGTATTTTTCTAAAGATACCGAGACGTTAGAGATTATTCGTGTACTAAACCACGAAGACTCTGAAATTAGAGCCATTGCCGAAC
>WFPP01000131.1 GCA_015487495.1 Thiomicrorhabdus sp.
AGCGCATACCGCTCCCAAGCACGGCCATGAATTTCGTAATAATGCTCCATGCCTGAAAAACTAATCGCCAGTGAACCGCCATCCCCAAACGGACGTAATCGCATGTCCACCCGATACACAAATCCGTCTTCCGTCATCTCCACCAATGACTTATTCATCGCCTGTCCTAAGCGCGTAAAAAACTGATCGTTTGAAGTGGGGCGTTTGACTGGCTGACCTTCCGCTATTTGCGTTTCACCCCCCTCAGGGTAGGCAAAAATTAGATCAATATCCGACGAAAAATTCAGCTCTTGACCGCCCAGTTTTCCCATGCCAATTACCAGCATTTTTTGTGGTAAACCCGAGTCACGTCCTATCGGCGTGCCATAACGCAAACACGCCCGCTCATAATGCCAATCTAGCGTAGAAGCCACCAGTGCATCGGCTAAATCCGATAAATCTCGCATAGTCTCTTCCAGCGCAGCCAGACCGGATAAATCTCGAATCGCAATGCGCGTCATCTGCCAGTTTCGTAGGGTTCTCAAGCATTTTTTTAATCCCTCTTCCTCTTTAGCCTCAATCACCTCTTCATAAACTCGCTGATAAAGTTGTCCCGCTGGCCAAGGCTCTCCCCAATATTCAGAGGACACTAACTCCGGAAAACGCCGACACATCTGTTCAAGATAGGGACTCCAAGACTGAATTTTTTCTAATGAATAAAGGGCTTGCTTCATTGTCATACACTTCCTATTTTTTATTATTTTTATAATAACCCTGTCGTAACGTTAAATTTGATAAAGATACAAAACGGTTTCCCGCCCATCGGGCAGTTGCCAAATATCAGTGGGTTCTACATTGGGTACAGCAAAACTATTTGAGATAAACACCGACCCTTTTTGCATTTCATCGGTCACCTTTTGCCACAGTTTAGGCATCGGTTCGGGAGATAAAAAAGCATACACAAGATGGTAGTCACTTAAATCGGTCTTCCAAATATCTTGTGCCAAAATTTCTCCCCCCCCTATCCAACTGGAGAGCTTCGAAAACAGATAGGGAATCGGTGCTGTTTCAACGCCCGTTGATAGTTCCACGCCACGCTGTTGTGACATAAACACCACATTACCACCCAAGCCACAACCCAAGTCCATAAAATGGATTTTAGGCTGTATATGACTCAACTCTTTGGCGGCTTTTTTTAATGCTTGACGCGTGGTTTGATTGGTTAAATACAGTGGCACACGTTCACTGAATACATTACGAAAAAGCAACCATAATAAAACGAAAATCATCAATGCCCAAAGGGGGTTAAATTCAAGTGCCACACCCAAATACAGCCCAACCGGAATGCCCCCTTGTATCCATAACCACCAATAAGGCAAACCAATGGCACGACTTATTAGCACAGCAAACAGCGTTTGAATCATAACCAATACAAAAATGGAATAAGGGGGGGGGAAAAAATAGGGCGCAATTGAAATGCCCAATGCAATCACCACAAACACCCCTGCCTGTACCAACAAAGCTTGCAGACCATTAGGCCATTTAGAAAAAAATCGCTTCAAACTTAATCACTTTCTATTTTATTGAAGCGTACTTTGCCAACAAAATACGCACCAGATTATTAACATATCGCACCATTTTTATACGACCTTACAATCAAATCGTTTAAAACACCACCTAAAACCGTTAAAAATAATGCTAAACATTTGAATTCATAACTAAATAAAAATATGGCATGCAGTAGGCTTACAAAATACGAACAATTTTAATGTAACTCAAAGAAGAGGTTAGTATGAAACTGGTTGTTGCAATTATCAAACCTTTTAAACTGGATGATGTACGTGAAGCCCTGCATGATATTAATGTACACGGCATGACGGTTACCGAATCTAAAGGCTTTGGTCGCCAAAAAGGCCATACCGAAATTTATCGAGGTGCTGAGTATTCCATTGAATTTTTACCCAAATTACGGCTTGAAGTTGCCGTTTCTGATGAGCAAGTTGAAACCGTAATTGAAACCATTGGCAATGCGGCACGTACTGGTAAAATTGGAGATGGAAAAATCTTTATTATGCCACTTGAAGGCGCAGTTCGTATTCGTACCGAAGAATCGGGCGATGTTGCACTTTAAAAACGTCTAAATTATAAAAGGAATAACTTATGGAACAAGTTCTACAACTCAGTTATGCACTGGACACCTTCTACTTTCTAATGTCAGGCGCATTGGTTATGTGGATGGCGGCAGGGTTCGCCATGCTCGAAGCGGGATTAGTCCGTTCAAAAAACACCACTGAAATTCTAGCCAAAAACATTGGGCTTTTTGCCCTCGCATGTATTATGTACATGCTGGTTGGCTACAACATTATGTACCCTGCCGAAGCAGTCAGCAGTTTCTTTCCTGGAATGAGCTTCTTACTGGGTGCCGATAACACCACCGCTTCTGTCATTGCAGGTGGCGATGATGCACCTTACTACTCTGGTATGTCTGACTTCTTCTTCCAAGTAGTCTTTGTTGCCACCGCCATGTCAGTAGTATCGGGTGCGGTTGCGGAGCGTATGAAGCTGATGGCCTTCTTTGCCTTTGTTATTGTCTTTACAGCGTTCATTTACCCAATGCAAGGTTTTTGGAAATGGGGTGGTGGATTCCTGGACGAATTGGGCTTCCTCGATTTTGCAGGCTCTGGTGTGGTTCACATGGCCGGTGCTTCTGCGGCATTAGCGGGTGTCATTTTATTGGGCGCACGTAAAGGCAAATACGGGCCAAACGGTGAAGTTCGTGCCATTCCAGGTGCCAACCTGCCCTTAGCCACACTCGGTGTCTTCATTCTTTGGCTAGGTTGGTTTGGCTTTAATGGGGGGTCACAACTCATGGTCTCTGACGTTGAAAATGCCAACGCCGTTGCAATGATTTTTGTTAATACCTTATTGGCCGCCGCTGGAGGCGTTGTGGGAGCATTAACCTTAGCCAAACTTAAATTTGGTAAAGCCGATTTAACCATGATGTTAAACGGTGCGTTAGCGGGTCTGGTTGCCATTACCGCTGAACCATTAACACCTACAGCCCTAGAAGCCACCTTAATTGGTATTGCCGGTGGTGTGATCGTGGTATTCTCAATTCTCTTTATGGACTCTAAATTAAAACTGGATGACCCTGTTGGTGCCATCTCGGTTCACGGCGTGGTTGGTGTGTTTGGTCTCATCGCCGTCACCTTTACCAATCCTGATGCCAGCCTGGTAGCGCAATTAACCGGCATTGCCGTTATCTTTGCATGGGTATTTGGTACCAGTCTTGTACTTTGGATGATTATTAAAGCCGTTATGGGTATTCGAGTCTCTGAAGAAGAAGAGTACGAAGGCGTGGATCAATCTGAATGTGGCATGGAAGCCTACCCTGAGTTCAAAAAATCATAACGATTTTACTCAAACTTGACACTAAAAAAACCCTGTTTAAAACAGGGGTTTTTTTAGGACTCTTTTTTGCCTTATAAAAATTTTCTCCCCCCTTATATGTTTACATCTAGTGAAAGAAAACCAAACAGTCATTAGTTTTTTTTATTGGCTTGCTTTATTCTAAGAATAGAATTTTGGGAAGATCGTCCCCCCCTAAAACCACTTTGGTGAGCTTGAAAGTAGATAGATCTCCCTCCCTCTTCGCCAATACCGTAGAGTATCCGAGGCCTTTGAGTTAAACCCTTGAGCCTGCATTACAAGGTCGGTAGGCGTAGGTACAGGGTCGGGAAACCTAAATTCCATTATAGA
>WFPP01000132.1 GCA_015487495.1 Thiomicrorhabdus sp.
CGTGACCTCTTGCACCAATTTTTTGGTATTACAAAAAATCAGTCCATGCTCAAAGCCATTAAACGCCAATAATTTTACCAACCCTTCTAGCTTCTCTTGATGATGACAAATATAAAATTGCTGATCAATGGTGTCCATGTCGTGATGCGACTCTACCGCAATTTCCATTGGATTCTTTTGAAAGCGACGACTGATATACTTAATATCCTCAGGAAAGGTCGCTGAAAACAGCAAAGTTTGACGCTGTTCGGGTGTAAAGCCAAGAATATGTACCATCTCCTCTTTAAAGCCCATCTCCAACATACGATCGCCTTCATCCAGTACCATCGTGGTCACTTGACTCAAATCGAGTTGGCCTTTTTCTATGTGGTCTCGAATCCGCCCTGGCGTGCCCACCACCACATGTGCGCCATGTTCTAACGAGGCGATTTGAGGTCGCATTGGTACTCCACCACATAAAGTAACAATTTTAATGTTTTGCTGAAACCGTGCTAAACGGCGTAACTCTTCGGCCACTTGGTTGCTCAATTCCCGCGTAGGGCACATCACCAACCCTTGCACCACAAACGATTTAACATCCAACTTATTCAGCAAAGGAATACCAAACGCGGCGGTTTTACCACTGCCTGTTTTAGCCTGTGCAATTAAATCTTTCCCCCCCAGTCCTAATGGCAGAGCCGCCTCTTGAATAGGCGTCATGGTTTCGTAGCCTAATGCGGTTAAATTATCAAGTTGCGATAACGGAAGGTCTAAATGGCTAAAGTGGTTCTCTGTACTCAAGGCATTCGATAGGGGGGGGGAAATTTTTTCAGACATCATGAATTCTCAATCATAGCGTAACATCGCGTAATATAGGGTAGGGTAATCGGTGTAAAAGGCTCACCTTATTTAAAACGCTTTTTTAAAAAAGCGTTGAACAAACGGCTTTTACCATTCATGCTTTCCAGCATAATAGGCAAATGCCGTGGTAAATGACGGCTCTTGAAACTTTTTTAACCCCGTTTCTGCAAAGGTAATGGGCAAAGGGTAACGTTTTAAATTGGCTTTAATGTCGGTGGGTGAAATGAGTACCGTATTGAGTTTATCCGACAATTGCAATGCGGCTTCCAGTTTAAATCCATTTGCCCCTCCCGAAAACTTACCTTTTTTCATGCGTTCACGAATCACCACTGTCTCAATTTGATAATCTTGCGCCAACTGCTCAAAAGTTTTTTGAAAATAACGCAGCTCACTAGCACTGTCTGGGTTTTTACAGGTAATACGCGTCACACGACAATCAGGCAGGTGAAACATGGCACCCTCTTCGATCACCAATAAACTGATAATCGCATCATTACCACTTAATTCTACGCCACACACTCTCTCGGCTTTAATTTTAATCATTTTTTACTCCATGTATCTCGTAAGGGAACAGTACGATTATAGACTTGAATATTTCCTGACTGATTATCTCGGCAAAAATACCCCTCTCGTTCAAACTGATAGGCTTTTTCAGGATCTGAATTGTCCAATCCTGGCTCCACAAATCCTTGTTTTACCACCAACGACTCGGTATTAATAACCGATTCAAAATTGTCTGCTTTAACAGGGTTTTCAACCGTAAACAAACGGTCGTAAATTCGAAACACCGCCGGTAATGCCTTAGAGGCTTCAACAAAATGAATCACCCCTTTCACTTTACGGCCATCGGCGGGTTTTTTACCCAGTGTTTCAGGATCATAAGTACAATAAATGGTGGTAACATTGCCCTCTGCATCCTTATCGACTCTCTCCCCTTTTACAATAAAGGCATTACGCAAACGCACCTCTTTATTTAACGCCAAACGCTGATATTTTCCATTTGGGGCTTCTTCTAAAAAGTCGGCTCGATCAATATACAGCTCGCGACCAAAGAAAATTTCACGTTTACCCATCGCTTCATTTTGAGGGTGTACAGGGGCTTGAATCGAAAGTGGCTCTCCTTCAAAATTTTCAATCACCACCTTAACTGGGTCAAGCACCGCCATAGAACGCGGTGCGACCTTATTCAAATCGTCACGAACCGCCGCTTCCAAAATATCCATGCCCGTCATACTGTCTACTTTAGAGATACCAATGCGTTCTGCAAAATCTCGCAATGAGGCAGGCGTGTAACCACGACGGCGCAATCCCGAAATGGTTGGCATACGCGGATCATCCCAACCCGACACCAAATGATCATCCACCAACTGATGCAATTTACGTTTCGACATCACCGTATACTCAAGATTTAAACGTGAAAACTCATACTGGTGTGGGCGATCAGGGCGATTAAAATCATTTAAATGCGCCAGTACCCAATCGTATAAACGGCGGTTATCCTGAAACTCCAAGGTACAAAGTGAATGCGTTACCCCTTCAATCGCATCGGAAAGACAGTGTGCAAAATCGTACATGGGATAAATACACCACACATCGCCTGTTTGGTGATGGTGTTCAAAACGGATACGGTACAACGCGGGATCGCGCAAGCACATAAAAGAGGAGGCCATGTCTATTTTGGCTCTTAACACACACTCCCCCTCTTTAAATTCGCCCTGTTTCATTTTGGTAAATAACGCCAAATTTTCTTCAGGAGAGGTATTTCGGTAAGGGCTGTCTTTACCCGGTTCGGTTAATGACCCTCGATAAGCTCGGGCCTCTTCGGCGTTTAAAAAACAGACATACGCCAAACCTTTTTCAATTAACTCCACCGCATACGCATAAAACTGATCAAAATAGTTTGAAGAGTATTTCGGTTCACCATGCCATTCAAAGCCTAACCAAGCCACATCTTTTTGAATGGCCTCCACATACTCCAAGTCCTCTTTAGAGGGGTTGGTGTCATCAAAACGTAAATTACAAAAACCTTGATAGTCCTCTGCCAATCCAAAATTTAAACAGATGGACTTGGCATGACCTATATGCAAATAACCATTTGGCTCGGGCGGGAAACGTGTCTGCACTCGTTCATACTTATGATTTGCTAAATCGTCATTAATAATATTACGAATAAAATTAACCGGACGCTCAACGGCATCCGTTTTGTTGTGCTGACTCATTTTTTAAAAAACCTGCTTAATTTTTGGTACAAACACCCCCGCTCTAAAAACAGA